>NZ_JAMYKV010000064.1:0-29194 GCF_040317535.1 Mesorhizobium sp. M1409
AGCCGTGGCACGCTGATCAGCCCGGCCCCATGCCGGAGAGCACGGCGACCAAGCCGTCAGCTACACCACTCCCTGGGACACGATCGTTAGTTTCTGTCTCTTGCGGCTGACCGGGCGCGTTCTTGTGCGGAATGACAGAGTGCTGCTTCCGCAGCCCGGATCGCCAAGGCCATGATGGTCATTTGGGGATTGACGCCGGGCGCTTCCGGAATGAGGCTGCCATCAGCGACAAAGAGGTTTTCGACGCCACGCACCCGTCCGTAACTGTCGACCGCGCAAGCATCCCGATGCTCGCCAGGCGGGCAGCTTGAAAACAGGTGTATGGTCATCAGATTGGTTGCCCGTTTGGGTAGAGGCTTGTCCCAGAATTCATGCACCTGATCAGGGCTCGTCCACCCTTCATGGCCGGATATGCCCGGGAAAACCTTGCGGGCGCCGGCCGCAAACATGGCTTGGCCAAGACGGGTGAGAACCTGGCTCAAAGCAACCCAGTCCTCATCGGCGAGTTTGAAACTGACAAGCGGCTCGTTGATTCCGGGAAGCGGTCTCACCGAGCCCACTCCGCGCGACCGTATCATGCCGTAATATGAGCCGCAAAAACGCCAGTTCCGCATCAGATCGCCGCGATTGGTCCAGTCTTCCGCAAGCGAGAGCCCAAAGATCGCGGGCGTGAATACCGATCCACCGATGCGTTGTTCCGGCATGAATTCGGTAATCGCCGTCAGAGGGAGCCGCGACTGATGCGCATCGACCGGCTCATTAAACAGCGCCGTTGCCCTGATTGTCGGGTGAACGCGCAGCGTATTGCCAATGCATTTGCGCGGGCCGGAGCGGCGCAAAAGCGCCGGGGTGTGAATTGCACCTGCGCACACAAACACCATGCCGGCTTTTACGCGCACTGCCACGGCATGTCCGCCTGTATCGCGTGAACGGGCAAGGACTTCTGTGGCACGGCCTTTTTCAATTCGTATGTTGTCCACCCGCGTTTGCGCCAGCAGGCGCATACCGCGGTCCACTGCCTTTGGCAGAAGGGTCACCGCCATGGACTGCTTGGCGCCGTTCGGACAAACATAAGAACAGCGGTTGGCGCCCTTGCAGCCACGTTGCCCCCGTTTCAGTTCCGACACTTTCCAGCCGAGCGCTTCGCCCCCCTTCCGCAGAATGTCGGTGGCACGTCCGAGCGGACCGGGCGTCAGGCTTGCATTTACCGCCGTCTCCGCGCGCTCGTAATATTGCGACAGTTCATCCGCCGTAAAATTCTCGATCTTATAGAGCTCGCGCCATTGATCAATGAGATCGCTATCAGCTCGCTGGGTAATAGCGCTGTTGATTTCTGTTCCTCCCCCGACGCAGCGGCCTTCGGCATAGTTAATGGGGGGGCGCCCAATCGCCGCAGTTAGTCCTCCGCTGCGCCAGGCTGCCAAAAATGCCTCGCTTGCGATAGGAGAAGCTGATGATGACGGAATATGCTTACCTTCTTCAAGCATGATTACGGAAATGCCGGCAGCTGTCAGCACATCTGCTACGCTGGCACCGCCCGCACCAGAACCGATAATCACCGCATCCGCTTCCAGTTGCAGTGCGTTGCTCGGATGAAAACGGCCTTTCAGGTCCAAGCCTTTTAATTCCCTGCAGGCCGTACGTACAACAGTCTTGCCGCCACGGGCATCTGCTCATAAAATGCGAGCAGCGTCATCGATCGATAAAGGCGCACGACGGATCTGATGGGACCGGGCGATCTCTGCAGAAGATTATAAAACCTGTCTGCGCGAAGCGCGCTTGCCAACGGGCCGCCCGCGCCGGCTGAAATCAAAAAGAGGCAAAGGCTCAGGAAGATCGAAACGCTTCGAACCGCCAAACGAATATGAAAGGGGGCACCCGCAATGGCTCGGGTGACGCTTGGTACGACTTCAGTTACTATAGCTTTTTTTTCTTCTCCATCGAGTAGTGGCCACGCAGGTATCAGTGTTGCCACAATCACTCGATCGAATACCATTTTCAGTCTCCTCGAGACAGAACAATAATACCGGCCAAGACAAGACCGAGGCCAATCCCTTTGGACAGATGAAACGGTTCCCCAAAAATGTAGTATGATGCAACCGCCAGCATCGCAAACCCGGAACCCGCCAAAATCGGATAAGCGACGGACACCTCCATGGAGTCGAGAGCCTTTGCAAAAAATACGACGTTGACGCCGTAAAATAGCAGTCCGCCCATAAAGCCAATTGAGAGAAACTTATCGATTGGTCCGGCGTCGGTAGGCAGGGAGGTCCGGCTCCATTTCAGCAACATGTTGCCGATACAGGAATTCAAGCCTGCCGCAAGAACCGTGATCAGGGGTAGCGTATTCATCCCGGGGTCATCCGCAATACGTACGGAATTAGCGCCAAAATCTGCTGTTTGACCGGCGACTTATGATGTGACGCTCCGCCTTTGCTCAGAGACGCCTTATTGGCCTGATACCAATCATAGGTTTCGATAATCATCTGAGAATTAGAATACTTCGGCGTATAATAAAGTTCTTTTTGAGCTTTCGAAATATCGAAATACATCGATCGCCCGTACATGAGCGAATGATAGGGGCCTAATGGAGATAGGCCAAGCGTACTTGCCAAATTTGCTGCGAGGGCAGTCGGCCCCATCGGAATAGACTTGATTCGGCTTTCGGTACCAGTATGGTCAATTACCGTCTGCAGAAGTTCACGCATTGTGCCAAATTCGGCCGCTCCAATATTGTATTCGGCAAATCCGCTCATATCCGATGCCGCAATGCATGCCCAGGCCAAATCATCCGAGTGAACGAACTGATATCTGTTATTCCCGCCAGCAAAAACTGGAATGTCGAGGCCCCGTTCTATCCAGTCAAACAGGATTTGGACGATGCCAAGGCGGCCGTGTCCGAGAATGGTCCGCGGGCGCACAATCGTCACATCCAGACCATGGCGTTGCATTGCTTTCTTACAAATGATTTCTCCTGCGAGTTTTGCACGTCCGTAGTCTTCAGCAGGATTGGGTTCTGTATTCTCTGTCACGGGATTCTCTTTGGGAACGCCAAAAACAGCGCTGGAGGAAGTATAGATCAGCTTCACGACTCCTGCCGCAACGGCTTCGTCGGCAAGGATCTGAGTGCCGTCCTTGTTGATGGACCAGAACAGGTCTACATCCTTGGCTAAAGGCACTTGGGCGACGTTGTGGAACACCTTGTCCACGCCGGAGACTGCTTGTTTGACCGCGTTACGGTCCAGGATCGTTCCTTTGAAAAATTCCAGATTGGGATGACTGAAGCCAGGGAAATTTAGGTCGAACACGCGAACGTGGGTTCCTTGCTCAAGTAACTGTTTGCTCAACAATTCCCCAAAATACCCCGAACCGCCGGTAACTAGAGCTGTATTCACCATCTCTGACCTACAAAAAGCTGACACCCAATTTCAAGAAACTGCTGAGACCACGTGTCAGCCTTTGGGTCGTGCTGACTGGTATCCTGCGGTTCAGTGCAAACCTGGTCCCTAACTGCGATGCATCCGCTGCTAATTGTGCATTTTCCGTGCCAAAGAGAAAAATGTTTTGTATCAGAATGATAGCGCCATAAGTGCCGTGTCGCATATTCGACATCGTTAGATTGCAGACAAAAGCAGAATACAGTTGTCTTTAGCCGTGTGGATCGATTGGCCCATGCCCTAGCCACGGAGTGCCAGCCGCTTGGGATCGGCATGAGCAAAGGAACACGGCCTCGATGCCGCGGGCTTTCGCCCAAGTGCCTCTTGCCGGTTCCGGCCGACCCAAGGAAGCGGACTGGGCGAGCATGTGGATGAACTCGCAGTCACATGAAGGCAAAAACGAGGCCTATAAGTGTTTTGATGGCGGCAAGGCGGCTCATCCGCGGTGCCGCCCTGATTCGGCTGTTCCCCCTTGTCGCGCAGTGCCAGTTCTTCGGATGGCAGGATGTCAAGGGCCACCGAGGCCAAGAATTCCTGGTCGAGACGACGTACGACATGACCGAGCGCCTCCAGAGCGCGGCATCTTCAGTCAACCAAGTCATGGCGGATACGATCGATCGTGGAAGATCCGACGTCAAAGACAGCGCTCATGGTTCTCGCTCCCGAGCCATGAAAGGCCGGCGGCGTGACCGCTGGCCTTTCACTTCGGAATCTACTTGCCGATTAAAGGAACTGCTTGTTCAATTGAAGGCTTGCGCCACCGAAGACACCACGGCGGCGAAAGTTATCTGAGAGCTGATCCCTAACCTCCAACCCAACTTACGGTTGGAGTGGATCCACTCATGAAAGCGCTGGAGTGACACAAGGGGCTCTCGTGGATGGATGCTATGCACGAACTGCAGGGGATCCGCCGAGATTGCAGCGACGGCGCCGAGCGAGACAACCCAAGCTGAAGAAGGTGTAGCAAACAGCCACATCGCGAGTGCTAGGCCTGCGCAGGCGTCAACACCAATGCAGATCAGATCGATTACTACGTCTCGGTTCAATCTAAGGCGCCGATTGTCGGCACCCTCCCCAACTGAGATCGACCGAAGCGGGTAGTCCCAATGCGGAATGGCGTCGATCGCAAAATGGCTCGCAAAGCCAGCCACGGCTGCCAGTATGGGATCGGAAGGAAATAGACTGGCAATCGCGCCGCCAACGACTGCATGTGTGCTCAAAATCATTGTGAAGCATCTCCGCGCTGCGTTTCAGTGTCACGAATTAAGCCCAGCAACGATATAGCTCCGCCGGACCTATGGCCCGACAATTCTGGGTTCTTCCGCATATTTGGTGCAGGGACTACTTTTTCGGTGTCCCTGCGTCCGGTTGGGTCAAGCTGCATTCAGGAGTCGGCTCTTTAGGAGTGGATAGGCGGCGCGCCCGTACATCCGGCGCTTCGTCTTGAGGCGGTTGATCTGGCCTTCGACCGGGCTCGTGCTCCAGGGCTGGGTGATTGCCGACCGCGCAGCCTTATTGCACTGTAGAAGCTCGCGATCCTGTGTCTCCGATCAAATTTCAGTTGACAGGGGCTTCCGTCTCGATAGCTCTCTGCTCTCACAAGGTTGCCAGCTTAGGTGGCAATCGAAACATCGTGTGGGTTCATCGTGCGTTCGATTTCGTCGATTTCACGTCGCAGAATCTGAATGAAGTCGCCTACGCTGCTCCTCCGCAGCCTTGCGCTAGTCATGTTGATGGCGAGCGCGCCTGCTACATTTCCGCCTTCTAGGATGATTGCCACCGCTATCGCGGAAATTCCTTCCACAAGGTGCCCGTCATCGACGGCATAGCCGCGCCTGCGGATCTCTGGCAGAGCATGCCTGATTTCGTCCGCTGTCAATCCATGGTAGCGCTCGAATTGTGGTGCGTTGGTTTCTAGAATGACCTCGGCTTGGTTTGGTGGCAGCATGGCCAAGATCGCTTGGCTAGCGGGGCCAACCCCAAGGGGTATCTGGCCACCGACCTGTCCCGTGAGGCTGTCGATCCGGTAGCCACCGTCCTGTCGGTCGACGCAGACGGTGTTGAAGCCGTTGCGAGCCATAAGAAAAACAGTATCACCCGTTTCGGCCGCAATACGCATCAAAGCAGGATGACAAACCCGCCGCATACCCGTCGTGTCCGCGGCTTTGGCTCCGAGGGCAAATAGGGCCAGCCCTAGTCTGTACCGCTTTGTTGTCTCGTCGCGCTCAATGTAGCGATGCCGCTCAAGGCCGGTGATGATTCGATGTGCCGTCGACATATTTAGGCCGAAGGCTTCGGCAATCTCGGAAACCCGCGCACCGCCACGGCCGAGCTCTCCAAGATGATTCAAGATAGCGACGGAACGATCGAGCAATTGCGTTCCCGTCGCCTTCTCCTCGCTTTCGGTCGTCGTCTTCACGTGCACCTCGATCAACCAGCCGGCGGATCAAAACGATCCATAAGGTCGTCGCCCCATTATCACGACAGCTCTCAACGAGGCTAGCTACACGGGACTAACAGCTCGTTGCCTCGAATGCAGGCTCGTCTATCGACGAAAGGCGCGGAATTGGTCGCTGCAAAGTTTCAATCAGCCTGCCAAGCTCGCCCTGTCGAAGATCCCGGAATGCTGCGAGAAAGATTTCCATATGCTGCTCTTCCAGCCTGGGCTCTGCCACGTTTCGAAATTTGTTCTCCAAAGTAGCCCAGCCCATCGGGTTTGTGGGCTCACCCGTTGGGGCGAGGACCTCCTTAGACAGCCGCTCGTTGTTCGTCCTTATTACCACGCGTGCTGGAACAGACTGAGGGAATGCCGCGTCAAAATCGGGATCAACCCGCAACTGAATTCGCCTCGCAAGTGCGATGGTCCCGGAATCAGCTAAGTCCCTGTTCGTGATCTGCAAAAGCGCCTCGGCTCCTTTTGTCAATGCCATGGCCACGCAGAATGGGACGCTATACTGGGCGGATTCGGTTGTGCGCGGCGCCACTTCGTTGTTCAGACGAAGTGCCCATGAAAACGTTTCTATTTCTATCGCATGTATTTCGGTGACATTCATCCCATGCTGCGCCTTAAGGGCCAAGACAGCATCAATTGCCGAATGCGCCCAACGGCAACAGCCGTAAGGCTTGAAATAAATGCCGTTGATCGCCCACTCGGTTCCAAGCCCATCGAGCAGGCGACCACGGTGGAAGATGCTTTCGTTGTCAAGAAGATCGACTGGCCCGGTAAAGCCCTGGGCCGCGAGTTCGACGGCAACCAGAGCTGTCGCGGTTGCCCAGGGGATGCCTTCTTTCAAGTGATTGCCCATCACCTTCGAGTATGCGACCGCGGAAAGGTTCGGCGCAGTCGAGCCGGCGATGGCAATGGCCTGCTCGATTGCACGCGGCTCTAGGCCGCGCAACCAAGCCCCCGCTGCGGCAGCGCCGTAGCCAACCCATGGGCCTGAAACGAGTGTCGTCAGAGTTCCAAAATCCCGCGAGGCAGCCACGCGGACGGCGATCTCATAGCCGAGCGCGATCGCGGGTAGTATCCTGTTGGTTGGACATCTGCATTCGGCTGCCATGGCCATAACAGCGGGAATGATCGATGCCCCGGGATGTCCGGCCGCCGCGCGATGACCATCATCCAGATCCAAGCTCGACGCACTTGTAGAATTGACGAGAGCTGCACCGGCCGCGCTGGTGCGATGCGTTGTGAACCAAATCGGCGAGTTTCCATGCTGCCACACGGACAGGGCCGCCTTTCGCGTTGCGACCGTAGCATCTTCATTGACGCCGGCGAGCGCGGCTGTCGTCAAGTCCAGAACCGCCGTTTTCGCTTGTTCAGCAGCGGGGCCGTTGATCTCGCGGACATCGAAAAGGAAATCTGCAAAGTGTCGGGCAATGGTCATGGAGGGGGTTGTCACCTGTGAACGGTATTGAAGGCTCTTCGATGATTTTTATCATTATATGAAAAGAAGCTCTTGTAAATCCCATAATATGGAAGTATGGGTTATGCGTGGATGTCGAGTCGGCAGGCTGAGACCAATGGCAGATCGCACTTTAAGTCAGTCGGAAGGGGTCCTGGCAACCGTTGCTGCCTCTGGGCAGTGTCCGGTTATCATTGATCAAGTTGAGACACCCGGACGACTAGTTTACCCCAAGTCGTGGATCCGGGATCAGGCCGGGTGCTCGTCGGCGACGAGCAGCGGGTCAGGCGGCCTTCGCGGATCGCGTGGTCAAGACGGCACCCTCCCGCCGATTGCGCCCCGTTCCGCGAAGGCCGCCATTTTCGACTCTCTGTTTCGGCACTTTAAATGCACATACATGGGATGAGCACATGACCGGCAACCGGCAAGCGTTTACAACTGAAGAATTCAAGACGCGCGTAGCGCAGGTGCAGTCAGAAATGTCGGTGCGGGACATCGATATTCTTTTGCTGCACGCACCGGAGAATATCTACTACCTCACGGGACACCAGACATCAGGTTATTTCGCCTATCAGACCGTCGTGCTCGCTCAGACCGGTGACCCGCAACTGCTGTTGCGCTTTCTGGAAAAGGGCAATGTCGACGAATATTCGTGGCTCCCGGACGCCTCCACCTGGAAGGAGGGCGACGACCTCATCCAAAAAACGCTCGCCCTGGTGCGCGGTTTCGGTACCGCCGGCAAACGCATCGGACTGGAGAAAAGGTCCTGGTTTTTGACGTCTGCAATCGCAGATGCGCTGACCAATGGACTTAGCGATGCCACGATTGTGGATGCTAGCTTGCTTGTCGATCGCGTTCGCGTGATCAAATCACCCGCCGAGGTGGGCTACATCCGACGTGCAGCACAGATCGCCGAAATCGAGCAGCAGGTCGCGTTTGCGACCATTTGCGATGGGGCCACGGAGGCCCAGGTTGCTGCTGCGGTTTTCGCGGCCGGCGTCAACGCCGGGTGCGAGTATACCGGCCTACCGCACCATATCATGTCCGGATACCGCTATAACGTCTGCCATGCGAACTGGAGCCCGAAGATCATTCAGCGTGGTGAATTGGTGCTTTTCGAGCTCTACGGTTGTCTCGAACGCTATCATGCAACACAGATGCGCACGGTGGCCATCGGCCACGCGTCGGATGAGGTAAGGCGGGCCGCTGACGTTGTTGTATCCGCTCAGGATGCTGGTATTGCGGCTATGAAGCCTGGTGCCTCAGCCCGCGAAGTCGATGCACTGGTGCGAAAGCCGATCCGCAAGATCCGGCCCGATTATTACAACCGCAGTGGCTACTCGACCGGCATCGGCTTCCCGCCCAAGACCGCCGAATGGGAAGCGCTCGACTTCAACGAACAAGAAGATTGGGAACTAAAGGAAGGTATGGCCTTCCACATGCTGGCGCTGGCCTGTGGGTTTGGCATCAGTGAAACTGTCGTCGTGACGAGCAATGGGGTTGAGCGCCTCACCGGTTCGAACGGGCGTGCACTTCTGATCAAGTGATCAGAAACTAAGAGGGGTCCTAACAAAGGGAGTAAAGAGCATGACGGACAAAATCTTTAATATCCGCGTTGACCGCAGAAGCTTTCTTGCCGGCTCGGCTGCAATTGCAGCTTCAACGCTGCCATCACCTCTGATCAGATCAGCCTCTGCACAGGAGTTTGCAGGAAAGCAGATCAGGGTCCTTACGTGGTCCGATCCGACTGGCCAGGCTGCCGTCAAGAACATTATGCAAACCTTTGAGGCAAAGACCGGCGCCAAGGTCATTGCCGACCTGACCGGCAGCACATCAGATATGATTGCGAAGATCAAGGCGTCCGCATCCAAGCCGCAATATGATGTCGTGGTCCTATCGGGGTTTGGCGCGGACTCTTTGGCCGATGCCGGGCTTCTAGAAAAGCCCGATACTAGCGCAATCGCCAACCTTTCCGGGGTCGATCCCAAGTATCAAACCGGTGCCAATGGTCATGGGATCGGCTACTTCCTTTGGAGCGATGGTCTTATCTACAATACGAAGCGCTATACCACCCCACCGAAATCCTACGATGTAATCTGGGACGCGGCCAATGAGGGTAAGATCGTACTTCCCACACCGGATAATCTCGGTGCGCTTGAGCTGATAATTGTCGCAGCGAAGGCCGCTGGCGGTGACCTCAAGAATCCTGCCCCCGGATTCGAACTGCTGAAAAAAATGAAGGGTAAGGCCTTGGCCATCACGACGAACTCGAACCAAATCGCCGACTTGTTCCGTTCGGACGCTGTGAATGCAGCAGGTGTAATGTCCCCTCTAACGTTCTCGACATTCATCCCGAATCCGGAGTTCAACATTGGTGGCACGTACGATCTGGCCGAAGGTTTCTTCGTGGATCTTCAGTACATGGTTGTCCCGAAAGGTCACCCAGGCGATGCTGCGACCGTGAATGCCTTCCTTAATCACGCTCTTGATCCAGTGGTGCAAGGGAAGATGGCCGAGGAGGTTTGGTACGGTCCAATCAACCAAGATGCAATCTTGTCGGAGAAGGCAAAGAAGAGCCCATTCATTCCAAGCCCCGAAGTGATCAAGGAACGCGCCAACCGACTGGATTCTGGTTTCCTTGCGTCCGTGCGTGACGAGTGGATCCAGCGCTACACAGACGCAGTGATGTAAGATCACGTTCGGTGTTGGGCTGGCCACTCGGCCCAACACCGGTGCGCATCATCTTTCACAAACGCTACCTTCTGAGGTGACATGGAACAGAATCCTGTCCTTGAGATCCGCAAACTTTCACGCACCTTCGCTCATGGTGCTGTGAGGGCTGTCGACCATATCGATCTGGACGTGCAACCGGGCGAGATCATGTCAATCCTAGGTCCTTCCGGCTGCGGTAAGACGACGATCATGCGCATTATTGCGGGATTGGATTCGCCGACTTCTGGAGAGGTTCGCATTCTCGGCAAAGACGTTGCGGGAAAGCCGCCGCACAAGCGTAATGTCGGTTTGGTTTTCCAGTCCTTGGCAATCTTTCCGCACATGAGCGTCAAACAAAATGTCGCCTTTGGCCTGCGCATGCAGGGTCTGGCCAGCAACCTGATCGAAACCAAAGTCGCCAAAGCGTTGGAACTCGTACAGCTTTCGCCCGAAAAGTTTGCGGAACGACGACCAAGCGAGCTGAGCGGAGGGCAGCTTCAGCGGGTGGCCTTGGCACGGACATTGGTGACTGAACCGGCGCTGGTCCTTTTCGATGAGCCGATGGCGGCACTCGACCGGCGCCTTCGCGACTATATGGCGGTCGAACTTAGGGCTATCCAAAAGCACCTCGGCATTGCGGCCGTCTACGTCACGCACGATCAGGAAACGGCTTCTATGATGTCGGACCGCGTCATCATCATGAATGCTGGCAAGATCCTTCAAGCTGGGACGCCGGAGGAAATCTACGATGCACCGAATTCTAGGTTCGTTTCCGATTTTCTCGGCGACACCAACACCCTTCGGATCGCGCGCGTGCTCGACCAGGCGAATGGGACATCGTTGGTGCAGACCGATGCCGGGCTAGCAATTCGTGTCGCAAATCGCACCGACATAGGTGAAGGAGCGTTTGTTATTTTTCGACCCGAGCAGACAATCGTTCATCCCGCCGACCCCGGCGGCGCTTTTGAGGGCCAGGTGGTGTCGTCGCAGTTTCGCAGCGGTCTTCACCGCTGGCAGATCGTGTTCCCCGGCGGCAACACGCTTATTGCGCAGTCGACCGAAAACAGACTTGCCTCATCTGCCGGCGATACCGCTTGGGTTACGATTGACTCCGGCAAAGCGAGAATCGTTAGCCAATGACCGCTATCGAGAACCCCATCGCTCCGCTTCCGTCGATGGAAAAAGACGCGCCGATCCGCAAGCCGCCGATCAGGCTTCTTCTTCCGGCTGGCATGCTGATCGGTCTCCTGTTGGTCTGCGCCCTGGTCGTCCTGCGCATGAGCGTCGGAGAACGGGATGCCGAATGGACAGGCTGGAGTTTGAGGGCCTACGCGCAATTGGCTAGCCCCAGAAACATCGGCATCATAGTAGACACAATCTGGATGGCACTGCTGAGTGCTCTGATAACAACGCTCGTAGCATTCCCCATTGCGCTTTTCATGACACGGACAACATCAGCATTCGCCCGACGGCTCGTGCTAATTGCTATTCTGTTGCCGATGATCATCAGCCTGCTCGTGCAAAGCTTCGGCTGGATGGCTATTCTCGGGCCGAATGGGCTCCTCAACCAAGCAATTTCAGCCGTAACGGGAACCGAACGGCCCTTCTCGCTGCTCTTCAACCGCACGGGTGTCATGCTCGGACTCGTTCAGACGAGCATCCCGCTTGCCGTCTTGCCCGCCGCCGCCGCGCTGCGCTCAATTCCTCTATCGCTTGAAGAGGCAGCAAATGTTCTTGGGGCAAACCGGATCAGAACCTATCGCCACATAATTCTGCCGTTGGCCTGGCCGGGCATGGCTGCGGGCGCCATTCTTGTCTTCGGGTTCAATACGGGTGCGTTTGTCGTGCCGTTGCTGCTTGGCGGGTTGAAGGTGACGACGATTGCGGTTGTAATCCGCGATCAGATGGGCTCGCTTTCCAACTGGCCGCTCGGTGCAGCGCTTTCGGTCTTGCTGATCCTTTTGGCACTCGCCGTGCAGTCGCTCAACCGCCTCATCGTCCGCACCAACGTGGAGATCAAGCGATGAGCATGCCGACCGCAACCGGGCGCTTCGGAATGGAGTGGCAGCTCGTCAAAGGCATTACTTGCATGCTGCTGGCGCTGATGCTTGCACCAATCTGCATGGTCCTGGTGATTTCATTTACCAGCGGCGAGACGCTGCAGTTTCCGCCGCCGGCGCTTTCACTGCGCTGGTATCAGGAGGTCTGGACAATGCTGGTCGGTCCGGACGCCGGCATCGGAAGATTGCGGGAGTCATTGCTTGTCAGCCTGGAAATCGCGGCTCTCACTTCGCTTGTGTGTGTGCTTGCTGGTGTCCCGGCTTCCTATGCGCTGGTGCGATATCGTTTCGCGGGTAAGACACTTATCGAAGAGCTGATGGGCTTGCCGGTGGTATTTCCAGCCATTGTTCTTGGAATTGCCTTGCTGGTGCTGGTAAGCGCGTCCGATCTCGATTTTGGTATTTTTCAGATCGTAGTCGCTCATTCGATCATCGGGCTGCCGTTCCTCATGCGCAACTGCATGGCGGCGATGCGGGGCATTGATCCCATGTTGGAGGAGGCTGCGATGACGCTTGGTGCTTCCGCGCCGAAGGTCTTTCGGCAGATCGTCTTGCCGCTTGCCAGCGGCGGTATCGCATCCGGCGCCATCCTCGTCTTCATCTTGTCTTTCAACGAATTCACGCTGAGCTATTTTCTCTACTCCGTCGATGTCTTCCCGCTCTCCATCTGGCTTTTCCAACAGGCGAATACATCCTTTAGCCCGGCGGTCTTTGCCGTGTCGTCGGTCATCGTCGTCGTCAACGTAGCGGCAGTCTTGGTCGTTGACGCAGTGATTGGAAGTCGCGGATCGGCTGCCTAGCAGCACAAAGGATTTGTTCAATGACATTTGACCCGTTCTGGTCAATCGAGCAACTGTCGGATCGCTTCGCTCGGCGGGAACTGTCGTCCGTGGAAGCTGTGACCGAACTCATCAGGCGCATAGCGGCATTGGATGGCCGGCTGCACGCCTTTTGTCAGGTCGATGAGGACGGCGCGCTGGCACGCGCCCGAGCTGCGGACGCAGCACGAGCAAGAGGAACTTCCACCTCCCCCCTGCTTGGAGTGCCGCTAGCCGTAAAGGACATCTTCGATCAGGCCGACCATTACACGAACGCCGGCTCAAACGCTCTCAATGACAGGCTGCCAACCCGCTCGGCAAATGCCGTCGAAAAGCTCGAATCCGCAGGTATGGTGGCCATCGGCCGCACCAACATGGTTGAGTTCGCCTATGGCGGATGGGGAACAAACCAAGTGCAGGGCGCGCCGTGCAATCCCTGGGGTCTGGACACTCATGTCGTTGCAGGGGGGTCAAGCAGCGGCTCGGCAGTAGCGGTCGCTGGTGGATTCGCCCCAGCCGCTTTGGGTACCGATACTGGCGGCTCGATCCGAACGCCTGCCGCCTGGTGCGGAATCGTCGGCCTCAAGACTTCAGTCGGGCTAGTTGGGCGCGGCGGCGTCGTGCCGCTATGCCCGACACATGACAGCGTCGGGCCGATGACCCGTACCGTCCGAGACGCCGCGCTTCTGTTGGAAGCTATGGTGGGGTCAGATCCTCGCGATGTCGCCACGTGGCACGTTCCCTCCGTCCATTCCCTTGCCACGATCGAGGACGGCGTGAAGCGCCTGCGGATCGGAATGCTCCACGAGCGGGATTTGGCCGGCGTCGAGCCCGACATCCGGATGCTGCATGATCGCGCCATCGCCGATCTGACGGCTCTTGGCGCCCAATTCCAGAAAATCGCTCTGCCATTGTCCATCAGCGACTATCTCGGCCGTGGCGGCGAAATCATGAGCGTCGAGAGCTATGGCCTTCTCAGCGCTTATGTCGACCATCCCGACAGCCCGGTGGATCCGGTCATTGCAGAACGCATCAGCCGCGGCCGCGACATCAGCGGACCAGCTTACTACCGCCTTCTCGAAACCCGCCGCCTGGCGCAGATCGGCTTTCAGGAAGCGGCAGCAGGATTTGACGCGTTCGTCGCGCCTGGCTCGCATCGAAGTCCAGTACCACTTGCCGAGGTAGACGAAAGCCAGCCCCCCAATCATTTTGGAAGACTGGTGAACTACCTCGATCTCGCCAGCCTGGTGGTTCCGGTCGGATTTACATCAAATGGCCTGCCAGCTGGCCTGCAGATTGTTGTCAGAAAATTTGACGATGCCTTGGCACTTCGCATCGGCCGCACGTTGGAACGTGAGCGCGGTAGCCTGTTTGTGCCGCCGCCGGGGCTGCAGGCCCAATGAAGTACACGGCTGAGTTCCACAACCCGGCGAACCCTCCGCATTTACCTATGCCAATGCCGAGCCCAACGGATTGCGAGGGCTTTTGAAAACACTGCAGTGGCTTGGAGCCCCACCGAATAAGAACCGAAGCGATAGACTGGCAGAGCGAAAACATGAAGAAGCTGATCAACAGTCCTGAGAAATATGTGGATGAAGCGCTGGCGGGGATGAGCTTGGCGCACCAGGGTGCCTACAGGATTTCAGGCAGCAACGGCCGTGTCGTTGAACGGGCTAAGAAAAAGGCCGGAGGCAAAGTTGGAGTTGTTTCCGGCGGTGGCTTCGGGCACTTGCCGTTGTTTGCCGGATATGTCGGAGAAGGACTGCTGGATGCCTGCGCTGTCGGGCATGTGTTCGCCGGCCCGTCGTACGACGATATATCCGAGTGCCTGAACGCGGCTGACTGCGGCGGGGGCGTACTGTCAGTCATTGCCAATTATGGCGGCGACACCATGGTGTTTGCCATGGTCAATGACATGTTGACCGCTGAGGGCAAGGACTGCGCCACCGTAATTGTGGCCGATGACGTTGCAAGTGCAGACAAGGATCGAGCAGAGACGCGCCGTGGTGTGGCTGGAATCATATTCGCATTCAAAGTTGCTGGAGCCGCGGCGGAAAGGGGACTTAGTCTACCTGAGGTGAAAGCCGTGACTGAAAAGGCCATGGCTGGTTGCCGGTCCATAGGAGTAGCGCTATCGGCCTGCACAGTACCACAGGCGGGCCAACCTACATTTGAGCTTGAAGAAGATGCCATTGAAATGGGTATGGGCATTCATGGTGAGAAAGGATTGTGGCGCGGGGCGCTTAAACCCGCTGACGAAATTGCCGCAGAGATGGTCGAGCGACTGTTGGACGATCTCAAACCCGTAGCGGGGACCAAGGTAGCGGTACTAGTCAACAGTCTTGGCGCCACACCGCTGGAAGAACTTTATATCGTGTACCGCAAAATGGCCCAGCTGCTTGAGGCGGCGGGTCTGAAAATCGCCTACTCACTTGCTGGTGAATACGTGACTTCAATGGAAATGGCGGGCGCCTCGGTGAGCGTTATGCAGGTCGACGATGAACTGCTCGGTTTGTTGAATGCTCCTGCCCAATGTCCCCTGTGGAGAGCGTGATGGCGACCATCTTCACGGGATCGGATGTCGGCGCCGCGATGCGGCGCGTCGCACTAGCGCTCGTCGAGAGCAAAGATCGGTTTAACAAGCTTGATGCTGCGGGTGGTGACGGTGACATGGGCACTACCTTGGCGACAGTTTCACAGGCGTTGCTTGCCGATGAGACCATTTATCCGGATGACGTCGGCGAGAGCCTAATGCGGATTGCAAAAACAATTGCGCGGACCTCAGGCTCAAGCCTGAGTGCCGTTGCAATGACGGGACTGATCACACTGGGAAAGACTTGGTCGGCGAAACACGAAGTTCCCTGGATCGAGATGGCTCCCGCGTTGTCAAATGCCGTTGAGACTATGCAGGCCCGGTCAAAGGCCAGACTCGGCGACAAGACGGTGCTGGACGGAATAGCTCGGGTCGCACGGAGCATCGAGGGGATCTCTACTGCAGAAGTGATGAGAGCCACAGCGCAACAAGCGACCGCTGATGCGCTGGCGGAGTTTCGCAGTTGCCCGGCAATCATGGGGAGGCTGCGGCTTGAGCCATCCAAAGGGGTAGGAACCGACGATCCGGGCATGGTTGCATTGCATGTTGCCGTATCGGCCATGGCAGGGTCGCTATCTGATCGAGCAGTGGGCGGATCCAACAAATGACCGATCCGAGCATCATCTCTCACCAAACAAATCAGACGCCGAAGGCCATCCCCGCGAGAGCAGATGTCGTTGTTGTTGGCGCCGGCATCATCGGAACAGCCACCGCGCTGTTTCTTGCACAACGGGGGCTGTCGGTCGTCGTGTGTGAAAAAGGTCATGTCGCATGCGAGCAATCCAGCCGCAATTGGGGGTGGGTGCGCAAGATGGGGCGCGATCCAGCCGAGATACCCATGGCTATCGCGAGTGCAAAGCTATGGGCTGGAATGAACGAACTTACAGGCATCGAGACAGGATTCCGCGAAACCGGCATCTACTATTTGTGCAAAGACCAGAAGGACCTCCAAAAGTATGAAGAATGGCTAGCGTTCGCCAAAGAGCATGGAGTCGATTCCTCCCTAGTTAGGCAAAGTGGTTTGAAAGAGCGTTTCCCAACGCTTATGGGTCATTGGGAAGGCGCGCTATTTACCAAAAGCGATGGACGTGCCGAACCTTCCATGGCGACGCAAGCCATGGCGGCTTCATTACGCACACGCGGAGGCCAGATCGTTGAAGATTGTGCTGTGCGTTGCATTGAAACAGCGGCGGGCTCGGTCCATTCCGTTGTAACGGAGCATGGCGAGATTCGCTGCAAGTCCATCGTCCTGGCTACCGGCGCCTGGACCAGACTGTTCTGCGGCAACTTGGGCATCGATTTCCCGCAATTGAAAGTCATCGGCTCGGTCATGCGTACGCAGCGGCTCGACGGGCCTCCTGAATGTGCAGTCGCCGGTCGGGATTTCGCCTTTCGCAAGCGCCTTGACGGTGGCTATACGATCGCGCAGAAAAACGCGAACATTGCGCAAATCGTTCCGGATAGCTTCCGTTTGCTCTTCCAGTTCCTTCCCGCCTTTCGGTCGGAAGGGAATGAAATAAGACTCCGCTTCAGCAATCAGTTTTTCAGGGAGATGAACATCCCGAAGAGGTGGCGATCGGATCAGGTCACCCCCTTTGAAACGACCCGGGTTCTCAACCCAAAGCCTTCCAAAAAAATCCTTAGCGAGGGGCTGAGCAACCTAAGGAGAGTTTTCCCAGAGTTTGCTGATGCCAAAGTCGAAGAAAGCTGGGGATGCGCTATCGATGTCACGCCGGATGCGGTGCCCGTGATCGATACGGTCGACGAAATTTCGGGCTTGGTAATCGCCAGCGGTTTCTCGGGCCATGGATTTGGGATCGGGCCGGCGGCAGCCCATCTAGTTGCTGATATGGTCACGGCCCAAAAGCCGATCGTCCCTTTAGAACCTTTCAAGCTGGCTCGGTTGAGGAAGCTAGCGGTGCGCAGCATGGAGAAAGCAAGAGGGTAAGCGTGGTGCTGCCTACGTCGGCTACAACGACTATGACCAATTCGATTGGCTGGCGATTGTTCTGCTGCCATCCGAGGGGTTCAAAGCTCGCGCAATCTACCTGTCCCACGGCCAGAAGCCGAGCGGTTGGCGCGACGTGACAAGGCGACAAGTAACCGACCGGGCGAAACCAAGACCAATTGAGCAGGGAGCGGAGCGCGATGGGCACAACAACAAGTGGCGGCGAGGTCTTTATACGCGACCTCGCCAAATCCTTTATCCTCGGCGGGCGTCAGCTCCCCGTGCGAGGGCACTCAACCTGGATATCCGCTCCGGTGAATGCCTGGTCATCGTCGGCGCCAGCGGCTCCGGCAAGACTACGCCGCCGCGCATTCTTGCCGGGTTGGAGGCCGCCGACAACGGCGGCGTCGCCATCGACGGCAGCCGGTGCATGGCGTCGGCGCCGAGCGCGCGGTGCTCTTCCAAGAGCCGCGCCTGCTGCCCTGGCTGACAGTGCTCGGCAACGTCGCCTTCGGCCTCGAGGTGCGGGCGTGCCCAAGCAAGAAGCCGAGGAACGGGCCCGCTTCTATATCGCCCTCGTCGGTCTTGCCGAATTCGCCGATGCCTATCCCAGGCAGCTTTCCGGCGGCATGGCGCAGCGCGTCGGCATTGCCCGGGCGCTAACGGTACAGCCCGAAATCCTGTTGCTCGACGAGCCATTGGGCGCGCTCGCCGCCATGACGAGCTTCGAATTGAGGTAACGGCCGAAGGCGTCAAAACTCCCGAACAGCTCGACTATCTGCGCCGCGTCAGATGTGACGAAGCTCAAGGCTATTTAATCGGGAAACCTGTCGCGATAGACGACATTCCTGGCATTACCGCGAAGCCGTTTGGTCAGCAGCTAAATACATGAATGGCACGACCCGCACTTTGCCGGCGATGGTCTGGTTTTTTCTCGTATGCCAACGGTGACGAGGTGAGGCAACGGACTCCACCCGGTAACATTTTTCTTGAGGCAATGGGGTCTGCTTTCATCTTGATAGCCGACGATGCCACTCCGCGAACTCATCGGAATTCCGACAGTTTTCTTGGCCATGGCAGGCGTCGGTTCCGGGGTAGCATCGTCGGACCTGTCCTTCAGGAAGTCCCAAGGCAGAGAACTGTTTTCGATCTCCTCGATAACAGATTCAGTCGCGAATGATGCAGCAGGATCGACAGCTTTGCGGCGGCGTGCGATCCGGACTGCCGACGAAAGAGCTTGGGCGGTTGTCCTGTAGCGGACCGGGCTCTTGCCGGAAATTGGGCGGATGGGGAGCAGGACGTTGAGAACCTGTCTGATCGGATTCATGGAAGCTCCCTCTGACTGTCGGCGGCAACCATATAACCAGCCGCGGCAACGAATGACAATTGCACGACGTGATTCCATCCTTCGTGCGCGACCACAGGAGAGGCCACGTGACGGAACTGACAAAACATTGCGGCACCGTGATGGTGAAGTCGGACGGCACCGTCCTGTCGGCTCCCGGGCGTATCAGGATACGGCGCGGCGCGGTGGCTCGGCATGGCGCCTCAGAATATCGAGACGAATTTCTGGCTCCGCTGGACGCTGGATGCCTCGTTCCCTTACCTGAAAGGCACGTCCACTTTGGCGTTTTGCGCTCAAAAGGAATCGTTTAGTCTTCCTCCGGCTGGCGTTCTGGTGGGACCAATTCCATCCGCCTTGTCTGCAGAGGAAACTATGAAGAGACTATTGTTTGCATTTGCATTTTCGACATCGGGAGCGTTCGCTTCCGGGCTTGGTGTCTCATTTGAATGGGGACCTACGAAAAGATGCTTGACCCGAAGTCGCCCCCAATAACATTGTCGGGCGTTCCTCAAGGTACGGCAAAACTCCAGATCACGATGACGGATAGCAGTTCTGCCTATAACCACGGCAGCGGGACCGTTGCTTACAAAGGGCAAACGTTGCTGCCGTACGGAACGTTCCGATACAACGGGCCATGCCCCGACAGGGGAACCCATTTCTACAACATCACCGTAAAGGCGTTGGACGCATCCGGAAGTGTCTTGGCTAGCGGCTCTGCTTCCCGGCCATTCTCTGCAAAATAGCTAAAACGAGCCTCTCCTCGACACGGGTGGCTCGTTTCAAGACTTCCCACCCACTATACTTAGAACCCTTTTCGTCCGTTCGACTATTGACCGCCCCCTCCACAAATGGCTCGGCCTAAAACGGATGGGAAAAGCAGAAAAGGCAACAGATCGGCACCAGAATGAATATGGCCGCGCGAACTGACAGACGCGTCAACTATCGGCATCTCGCATGGTCGGTGGCACTGGACTTGGCGCGAGATGCGCCCACCCTGCTGGCGCGGTTCCCCATCAAGGTCGTCGCGGTTTCGCTTGGCGAGAAAAACGCCCGCGTGTGGCAGAATATATCGGCAATCCGATCAATAGAAGTCGAGGAGTTCGGCGAAAGCGCTTCGATACCGCCGGCAGGGAACGCCTAACTTTCCAAGGGCGGGAAGCTCGTCCAGGACGGCGGCGCGGACCTCTTGCCGGCGGGGCATCGGGTGGCCGGATGCTGGCGCGAGGCCTTTGCTTTTCAACGTTGAACTGCCGCCAGCGCCGTTTTGCGGATCATGGCGTTCTGGCGTGGAGAGAGCGGTCCGCCGCATTGTTGATGACGGCAAAGCCCCTCCCGCCAAGGGATGCCGACGACCAGCCGCGTTACCGGGATCAGCGCAACCAACAGGATAATGAAGGGGACCGACCGGAAGCCGTTGATCACGGCGCCGAGGACGCGATTCGCCCAAAGCTGCTCGGCGATGCCGCCGAGATCGGTGGCGACGAGCGCCAGCCCGATCGGCAGGCCGGCCACCAATGAGATGAAGCCGGAGGCGGCAGTCATCAGCAACGTTTCCCAGAGCGAGCGGAAAAGCAGTTCAATCATTATCGGCGACATAGCCGAGTACCTCCACCCGGGCGCCGCGGCCCGTCAGAAAATCGATGACATGCCGCACATGGCCCGCGCTGGTGGGGACACCGAGGAACAGGCTTCCGACCGGCTGCCGCTGGACATGGTCGATGCCGCCAGTGGATGAGGCGGAACGAGCCCGGGATGGTGGCGGCAAGATCGGAAAGGAGAGGACCGCGCGCCGCTTCTCCCGCGACATCGATCCTGAGGATCGCTTCCTTGCCGGCCGAGGGCGAGAGCCTGGCCGCAAGCACCAGCCATGGCCGCGACCAGAGTTGCCACGTCGGAATGGCTAAGCACTTGCCGTCGCCGGACTTGATAGTTTCGATGACATTGCCCGGCGAACAGTCATTGACCGACCCTTTCCCGCGGCGGCCAGTACGAGAAGACGAGGGTATTGCCCTGTTGGGCAAACCACAGCTCATTGGCGTCGATACCCGTCCCAAAGTTCAGCTCGTGACTGTCGGTGAGGAGCCGGCTTCGACAATCGTATCCGATCCGTCCTTTATTCGTTGCGACTTCGAGTGCCTGTTTTGTGCGGTCTCCGGCCCTCGTTTGTCGACGACGAGAGTTCTATGTACCGACCAATCGAGTGAAGATAGGCAACGATCTCCGGTAGCAGGTGATCACGATCGCCAAACTCTTCCACGATTCGTTTTACCTTGCGCCAGGGTACCTTCCCGTCAACATCGCCCAGTGAGTAGCCTAAGTGACCGACCGCGCAGATATCGCAGCCAGCCTCGATCACCTTGTCGACGAAGGCGGGAATCTCGCTCGCTTTCATTAGCCGCATGTTGCTGGTCATCGCAGATATCTCCGTTGGTGGTCGGCATGGAAATTGCGCCAACGCCCATTGTGCTCGAACCTGCACGCTCTTCGCTACCTGTGCACTTGCACAGGTTGTAGGGTCTCAGGCCTGCCGAAGGCGCCGGATCGAGCGTTCCTGCGCATTTGTTCATTGTTGGCGGCCCGGGCACTCAACGTGTTGCTAGAACAGCCCACCTGCTCGTTCCAGCAAGGCAGCACTGGCCACCGGAACGCTCCCCTTGCGCGCACTGAAAGGCGATGCCGGCGCCAAGGCAGCTCAGGCAGTCGGAGTCAGTCATGCCGAGGCGCCATTTCCATTTTCCTCGCAAGTCGCTCCGCCGCACGCGCTCTTTTCGCTCTGGAGTCCGAGTAGGTTGGGCCGAGGTTCGCTCATCGGGGGATCGGCTTGGCGAGGCTTTCGGGTCATCGCACTGTCACGCTTCGGCTATCCGCCTTCCCTCTCATGCTCAGCCCTACTCGATGCGGTGGACGCCCCCAACAGCATGGCGATGTGCTGTCGTTTCCGACTCTGACACCATGGTTCAAACCCCCGCAGTTTACTGAGAAAATCCACAACTTCGTAAGCTGCGGCAGGAGAGAAAAAGCAACAGCTAGAAAACCGCCACCGAGCTCTATAATATGCGTTATGCAACTTTAAGTTGTAGAAGCTAAGTAAAATATCCTGATCTGCCAAAAATAGGAATGTCGCTCCTGCTTGTGCCTTGCCACTCTCTCGCCTTCGAGAGCGGGGAGATTGCATCTTGGGACGTTAAAGGGGTGGATTTTCGTTTAAACGGTTCAAATGGGCGGTCGTCCGCCAGCAACTTCTCCTTGCTAAGTAATCCGGCATCCTCGAAGGCCTCGCGCCAGTTCGAGGCGCATTCATATCCCCTCCGCAGCAGCACGCGCAAGCATCGTCACAAGCCCCGAGCCGCTTCGCGTTCGGCGCTGTCCAATTTCCGACAATGTCGGATACGCAACGTAGCAGAGTCAGATCTACCAGACTGCGTATAAATGGTTTTCTCAATTGGCACGGTACATGCACGATCATCCGCAAACACGTGCCCGACCAAAGAAGACGTCGCATGATCACCTCACCACAACTTACCGCCGCCGCGGAACAAATCACTTCGCCCCGAACCTTGCTTATCGTCCGTCCCGTCACCACGACCGGAGCCATCCGCTTCGTCTTCGACGGCGGCACCACGCACGACTCGGCTGGCAAGGAGGGACTGGCCAATTTGATGACCGGCCTGTTCGACGAGGGCGCCGGCGATCTCGACAGCGATCCCTTCCAGGTGACGGTTGACCATGCCGGGGCCGAGATGAGCTTCGACGCGCAGCGCGACGGCATTTATGGCTAGATGCGCATGCTGTCCAAACGGAAGGACGCCGCCTTCGATCTGCTCAGGCTCGCGGCTAACAGCCCCCGCTTCGACCAGGAGCCGGTCCACCGCATCCGCGCCAACATTCTCGCCAGCATCATCGCCAATGAGCGCGACCCCCACGCGATCGCCGAGCTTGCATGGCGGCGCAGAATCTACGGCACGCATCCTTATTCGAGGCCGGACGAGGGGCACCAAGGAGAGCCTCGCCGGCACAACGCCGGCCGATCTAGGCGCCCTCCACAAGGCCGCTTTCGCCCGTGACGGGCTGCACGTCGCGGTCGTCGGCGACATTGATGCCAAAGGCCTGGGTGAAAGGCTCCACGAGGTGGTCGGCGATTTGCCTCAGAAGCAGGCGATCGCCCCGGTGGCCGATGTCGCCCCGAGCTCGGCCGGCGTAATTGGTCGCCTACGACCCGCCGCAGACTTCGCTGCAGCTGGTTTTTCCCGGCATCGGACGCAGCGACCCGGAATTCTAAGCCGCACAGCTGATAAGCAAAATACTCAGAGGCTTGCCATTTACCTCGCGTCTGTTCCAGGAAGTGCGCGAAAAGCGCGGCCTTGCTTACGGTATCCATTCCAGCCTGAAAGACCACCAGCATTCCAATGCGCTTGTCGTGACCACGGCGACGCGCGCCGACAGGGCGGCCGAGACGCTCGGTCTGATACGCCACGTGATCAGGGAGTTGGCGGAAACAGGGCCGACAGAGGCCGAGCTAAAAGCGAGCAAGAAATATCTGATCGGCACCTATGCTACCAACAATCTGGATTCCTCCAGTTCGATTGCAGCCAGGCTTGTCGGGTCTTGGCATCGGCTACACCAGTGCCGCGCCGCCCTCATCGATCGACCAAGTCGAGGCAGCGGCGAAGAAGCTGCTTTCGGCCGAACCCGCCATTATGGTGGTCGGCCCGCGCGTGGACGCCAAAGGATGGGCCCGGGCTCCAATTTCGCCATTCTTCTCCCCTTGCGAGGCTTTTACTGGGAGAGATCGAGCCCAAAGGGAGATTCCGATGTCTGAAGCGAGTCAGGAAAAGTTGGACGCATTCTTGGGGAAAATGGTCGGCGATCTCGGTGCGATCGCTACGGGCGCGGGAGTCTTGCTGGGCGACAGACTCGGCCTGTTCAAGGCATTGCGCGAAGGCGGCAAGATGACGGCCGCCGAACTTTCGACACGCACCGGTACCCAGGAGCGCCTTGTAAGGGAATGGCTTTCCGGGCAGGCGGCGGCGGGCTACGTCGACTACGATGAAGCCAACGACCAGTTCTATCTCAACGCCGAGCAGGAGCTGGTGTTCGCCGATGAAAATAGCCCGGCCTTCATGGCTGGCGCATTCGAGTTCCTATCCGCGCTGTGGCTCGATGAAGAAAAGGTGAGGCAAGCGTTCCAGTCCGGCAAGGGCGTTGCATGGCACGATCATAGCGCGTGTCTGTTTCGCGGCACGGAGCGGTTCTTCCGTCCAGGCTATAATGCCAATCTGATCGACTCCTGGCTGCCGGCCCTGGAGGGCGTAGTCGAGAAGCTCGAACGCGGCGTGGAGGTCGCGGATGTCGGATGCGGTCATGGCGCATCGACGGTGCTCATGGCACGTGCTTTCCCCAATTCGCGCTTCTTCGGCTTCGATTATCACGCCCCTTCGATCGAGCGCGCCCGCAAGGCCGCCGAGGAAGCCGGCGTCGGCGCCAACACGCGCTTCGAGGTCGCGGCCGCCAAGACCTATCCCGGCACCTATGACCTCGTCGCTTTTTTCGATTGCCTTCACGACATGGGCGACCCGGCGGGCGCCGCCACCCATGTCCACGGGTCGCTCAAGCCGGATGGCACGTGGATGATCGTCGAGCCGTTCGCGCATGATCATCTAGCGGCGAACCTCAATCCCGTCGGACGCGTTTACTATGCCGCTTCCACGTTCGTGTGCACGCCCGCATCCCTGTCGCAGGAAGTCGGGCTCGGGCTTGGCGCCCAGGCCGGCGAGGCGAGGCTACGCAAGGTGGTGACCGGCGGCGGCTTCAAGCGATTCCGTCGCGCCACGGAGACGCCGTTCAACATGGTGCTGGAGGCCCGTCCCTAGCGCGGCCGTCGCTAGAAATTGCAGCT
This sequence comes from Mesorhizobium sp. M1409, assembly GCF_040317535.1. Lineage (NCBI taxonomy): Bacteria > Pseudomonadati > Pseudomonadota > Alphaproteobacteria > Hyphomicrobiales > Phyllobacteriaceae > Mesorhizobium > Mesorhizobium sp. M1409. Next base: position 24,715 of record NZ_JAMYKV010000064.1, read on the forward strand.
CATCGCTTCATGGTGAAGATCGTCAAAATCCGAACTCACAGTTATCGACAAATTTTCAGAGGCGTCACCCCCCTGACATCCGATTGGAGTTGTTAGAAGCCAACAGTAGTTGAAGGCACACGCAGCCAAGCTCGTCGCCTAGACTAGTTCGGTGCTCTCAGAGAAGCCAACTCCGAAGACCGTACTCCGCTCAAAACGCGCAGTCTCTCCACCTGAACTTGGGCGACTTCGGCGGCGTCGGCGACAAACGCGAAAAGCGCCAGGAGCGGCACTGCGACCAATGGCGCTTTCATAAACCTCGAAGGCGCTTTCAATCCTGGCGATGCGTTCCGTCAGTGTCATCTGAATAGACTCATGCCAATCACAGCTTCACGAAGCCTTGCGACGCAACGCCGTTTGGTATCCCAACCATTGGTGAATTTCGGCGGCGATGCGCTCGGCATGTGCGGTGACTTCGGGAATTCCCATCAGTTCGCCGACGCTGCCGCGCGCCAGTGGCCCGCTGACGAAAATGCTGTCGGTCGGGCGCCCGGATGTGCCGACCGCACGGCCTTGGCTGTCGGTCTCCAAACCAAGACCAATCGGGTCGAGCCGGACCAATCCCATCCGCTCGAGCGCCGCAATCGCCGTGTTGGTCCGCAAGATATCGGCGTGCGTACCCCCCCGAGACTGCTGTTCGGCGCGATGCCATAAAGGAGCGCCACCGGTCCTTTGAGAACCTCGATCGCTCGATATAATCGGTGAACAAGCGATAGGTCGGCGCGACCCCGAACACAGCATCGAACGCGACCTCGGCAAAATTTCCTTCATTTATCGGAAAGCCGCCAATGTAGAAGGAATCCAATATCCCGCCGGTTGAATGGGTGCTCCGTACGGAACGATCATTGATCATCACGTCGGCCATCGTGCGTGCGCCCTGATCCTCGATCGTTTGCGCCGTGTAGCTGCCTGTGTTGAACGGCGTATCCATGATGTCGCGATTGCCGAGCAGGCCCAAGCGCCCGCCTCGCGCGACTTGTCCGCCCGGATACGCTTCCGGCAGATTGCCGATCGTTGCGGTCAGGGCAGGCCGCCAGCCCCACCACCACGATGCGCTCGAGCACCGTCATGGAATGTTCGTTTCATTGTTGATAGGTTAGTCATGTTATTTAGCAAGACCTCCTGACCACCCTCACCCAGCTCTCGCCAGGCAAGGCAAAACGTTCTTGGTCCTTGGCGTGAGGGACTTGGATGAGGAAATCTGTTGGGCTGTTCGCTGCGCTGGCCGTGATGGGTCAGGACGCCGCTGCGCAGGAGTCGACGGCTGATCGTCTGATGAAACTAGACCGGGAAGACGGTTATGCCGGACTTTTCTGAAACGCCGGTGGCTGGCGCTCGAGGTCAGAACATATCGGTTTTCGCTCGCCTTCCCTCTCGGCTCACTCACTTGTGCGGCATACAATAGACGCCCTCGGATTCCATGAGTACCGCGCCGCCCTTCAACTCGCTCATTGCGCCGACCCAGGCTTCCGAATAAGTGCGGCTGGCATCCACGGCCGTCAGCCAAAGAACGCGATTGTCAGCCAGTTCGACTTTAACTTCCTGCTGCAAAGGGCTTGCCTGCACGGTCTGTTGATAGTGCCGTTTGATCCTGACATTGCTGGCCGGGAACTCAGCTTCGTTGCTGCCATAGTTCAGCACAAACCTAGTATGGTCCTCGGCCACTGTGCAACTGCCGTCACGCTCACACACGATTTTGGCGGCGGTCTTGCAGTCCCATTTCAGTGAAGCGGGCCACATAGGATTGTCCACGCTTGATCGCGGCTTGTCGCTCTGACCAGCCGCCGTCAACACTGCGCCTGTGTTCAAAATCACAGTGGACAGGAGAAGCGCTTTGAACACTACAGACCTCCCTGAATTGCGATCCCATAGTACGTCGTCCTGCGTGATCGCCTGGCTCATGGCATGTTGAGATTGAACCAGCTTTTCTGGCGCACACCGTTCGCGTCATCATACTCGATGAACCAGGGCTGTCCGCGTATCGGTCGAGGGATGGTGACGTAGGTGGGGCCATTACCGACGGAATGCCCTCGATCGTTCCCCGCGGTCTGGATTTTTGCCGCAACCACCTTACCGTCGATTTCGATTTGGACCTGACGTGATCCGTCTCCATGATGCCTGCTGAGGGCGTTGTTTTTGAAAACGACGGGCAAGGAGAGCCTATCGGCCGCGATGCGGCAGATGTTTTGTTCTTGACCTAAGCCCGGCCGATCGAATTCGGAGCTGCCAACTGCTTCCCAGCCAGACGGACAATCCTCATATTTCTCAAATCTCGCCGCGCTGGAGTTGGCTTGCGGACAGATCGGCCAATTAAAACCCGGGGCTTCCATCGCCGCAATCAACCTGTAAATTGGCTGGTGGCACGAGGGGGTGCCTTGCCAGTCGCCGGAAAGACATAGGAGGACCTGACAGCCCCATTCCGACGCTTTTGATTGGGATGGAAGAGCTGCGGCGCCCGCCATGGCGACGGCACCCCCCAATAGGAATTTGAGTATGGTCATAGCCTTTTCCTCGCTGCGGATTGATAGTTTACTATGGATGATCCGCGCGAAAAAGGACAGATCGAAAAGGCAGGCTTTGTGCGACTACATCGATTTATGAAACGAGACGACGGAGGCGTGGTCAACAACCCGTTGCGCGCCAACATTGCCCTGACGCTCGAGCGGGAGAGAGCCAGACGCGGCTTATCCCATATGCACATGGCCGAACTGTTTCGAACCCCCGAGGGCGAAAAACTGGCCTATCGAACCTACATTCAGACTGTGCGTCAGAAAAATAATGTCACATTGACGACGCTACAGATCATGGCAAACGGCTTGCAAGTGTCTTTCGCAGGACTGCTCGCCGGCAGTAAGAAAGTTCCGGATTGGGCGCATCGGTTGGACGACAATGCGATCCGCAAGCGGCTGGCGCGCATCATCGATTTTCAGCGACAACGACGTACTTTGCACCGTTATGAGATGGCCGAACTCATCGGCGTGGCGGAGGCGACATTCACGAAACTGGAACGCGCGAGCGGCAACATCAGCGTGGATACGATTGCCGCGATCGCCAAGGCATTGAAACTGGATCCAGCGACCTTCCTCTTTTCCGAAAAGATCCCGCCAACCGCTGTTCTAGCTTTTTTCGACAAAGTGGAGAAGTAGGCTTCTATTCGAGAGCCGATCCAGCATAGACCCAGCAAACATGAAAGCGCACTGATGGCAATTTCACATGGGGCCTGATTGCATACACCTCAGCGCAGTCGGCCCTTCGGGTGCCGGATTTGGCTAGACTGCTCGTCGATAGGTCCAGAGCTGTGCCGGTGGTATGTTGCGGACGACGAAGTCATAGTGGGAAACCACGTAGCGGTCGGGCATCTTGATCACCGGCGACAGAGGCCCATAGGTGATTTGAATTACCGGCCGACCGGCAGGAATGCGGGCAAGCAAATCCTCAACCAGGGCAACGCGCTGTTCCATAGGAAAGCTCAGCAGCGGAACTGCACTGACGACACAATCGAACTCACCTTTGCGCTCACCCAGAACTTCATTCAGCGCAAATGCGTTGCCCAATCTGAAGTCCACGCCCGGGAAGCGTTGCACCAGGCCGTTGTAGAAATTTCTGGAGTATTCGACCGACACCAACTGATGCGGTTTAATGCCCCTCTCCAGGATTGCCTTGGTGATGACGCCGGTTCCCGCGCCAAGCTCCAGGACCGGCATCCCGGACCGCGGGTTGACCACGCTTGCCATCCGGCGCGCCGCATAAATCGAAGTGGGGATGAGGGCTCCTACGCCCTTCTTGTCCTTCTGCCAGCCTTTGAAGAATTGCACCTCTTCATCAAACCTTTTGCCGAGCAGCTCCTTCAGTCGGAAAACCATGTTCTCTCCGTGCTCCGGCCATTTAGCGAAGCGCGTTGTGGCCAAGCTCTGCGAATTTTGCAAGCCCGTTACAACTTGCTTGCGTGTTAAGGCCCGTCACAGGCAGTCACGAACAGCGAGGGCGTCTTGCGCTCGCAGAGCCACGCGATTTTTGCTCTTCGCCCGTCCCTCTTCCGTCTTGACTAGTATGAGCTTACAGACTATCTCACCGCCACGTTAGCACTCGCCACTGTCGAGTGCTAACGACGCTCCGGCAACGGGCAACCGTTCAACCTCCGCACCAGGGACAATCCAAAAATGGCAAAGTCGAATTTCCGGCCGCTGCATGACCGCGTGGTCGTTCGCCGCGTCGAGTCCGAATCCAAGACCGCTGGCGGGATCATCATCCCGGACACGGCAAAGGAAAAGCCGCAGGAAGGCGAGATCATTGCTGTTGGCTCGGGCGCCCGTGACGAAGCTGGCAAGCTGGTCCCCCTGGACGTCAAGGCCGGCAACCGCATCCTGTTCGGCAAGTGGTCGGGCACCGAAGTCAAGCTCAATGGCGAAGACCTTCTGATCATGAAGGAATCCGACATCAT
>NZ_JAMYKV010000065.1:0-29012 GCF_040317535.1 Mesorhizobium sp. M1409
AAGCAACCGAATCCTACGCCAAATCAATCGCTTAAGCTACATCCGCCAGCCTCAAAGCCCCATCGTCGTGCATAAGACGGGCTAGCGTGCTCGAACTTGACACCTCGATGTCCCGATAAAGCGTGCCCGAAGAGAGGCTCGGAAGATCAAGGTCGCGGGCTCAGTCATGGCGAATTTCAGGCGCTGACAGTTTGAAGGATGATTTTGAAGGGGTTCGTGCCCGGCGCGAACGAGCCGTGTCGACGACGGTTCGAATGTCGGCTTCGCCCTTTGCGGCCCACATGGCGCGATAGCCGTTAGTGATCTTCCGTTGAACGACGGCTGGTCTCAGCGCGTGTTCGCAGGCGTTGTTCGTCGCGTCGACCATTCCTGGCCATTGGGCAAAGGTCAAAAGTTGATCGCGAGCTCGCCTGAACTTGTTTTGGATATCGCGGGCCAGATCGCACGATGTTGTGGTGGCGAGGATAGCCGAGTTCGTCGAGGACGACGAAGTCGAGTCGAGTGAGGTGGTCAGCGATGCGTCCCTGCTTGCCGTTTCGGTGCTCCGTCTCGAGCCGGTTGACGAGATCGACGAGGTTGAAGAAGCGGCCGCGTGAACCGTTGCGGATCAGGGCGCGCGCGATGGCGATCGCCAGATGCGACTTGCCGGTTCCGGTGCCGCCGATGAGCACGGCATTGCGCTGGTCGGCGACGAAGGTGCCGTTGGCGAGCTCGCGGACGAGGGCCTCCTTGACCGGCGTGTCGGTGAAGTCGAAGTCCTCGATCTCCTTGGCGAGCGGCAGCTTGGCGACGGTCAGCTGGTATTTGATGGAGCGCGCCTGCTTCTCGGCAATCTCCGCCGACAGGAGATCGCCGACGATCCTCGGCGGCTCGTGCTGACGCTTGATCCCGGTGGCCATGATCTCGTCATAGGCGCCGCGCATGCCGTAGAGCTTCAAGGTGCCCATCAGTTCGAGAACCTGAGTCCTTTCCATCAGCTTGCCCTCCTGAGGCTGTCGTAACGGGCGCAGTCGGCCTGCGGCTCATGCTTCAGGCGTAGCGCATCCGGAGTGAGCACGGTCACCGCCGGCGCCGGATCGCGGCGGCGGGCCAGGATGTTGAGGATGACGGCCGACGAGCAGACGTTCTGGTCGAGCGCCTCCTGACAGGCCGTCTCGACGGCCTCGATCCCGTCGGAGACCACGGCAGCCAGGATGGCGACCATCTGCCGGTCGCCGTCGTCGGCGTCCTTCAGTTTGCGGCGGACCTGCTCCGTGGCCGACGGCAGAACCCAATCCCGGAACGGTGCGCCGTTGCGTAGCGCTCCGGGCTTTCGGGAGAGGACCGGGACGTAGTGCCAGGGATCATAAACCGTCTCGCCGCGTCCGAAGGAGCGGGCGTGCTCGCCGACAATGAGGCCGTCCTGGCGGATGACGATGCGGTCGGCATAGGCCTGGATCTCGACCGGCCGTCCGACTGCCGTCGACAGCACCGAGTATTTGTTGTTGTCGAAGCGCACCGTGCAGGTCTTCGACGAGATGAATGATCCGGCCGTTGGCGCGCTCTTCGCTGTTCTCGCAGCGAAGCCGACGGCCTTGAGCAAAAGCTCGTGCGAGATGTTGTCAAACAGGCCCTTGATATCAAACTCTAAAACCCAGTCGTACTTCCAGCACCGCTTGCGCGTGCGCTCATCTTTCGGATGCCTACCTGCCCCGGATCATGTCCGCGGCTTTTGACCCAACGCTAACCACCATGGCTCTTCTACCACAGCAGCTTGGGCTGGTTTGAGACCCGCTCCTGAAAGCCGGTCCCGAGGGGCCTACCCTCATCTTTCACGCAGCTTCTCAGCATGTTGTCAGTTCATCTTCGAACCTCCTTCTGCTTGCTGCAGCACACTATGGACGCGCACTAGCCTAGTGTCCGTCCATAAACAGTAACTTTTCGAAGAATTCATTGTACCTCCCATGTAGATTCGAGGTATTTCTGACTGCTTTGGTGGTTCTATCTGCACGAGGCGTTAGAGGAGAAGTAGAGGTCTCTCGCGGTCCGCTGGTTGGCCCATCGTGAACCGCCCGGCTGGGCGCCGGGTAGGCTTTTGCGAAGTCGGCGGCGGGTCAGTTCGACTTGAGGCGGGCGAAGAGGGCGAGATTGTAGGCCACCACCGAGGACCAGACATAGGTCTTGAAGTGGTCGAGCCCGCGCCAGGTGCAGCGGTCCAGGCCAAAAGCGCGCTTCAAACATGAGACGCCGGCCTCGATGCCGGCACGGAAGTTGCGCAGCTTGCGATACACCCAGCGGCTCTTGACCATGTCCTCGATCTTGATGCCGCACTTTTTGTGGAAGGCCATGTCCTTCACGCCCCAAGCCTTGGCCTGGATCAGATTGGCGCGGCTGGCATAGCCGCCATCGGCGGCCGCCTGACGTGGCGGCTCGCCATATCGGTCGATGTGGCGCTGAAGCATCGGCAGCAACCGCTCGCTGTCGGCCGGATTGCCGGCTTCGACGATGAGGTCGAGAACCATGCCGCTCCTGCCGGTGGTCAGGTTGAGCTTATATGAGGAAGGTAAAGACGGAACGGGTGTGTCAGGGCAACATTTCTTCACCTTCTCGATGTGTTGAGGAATCCATGGTCTGAGCCCGATGGCATGACGCGGCCCGTTTATCCGAGCCCAATCCAACTTATATACGGTCGCTGCTCGAAACAGCGGCACCAACATCCCGCTTGCGGCGGGTACGGGCTCAGGAGGACGGGACCATTCTTGTGGCGGGGCATTTCAGGCCATCCCAACCTTCGGTTCGTCCACCTGGATCCGCCAGGACTGATCAGGCCCTGGAAGAAGTGCTTAGTTCACATTCCATGGGTGAGCGGCAATCGGCATCAGGCGCTCTTCATGACCGCCCCCTCGATGACGACGCCGGCGTTGACGTATTTCCACAGCGCCACGAGTAGCTTGCGGGCGAGCGCCACAATCGTCGCCTTCTTGAGGCGCCCGCCGTTCTGCTTCACCCGCTCCTTGAACCACAAGGAGAGCGCCGATTGCGATTGATGGCGCAGCCATAGCCACGCGAGCTGGATCAGCGTAGTTCGCAGCCTTGGATTGCCGGATTTCGAAACGCCCTGGTCGTGTGAGACGGAGCCGCTTTGCCAGGGGGTCGCCCGGCAGGCCGGCGTAGGCGGCCAGCTGTCGTCGGTTGTCGTAGTGCCGCGACAGGCCCTCCGTCCACAGCACGGCGGCAAACTCCTGCCCGATGCCCTTCAGGTCGAGCAGCATGGCCGGGGCTGGCGAGGCACTCTGCTCGGTCGCAAGCATGGCGTCGCGCTCGGCCTCGACCGCCTTGATCTGTTCCATCAGCAGCTCCAGCCGTTCGAGTTCGCGATCAATCTGCTGCTTCAGATGGTCCGGCAGCGGATGCCCGTCGCCGGTCTTCAGCGCCTCAAGGCACCTGCGCCGATCGCGCCGCAACGGCTCGTAGCCGGAGACACCCTGTGCAAACAGCAGGCCTTTGATGCGGTTGACATGGCGGGTCCGCTCGTTCGTCAAGGCCTTGCGCTCACGCGAGAGGCGGCGGCGGTCCTCTTCCTCGGGGGTGGGCACCCGCAGCATGGCGCAGACGCGCGGCTCGCCCCTCTTATAGGCGAGCAGCGCGCGCACCAGCGCCTCGCCGTCGATCTTGTCGGTCTTTGCCTGACGCCGCCGGCGTGAGGTGGCAATCGAGGCCGGATCGACGACGTGGCTTTCGATTCCTTCGGCCTGCAGCACCCTGTGGATCCAAAAGCCGTCGAGCCCAGCCTCTTGGACGACTATGATCGGAAAGCATTTCCCGGTCCGCGCCTCGGCCTTCCGGTTGAGCTCGGCAAACCGCGCCAGCATGCCGACCACGTCGCCGGCCGCCACTGCGTGTTTCGACATCTTCTCGCCAGCGCCCGGCGACAGCGAGGTGATCAGCCATTTCGAGCGGCTGAGTTCCAACGAGACGAAAATTGCGCCAAGATCAGTGCGGATGGCGGTCAACGCATCGGGTCGGTGTGCTGCAACGGGCATGCTCGGCCTCCAAGGTAGGGTGTCTAGGGTTTAGCAACCTCACCTTTGCCACAGCGCAGGTCGCTATCCACCCTCCTCATAGGATCTTGTGGCCATAATGGACATCGCGGCCGCCCTTGACGATGATGTCGGCATGCGGTTCGAACAGGCTGACCAGCTTCTCGGCGGCCGGCACCGCCTCGCCGGCCAGCACCCGCCGCTCGGTCTGGGCGATGATCTGCTCGATCAGCGGTCGATAGTGGCGCAGTTGCTCCTGCCAGACAATAATGTCCAGATCAGCCGCCGGGGTCAGCCGCTCCGCCGCCTGTCGGAGATAGCCCAGCGTCGTGCGGGTGATGCCGAGCAATTCGCGATAGAGTTGAACCCGTTTCGGGCGGCCGCAGGTGTATTGGATCGCCCGCACCCGCTTCTTGGCCGCGCGGCAGTGATCGTGCCAGGAAAGCGCGCCGCTGCCCAATTTATCCGCCTGCCGCAGCAGGCGAACCATCACCCGTACGGCGTCCCACAACAGGCTGCTGTTGCTCGGCTCGTGGATGAGGGCTGCGGTGACGGTGCTGTCCACACGTATCACCCTGCCGCTTTCCAGCTTCTCGTGGTGGGCGCTCGAAAGCAGCACCTCGTTGATGTCTTCCCAGGTCGAGGTCCGGATCGCGCTGATCGTCTTGTGCAGGACCGACTTCTTCGGGCTCCATCCCCATGGCAGCCGGGCAAACGCCCGGAACGAGGCGGAGTCCTCCAGGTGGAAAGCCAGTTCCTGGTAGCTGAGCTGGCGATGCTGCTTGAGCAGCGCGCAGCGCAGCACCGCCTCCGCCGGCAGGCCCTCGCGGCCGGTCTCGTTGACCCCGTGCCGGCGCAGGTCGGCGGCCACCAGCCCGGTCAGGTGACGCTGCTCGTCCAGCCAATCGGACATGCCCTTCAGCTCACGGCCGATCTCGTGTCCGGCGAAAAGATCGAATACACTGACTTGGACGGTGCGTTCTTGGCGCATTGTCGGCTCCGGGGGTGGCAGAAAACGCCTTGGAATCAGTGGTATGATGCCAAAGTGTATCTGAAACCGCCGGAGCTTTCCTGCGGAAAACTCCGATTCCTCAAGTAATTTCAATAGTTTGCCGTTTATGGACGGACACTAGCCTAGTCTGCGAAGGCAGGTTTGATTTCCAGCACACCGCGCTTACCGTTGCGGCGGCCGACCTGAATGACCAAATCGATCGTCTTTTTCGCATATTTGATTATCTCGCCATGTGACATCTGCACACCAGAGCGCATCACCATGAGCGCCAGTCTGTCGAAAGCAAGTTCAGGGCTATCGGCGTGTATAGTTGTTATCGCGCCGGGGTGGCCGGTATTAATCGCCTCAAGAAAGTCATAAGCCTCAATGCCGCGGATTTCACCGAGAATGATCCGGTCGGGACGCATTCGCAAACAGCTCTCCAGAAGTTTCGATGGGCTGCGAGCGGATTCCCCCTTACGGTCGGCGATTAGTCCAACTTGGTTCTTGTGGGCTGGATGAAGCTCCTGCGCATCCTCTATGGTGATGATCCGCTCGGCGGGGTTTGCCATCGCCAGTAGAGCGCGCGCCACCGTAGTCTTGCCAGACGACGTTCCGCCCGAAATCAGAACATTGAATTTTTCGTCAACGGCCTGTCGGAACACACTCTTCAGGTCGCCAGCCTTGGCCGCATCGGCGATTACCCGATGGCGTTCGTGCCGAATAGCATCCACCATGATCTGTCGTCCGTCGACGTAGTCGATATCTGCGCTTTCCGAAGTCCGCGCCAGATATTTTCGAATCGACAGCGATACGCCTTGTTCGATTGCCGGTTCGACGACCACCTGCACGCGCTGCGGGTTCCCCCAAACCATAACGCGGCCTGACACAATCGGATGGAGTGCACCAAGCGTGTTGCGGGTCTCTCCGGCTAACTGTGCTCCAAGCCGCTTAATGGCCTGGGGCGGCAAGGTCACGCCGATCTCACGCATGTATACCGAATCGGCATCCTCAACAAAGATGGAGCCATTAGGATTGATCGCCAACTCATTGATACTACCATCTACTAGATGGTCTTTGAGGGGGCTCAAGTACTGTTCCACGTATGAGATGCTACTTTTAAACTGGTGATCATTCATCGAATAATGAGATCTCGATTGACAAAGACGCGAATTTCCTCGCCCTGCGGGACACGAAGGATGGGAGGTAGGGAGAGGTATTTGTTCAAGATACCCTCACCTTGGTCGCTGAGTGTTCTGGCAACATTAGACGTGACTTGGCCATCCCGATTGGTGTCACCCATTCCCCCACCGTCAACAGTGATCGTCGCACCACCATCTCTTGAGGATTTGCTGCTGCCTGTCATAGTGGGAATGATAGAAGGTAATGCGCTGATGGTGCTGATGAGGACAGCCGCACCTATCTTCTTGGCGTAGCGGTTATCCACGTTTCCTTCGGTGCCGGCGCGACCAAGCAGGTCCGTACCTGTGGAGCCGAGCGCGATCGACTTGCCATCGGGAGTGAGGGCACGATCCCATCCGATCAACACGCGCTCTTGCTCAATATCGTCTCTGTTCCCGAAGGTGCCAACCAATCTTGTCCCTGCCGGCAGCAGAATGCGAGATCCGTCGAAGGAGAATACCGGTTCGATAACATGCGCGCGAATATTTCCCGGCAGTTCCGTATTGATAGCGGTTTCAAGTACCGCGGAGATCATCGTGCCCTGGGCGACCACACGCGACGGATCAGGGAGAGTGCGAGACACAGAGATTGCTGCTTCGGAGGCGGTACCAGCTGCAAGAGACCGGTCGTTCGCACCCTGATCTTGGGGAAGTTGTGGGACACCATCGACTGACGGGAAGCGCGCCCTGGACTCATCCATGACAACACCATTCGATTCCCTTTGCTTGATGTCGATCTCTTGGAATTGTCGATGACTTTCAGCGTTGAGCTTAGCAGCCTCATCGGAGCGTTTGCGCTCTTTTTCCAATCGCAAGGCTTCCTCCCGCAAACGTGCATTTTCCACCTCTACCTTATCCCGCTCCCGCCGAAGACTCTGCACCATTTGCTTGCTAAAGCGTTCAAGCAATTCTTGGACGTCGGCGACTGACATCTTAGGCTGGTTCTCGTCGCTGACTACTTGGTCGATTTTATTTCTTAGTTCATCGAATCTCTTGTCTATCTCGTCAATCTTTGGCTCGATCGCTTTTGGTTGCGCCTCAGGAACAGAAAAATCAAGTCTTGAGCTGTCCTTGGTAATGCGATCAACTTCCAGATCAACCTGCGACGTCTTCTGCTCATCGTCATCGTGCAATCCGAGAATCGCCCCCATTTGCATCGGGCCGAGCGCCGTCCCGAACGCTATGGCGCCGGCGAGCAGCGCGGCGGCAACAAAGAGCTCACGGCCTCTGCCGCGCTTAAATTTACCCGTTTGCCGGGCTCGGCGTCTTTTAAGCAGTTTTTCTCGTTCAGGATCGACAGGCGCGACCGCCGCTGTCTCTGCTCCGCTGGGATCCTGTCGATGGCCGATGTCAGGCGAGTTATCTGTCATGTCTCAACCCTCTCCACCGTGGTTTTGCCGAGTGCACAGCGCTTGCTTTGCCCACGCAGACAGTGTCATCGCCGATTCTCATCATCCAGTAGTCGCTGGTTCCGTCGACGATGATGCGATCGCCTTGACTGCGCGAATTGACCAGCATTTCCTCGCGGTCATGACCAACCTTAAAAATTGCCGGTTGGGGGGCGCCCTTGGGCAGGACGAAAGTCGTCTGCAATGTATTGTCTGTCACGGTCAGCGGGCGAAACCGCGCATCACCCGAAACCATGTAGCCGTGATTTGCTGGAGCGACTGCGGCACGGCTATTGCCCAATGTCTTGAGCTCATGAGGATAGGTGAAGACGGTTCGGAATGCCTGGTCGGCGCCTGCCGCCATCCCTGCGCTTATCTGACCGACCGAACGTATCTCAAACGTATAGACGCGCTGGTCAGTATAGACTGTCATATTCGTGAGCGCTTTTTCGATAATAGGCTTCAGGCTGATCACATTGCCTCTCTTCAGTTTGATCACTTCCCAGGATGCGCTATCTCCGATGAGAATGGACTCGACATTCTCCCCTTCAGCGAACTGAAGAGCTGTGACTGATTTCAAGTAAAGATTAAGCTTGTACACGTTATTCTCGTCATACACGTAGCGTTTTATCCGTACATCTGATGAAAAACCGACAGCCGACTGCTCAGCCATTGCCAACTTTACTGATACCACAGCAAATATCAAGGAAACGTATATAAGTTTAAACATTATCTTTGTCTTTGTGTTAATATATCAGCCGGCCGTTTCCGCATCGATCCGATAGAACAAGACGTTGAACCCAAGCGGATTTTTCCACACCGCCTCCAAGGTAGCCCTTTGTCGAGGCTTGAATTGATAGCCGATTGTGGCGACGAAACTGCGCTCAACTGCGTCACGCCCCTTTTCTTCACGGTATTTGGTAATGCGCACACGCGCGAGATCCGCTGGGTTGCGCCCCCTCGGGGTTAGAGAGACAGATTTGACCACAACACGCACGCGAACGTCCTTGCCGTAGAGTGTGGGCGGATATTGCTCTGACTCCGAACGCCAGGTTTGCGCTAGGGTTTGCGCGGCACTGTCGGATGAGCGCGCCATGACGTCAGGAATTCGGGTGCTGTTGTCGGCTGGATCGTAGGTTTCCCGGTCGACGACATAGGAAACGAGTTCCGCCTGAAGGACAGCCTCCTGCTCTTGGAGCGAGGTGGGCTGCACCTCGACGATCTTTTCAGCCTCGCCGGTGGTCTTGTCTACCATCACTACATAGGGCTTGGTTTGTTTGAGCGGCAGTATGACTATTAGAGCCACCAGGGACAAAAGACTGGCGGCAGTGGCACCGACCGCGATCTTTGCCCAGTTATTGCGCTGTTCGCGTAGGCTAAAAAAAACCTCGTCTTCAAATGTGTGCTGTATTGCTTGTTCTGACACACGTCTCTCCTATTCGGTTGCGTTACCGATTCCGTTGCGGGTCAGCGGTCTTGTTCGGGAGATACGGTTCGGTTGCCGTATTGAGCGAGAGGATGAATCGGAAGAGCCATCGGAGGATCTCTCGTAACATTCGATTTCGATGACGACAGGCCGCTCATGCGACGAGCAAGGCGCTCATCGCGACGCTGCTGCCGGATATAGGCGCTTTGGCGCATTGCACTGATCGCCGACCATGCTGCCGACGCCGGCGAGGCTCCAGCTTCACGTGCGGCGCTTGCCACACTTACGCCGTCTCGCAATCGTTGGCTGCCGCCGTGCACTCTCATTGCAGCACTCTTGGCCATGGAAGTTGCGGCAAAGACCGCACCGGCGCCTACAGCCGCGACCGATACAGAGGCCAGGGAACTTGCCATGGTCGGGATCATGAACAGGAGAACCGTCGCCGCCATCAGGATAAAAATGAACCCGAAATCATTACCGCGGGATCCATAGACTTCAGCGGCGATATACAGCACAATAGCCATAAGGGTCGCGGTCAGCAGCGGGACGACCACGAAGCCAATCGTGAAGCGGGTCCAACTCTCGAAATACTGACTCGTTTGAGGCATCATCAGCATGATGATAGCCAGAGGCGCCAGGCTGATCGACACGGCGAACCCAATTTTGGCAATCATTACAATAATCGCGCACGCGGCGGTAAAGAAACCGCCAACGATCAGGAACAAGACGCCAATAAAAACGTTCCGAAGTGACTTGCCAACGTTCCAGATCGAAACATTGTTTATGTATTTACCAGATAGGTGAAGGACCGCATGGGCGAACTCATCCATCGCTGAATATGTGTCCGATATCCGCTCAGGATCGAGAAAAGCGGGATCAACGTCCTTGATTGGCATTTTTGCCGCATGCATCATAATGCTTGCGTAACTATTTGGCACATCAATAAGCATTGAATAAATACCTTCAAAGTTCACCCACATTGTTGCAAATGAATATATTAGTATATACCGCAGAGCCCAATGTAGGTACATCGAGTAATTTATAGTTCTGAATTGAATTATGTGATTTACCGCGATAAGCAACAATGAGACTAACGCCATGGCGCCGAGCAAGTCTCTAATCGGCTCAGCAACACCCTGAAAAACTACTTGCGCATAGTCGACAAGCGTCTTGTCGAGTGTACGAGTAATGTTTGAAATCACTCCCACAGCGTATCACCTGTTAAAATCGAGAAGATCGCGGATGGCGGCCGGCTCGGCGGAGTCGGCACCTAGTGCCATGAAGTACGATCCTGCCAGCGATGCGATCGCCGCTTGGGTCCGCAGTGTTTCATTGAGTTGCTGCGCGATTTCGACCATCACGCGTGTGTTGATGTCAACGCTGCTTTTTAAGTCGCTGCTGGCTTCGAGCGCGGCGATATAGCCATTGATCCTGCCCATGCTGGCGTTGGCACGCTTGTAGGATTCCTCCGCAGTAGAGGCAACGACTGCGCCCTGAGCCGATCCATTAGCGATGATGAGCTTACTGAGGCGTTGATCGTTGTGCAGCGCAAATGCCTGATCCAAGCGATAGCGAGCTCGAAATTCGGTAAGGGCCGCCTGAATGCCCCCGGGGCCACTTCCGCGGCCATTCAAAGCATCGTCAACCATTTCCCGCAAACCCGGCCCTCCTTCACGGGCCGCGACGTCAGCCTTGCCATTGTTCACCGGGAAGTGCTTCGGGCCTGAAATGGAAGCAAGCTGCGCTTGGCCCAGGTCTCGGCTCTCAATTAGCAGATGCTCTGCTGTCCGCGCGGATGCTACAAGCTGGTTCATACCACCGCCTAACAGCCGGCAAATTTCTACCACGTACGTCAGCAACTCGACAGCGTTCTTGTCGAAGGTTACCTGGGCGCCATCCGGAGCGCGGGAGAGCGCTCCAATAGAAGGCAGGGGAGCAGGCGTGATCTGGCTTTCCTGGGCCCTGGCCTCCCGCACGAGCGAGCCCGCGGCTGCAAGCAAAATACCAGACACAATGACAGACTGGAAAGCTCTCATGACACGACTCCTTCGGCTTGGAGCTCAAGTGTTTCCCAGGCACAGACACAATTGTTCTTGCGCACTGCGGGAACGGCTTGGCAGCCAATAAGGGGGGCGAGGATCATTGTGAGAAAAATAAGAGGGATCTTCATTGCAGCATTTCCATTTGAAAGTTTGGCCTATCACGCCATCCTGCGTGCGCTTTCCCCCCTCGCCCACCCCCCAAGATCTCGACACCCTTACCGATCGCTCCGAGCGCGAAATCAAGAACCACGCTGTCGCCGCCCGATTTCAACAGCACCAAGTGGTTGTCCACGTTGCTTATCCGAAGGAAAGCGCTTTCCGTTGGCGTCAGATTGAGCGGCGCGAGTTCGGCTTCAGTGTTGTAGGAACTTGGGTATACGAGACGCGTGACGGCGCTCTCCAGTATGGCATCGCCCGCAGCGCTGTTGGCCACGTGGGACACACGTTGAGTCAGGAGAACGACCGCAACATTTTTCTTGCGCATCGTTAGCATCCAATCCTTCAGCCGCAGTTGAAAATATGAGTCGTCGAGCAGCTTCCAGGCTTCATCAAGAACCAGTAATGTTGGAGCGTCGTCTTCTACGAGCCGTTCCACGCGTCGAAAGACATAGCTCAGCCACGCGGTGCGGATGGTGTCGTTGTCGAAAATTTCCGTGAGGTCAAAAGCAGTGATCCGACTATCGAAAGCGAGCGGATCGATACTCTTACCCCCAAACAGCCAGCCGAATTGACCGGTCTCGTCCCAGCGGCCAAGTCGGTTATAAAGGTCACGATCATCGTCAGTCGCACGCAGCTGGCTGCGGAACTGCGCGAAATTCTGTAGGCAGAGGTCAGCCGTTGCGTTTGCCTGAGCGGCATCATGGAGCGCTTGAAGTTGCAACGGATTTAGCCGTCCGCCCTCGTTGTCAGCCAATGCGGAAAGCCAATCGGACAACCAGGCCGCACCGCGGCTATCTGCCTCGGCTCGCATAGGGTTGAAGCCCGTTTCCTGCCCCATACGCACGGAGGAGTAGGTTCCGCCCATGGCACGGACCGCCATCTCGAAACCATTGTCCTTGTCAAAGACTATGATCCGAGCGCCAAGCCGATGGGCCTGACTGAGCAGAAAAGCAGTACCAAGCGTCTTGCCAGACCCGGTTTGGCCAAGCACAAGCGTATGGCCGACCGTGCGCTGACCTGGCTTGCCCGGCAAATGGAAGCTGAAGCGGAACGTCTCGCCGCGTGCTGTGGGCAATATTGTTACGCAGTCGCCCCAAGGACATAGCTCCGGTGGATTGCCTTTCGGCAAGCCATGCATGGCGCAAAGTTCTGCAAAATTCTGGGAGGAGATCATTTCCGCTCGTGTGCGATAGCTGAAATTACCCGGATGTTGAGCGAAATAAACGGCGCGGGCAGAGAAATTCTCGCGAACAATTGCAGAACCCGCGTCTTGCATGGCGCGCGTGACGTAAGCCATGGCTGCCTCAAGCTCCTCATGAGTCTCGCAAAATACGGCGATGCTGCAATGGTGGTCGCCAAAGGCGACGCGGCCGGATGCAATATCGTCCTCGGCCTCTTCCAGTTGCGCCATCAAAGAGATAGCCGCATCCTCCGCCGCCTTCATCCGCTTGCGCACACGAGCGATTTTAGCTTGGGCGGCAATATTGTCGATCGGCGTGAAGCTGTGCGAAACCACGGTATCGTAAGGCAGGCTAAGCCTGTCGAAGATGCCGGGATAAGTTTCGGTAGGGTAGTCCTTTACCGATATGATGGTTCCATAGCGTTTGAGCCCTGGGTTGGGGTTGTCGCATTCGAAGACCTTGCCTCGGAACGTGACCGTCGAACTCGCCAAGAGGTCAGCGACGGGGACGAACTTCTCGCCAGCAATGAGTCGCCCACTTGATCCGTCAATCGCGGTACGCAACAAACCAAGCCACTCACCATCCGAGACGGTTAGCCGACGAGGCTTTGCCAAACTTACATTAACCATGCAGGTGTTAATCATCTGATCGAGGCGAACTGCGCGCGCAGTGACCTCTTCGCGACTGTAAACATCCTTGTTGCCAAACATATTGAGTAGTTGGGCCAGCCTCTTCGGCGGTCGGATCACAATAGTGACCATCGTAACGCGATCGCGCAGCCCAATAGTCTCAAGGTAATTTCGCCAGCGCTGATCAATCTCCTCGTTGAAAGGATCTCCTTTGATCGGCCGCATCGTGGGTCGAGTTTCAGCAGAGATGCGATGAACATAATATCCAACGTCACCGCGTTGCTGTGCAATGAAGCGTGAGAATGCGTTACTCAACTCCATCGTATCCCGGCTATCGATCGTGTCAGCATTGACCCCTTCGGCAGCAAAAGCGGCCATTAGATCGCCATCGCGTAACATGAGGGTGCCATCGTCCACAATGCTGACATATGGCAGATTGACTGCAAGTTGTTCGCGTTCGTGAGCGGATCGCTGCATCGCCCAATTGGCAAGTGACTTAAGCATGATATACTAGGCCTTCGCCCTTCAACAGTGCCGGACTCATGCGCGTGCTTTGCACGGTTGCGATGAAAACGTCGATGATCTTTGGATCATAGGCGGCTAGGGTACGCAAAGCGGCGTAGCCAACACTTCCCACGATCATCAGATAGATGAACGATTTGGTGATAATGAAGCCGAGCATTACGACGCCTATGAGGACAACCAGATACATGACCGGCAGTCCCGCAAAGGCGACTTCGCGCGTCAAGCCTATGAAAAGCGTTGTACGTTGAATGGTCAGTACTCCTCTGAAAGGCTCGCGAGGTAATTTGCGGTCTTAGATAAAGACGGCATCCGCGCCGAACCGAATTAGTGTGCCGCTAGGCCCTGGACGAAACTTGCACCGCCAAACACGATTGCAATGCCCATGATGATTGAGACTGCGAAGGTCCAGTCCATGCGACCGGTCATAAAAGAGAAGCCAACGGCGATGACGGCCAAGGCAGAGATTGAAACGCCGATTGGCCCGGTTATCGCTTCCACAATTGTCTGAAGGAATGTTGTCACACCATTGAAATCCTGAGCAGCACTCGGGCTAACAAAAATAACCGTCAATAAAGCTGCCGCAGACGCTGCGGGCAAACTCCGCCAAACGCTCTTGGTTAGACTTTTAAGTTTTCCGGCAGACATTTCTATGAACTCATTTCTTCTACACTTTGACATTGGCATTCTATTATTCCTTTCCGCGGATTTGTATTTCCTACTTCGCTATACAGAAACCTTTAATGATGCACTTTGGGCGCTCTTGGAATTCTCCTAAAACGCGATCTTGGTTTGTGCTTTGATCCTTTTTGATATCTTTTTTTGCCTTTAACGGGCTAACGACCGAGCTCTTTCTGGCCGGCGTAGGCGGCTGCAAGACAGTCTGAAAAATGCGTTGCGCCGCGGCATTGTCACCGGGGCCCTCATCGGCATCTGTCACTAGGGAAAGCAGGTGGGGCGGCGCATCCTTGCCCGCTCTTGCGATTTGAACCGTGATATTGTGCGGCTCGACACTGACGGCGTGGAGGATGTCCGACACATATTGCCGGGTCTCCCGATAGGGCGGAATGCCGCCATGCTTGCGCACAGCTGCAGGCCCAGCGTTATAGGCAGCGAGGGCAAGTTCAGAGGAGCCGAACTCATCGAGCATTTCTGTCAAGTATGTGGCGGCGCCCCTGAGATTTTGCCGCGCCGAGAAAGGGTTCTTGACATCAAGATCCAACGCGGTACGCGGCATCAGCTGGCCCAGCCCGACAGCACCAGCCAACGAAACCGCGCGAGGGTTGAAGTTGCTCTCTCGCTGAATCATCGCAGTGAAGAGATCAACAAACATTGCTTGGCCCAAGCTTGATTTGCGTACGCCTGGCCTCCAGGCAAATTGCCGTCCAAAATCCGCGGCAAGCCAGTACATTTTGGTCTGGTCATAGGTGAGGTCTTTTGCCATGCTGCGCGCCTTGGGAAGAGAGAGCAAGCCGAGCCGCCTCGATAGAAGTCTTCGCGCGGGTTTGGTCGCACGTTCCGATGACATGGAGGGGGGATGAATGAAGGCGGCTTCAACAGCTTCATCGGTCGGTGCGCCTGTGAATTCCAGTACAGAATTTGTCTCGCTGGCGATTGCCGTGTCCGCAGTCAGCGACAGATCCTTCAGACTCCCGTAGGAGACCGGAGCCTCGCCCCGCTCGGCCGGGACAGCTTCGGGTTCAGCATCGAAATTGAACTGCGCCAAATGCGGCCTTTCGTGCGGCGCAGCGGGGCGGGTGGCGTCTCTTCTTACTTCGATGAGCTCTCCGTTGTGACTTTGCTCAAATATCTCAGCATTGGCGGCGACATCGCCTTGCCCAATTATGACAATGGCTTGCGCCGATACCCCGACCACCACCTTCGCGAGCAACTTTCTACCGTTCGACACTCTATGTGCAATGGAATACATTTGACATTCTTTAGCATGCTATATTGGTATTTGATTACGGTCAGAATGTAAGGACAGATGTGATTTTGGTGCTTTTGTTATTCGTTGATTTTTGTTTGCCATTCTTTTGCAGATGTGTCCAATATTAATAAGTTTCATTTGTAGTTTTGACTTATATTTCATCGGTAGTATTTGGCGCCGGGTAGGCCAATAGTACATCGCGTGCCATACAGATCGGCAGTTTAAACAGCCCGTCGGCCGAGTTGCTCCTCGCGGTGGCATCGCGCGCAATGTATTCGCGCGCTAAGGTCTGGAACATACAAACAGTGATTTACCCGAGAGGGTGATCCGGATCGTTCCCGTGGGGACGATGGGCAAGGCGATCTCGTTGGCAGGCTAGATCCTGGATAGATTCTCCCAAGGTCTCTCAACAGATTTGAGACGCCTCGCTCTCCTGACCCCATCATGCGGCTGCCCGGCGCCGACCGCGAAGAGAAGCGAGTTGCCCACGGGGCGAGATCGTCCGGAAAAGACAGGAAAGCTTGACCTCACCGACCTCAATCAGAGAAGCTGCTAGACGTATGACCGTGGTCTGAGCGGCGGCCCGCCCTGTCTTTGCAGCTGTAAAGCAAACGGGGGTTGCTCGGGAATGCCGAGCCGAGCCCCAGCAAAGGAAGGACGGGCCATGGAAGAGGATAACGCTACGTTGGTGTCGATGTGTCGAAAGCCAAGCACGCGATTGCGATTGCCGCGGGCGGACACAATGGGGAAGTTCGCTATTTCGGCGAGATCGAGGCGACCACGGCAAGCGAGGATCTGCGTAAGAAGCGTCAGCAGCTGCTTTCGTTCCTGCTGCGCCATGGTCGTGTCTTTGCCGGCCACAAGAACTGGAGTCGGGCGCATGCCCGCTGGCTGGCGGCGCAGAAGTTCGACCATCCGGCCCAACAGATCGTGTTCCAAGACCAGGGTCGACAGGCAGCGATGCGTAAAACCGGCTCGATCGATTGGATGCCCAGCTGATTGAACTCGTGCCGAGCTGGTCGATGGCGCCGGCGGTCGCGCCCTATGTCCTTCATCGTCGCCCTCACCTTTGCCAGCGAAGTCGGCGATGTCCGTCGCTTCGACAATCAGCGGCAGCTGATGGCCTTCCTCGGCCTGGTGCCCTCGGAGCGCTCGACCGGCGACACGGTGAAGCGCGGCAGCCTGACGCTGGCCGGCAACCGCCGCGCCCGCCGCGTCCTGATCAAAGGCGCCTGGGCCTACCGTTATCCCGCCAGGGTGACGGAGCCCATTCGCGTCCGCCTCGAGGGGGCTGCCGAAGGCGGTGCGGGAGATACCGGCGCCTGATCGCTGCGGGCAAGAACAAACCCATTGTTGTTGCGGCGGTCGCGCGCGAGATGGCGGCGTTCCTGTGGGCCATTGGCCACCAGGTCGAACCGGTTCGCTGAAATGCAGCGCGCTTCTGCATCGAAGATCAGGCCAAGCCCACCCCTCGCACGGGCGCCGCCGAATTGAGGCAAGTAGGTCCGCTTCAATCCGGCGGAAATGCCGGGCAGCACGGAGACGGGATGTGGCCACGGTGCGGAATTCCCGTGTGGTACTATGTGGCTGGGGCATCCGCCCAACGCCCGACAACTAGACAAGGAAAGCCCAAGACGAATTACGGAAGTGCGGTAACCGACCCGCGGATAGAGCTGGATCACCCGTCGTCTCCAGATCCTATGGAGGAGGGAGTGGATAGCGACCTGCGCTGTGGCAAAGTGAGGTTGCTTCTTAAGCTAGTCGGCAGCGCACATGCGTACCTTGGTCTGGCAGAATTTATAGCCGTCGTAACGTCTCCAATTGGGGAGCGCAATCGCCAGCTTGCGCTAAACCATCCAGATATGGCGGAGTTCAAGCGAATTGGAGCTGTCGCAACGCTGTCTATGATCGTGACGTCCGGTGTAGCCGTTCCTGCAGCCGGTAGTTCGATCAGCGCCGATGAACTCAACGCCGCGGCCAATGACATGAACGCCGTCGCGGAGCATATGCTGGAAATCGCCTTCGCCGATCAACATGACCTCGTTGCCTATCTGAATAACGCGGGAGTTCCTTTTGCGGCTGGCAGATCGGCCTGCGGAATGCGAGGCACTTCTCAAGCGTGCAACCACACGTCGTTCGCAGCGAACCTCAGCTGCGACGTCTTCTGGCGCTGTCTCAACTTGGCCAAAGCCGACCGAAGGACGCCATCGCGACGCTGGAGAATCTCATCGACGCCAGCGGCCATAGGCCGCGCGTAAAGGCGGAAATATGGCCGCACATCCCAATGTGTAAAATCGACTGAAAAAGCTCTTGCCATGCGGGCCGTTCCACATATGGAGGCAAGTCATATCGGGCGCGCCGCCGCTTACGTCACGAGTGCACGAATGCACAAACAAAGAAAGGCTACAAAGCCATATATCCAGCCAAGCCAAAGCCCAGCGCTCTCTCAGCCAAGCCAAAGCCCAGCGCTCTTCCAGCCAAGCCAAAGGGTTTCGTCGACGATGCAAATTGCGGTCTCTTTCACCGAGACGTCCATTCCTACATAATGTTTCATGCTGCGCTTCTCCTTCCTGATGGCTTGTGGCTGTTCCACGGAACCGACCACGTTTTTTCATCAGCTCGAAGCGCAGCACCTTGATGGCATCTCCGCCAAAAGATGAGGCTCAAGCCGAATACCCCATCTGTCGATCACGCCCGCCGTCGGGCTCGCTTCCCGACCCTCAGCCTCGCGCGCCGCCATGACGAGGCTGTTGCTGATGGTCCGCAACAAGCCCGCCTCACGCCAGCGATAGAAATACTTCTGCACCGTTGAAAAGGGTGGGAAGTCTTTCGGCAGCAATCGCCACGCGCCGCCCGACGAGGCGAGGTAAAGAAGTGCGTTCACGACCTCGCGCAGGTCCGTCTTGCGCGGCCGGCCGATGCGGTTCGCCGACGGCATCATCGGCGCAATCAACGCCCACTCCGCATCGGTCAGATCGCTTGCGTAGCGGGCGCAACGCCGCTCATAATGCGCACGAGTGATTTCAGTCCAGGCCATCGTGATCTCCATCGAATCTCGCAAATCCGACGGAATCACAACCTGCTGAAATCACTCAACTCTTTTTGGAACGGACACTAAAGGACGGCTCACAAAACTAAATGACTGGCGTCCGGGCGCCATTTCCGGATCAAAGCGACCGTTGACGAAACGGAAGCGTATTTCACTGTCGGACAGCGAAAGAAAAGACATCCCTGAGAGACTGTTTTGAAAATCGGCTTGCTATGGGTTCCGTCTGAGGCTGGGTTATTATTCAAGCTGTGGATGTGGACAGAGCAGAGCCGTGGCCGGAAGGCCCAGATTGCCAAGAAGACCAAGCGCTACCCGTCTGATTCGACGGACGAGGAGTGAGAGCAGTTCGCCCCGCTGATGCCCAAGCCTGGGCGTCGCGGGCGTCCGCGCGAAATTGATTTCCGTGAGGTGGTCAACGCGGTGCGCTAGCTGGTCCGCTCCGGTTGCAGTTGGCGGATGCTGCCGATCCATTTCGGACCCTGGCAGACGGTCTACGGCTGGTTCCGCGAATTGGCGCGGCGCTTTCTGTTTCAGACCATCCACGACGTGGCGCTGATGCTGGATCGCGAGCGAGCTGGGCGTCCCACGGCTGGCGTGATCGACAGCCAGTCGTTCAAGGCTCCGCAAGCTGAAACAAGGGGTTACGAGGCCGGCAAGAAGATCTTCGGCCGCAAGCGACACATTGCCCTCGATACGGATGGGCGGCTGTTCATGGTCAACCTCACCACCCCGTCGCCGACGGCGCTTATGACCGGCTGAAGCTCATGGACAAAGCCACCTATCTCGACTTCGTGGTCGAGATCAGCCGTCGATCCGACGCCCAGAAGGGCTTCGAAGTCTTGCCCCCGCCGCCGGGTCGTCGAGCGGACCTTCGGCTGGGTGACCCGATAGTGCCGCCTCGTGCGCGACTACGAGCAGCGCATCGACGTCTCCCACGCCATGATCCTTGTCGCAATGGGCGGCAATCTCATCCGCCGAAACGCTCATCCGTGATTTTCAAAACGGACTCTGAGGTAACAGGGGCCGCCGCGATTTCGCCAAATTTGGCACCTGCTGACGCAGACAAGTTATGCAAGATAGAAAAATCACATTGTTCAAATAACCCGGATTTATTGAATTTCAAATAACGTTACATCGCAAGAGACACGCCTTCGAAGAAGACACCATGAGCGACAATACAATAGACACGAGCGCTCAACATCCACACCTTTAGACACGACGCTTACTCACACCACACATGACAGACTGCACACATAATTAGCAATACAGACATTATACTGGAACCAAGATCTGAAAAAGAGAAATGACTGGAATACAGTGCAATAAAGACGAGAGGTGGTCGCAAAACACACACAGGGGACATGTTGAAAACGCCATACGGCGAAGCTGACAGACCCTCAAACAGGAACGTCGATCCGTACAGAAGGCGAAATCTGGTGGGGCCCAGCGCTCTATCCCTGGAGAGATACTCAACGGTCGTCAAGCAGCACCTTCGTGACAGCCACCACGTCAAATGAGCCGAACCGCGTCCGTTTGAAAATGTCGTCATCTTCATCATAAACGATAAACTCGGCATCGGGAATGACGACGCAACCTGCAATGTCGCTCCTCTCGACTTTCGTGCATCCGACAGCATGATACTTGCGCACTATGTCATCCTTGCTATCATAACCCTCCGGCGGAATATCCACTACGAGCAGTTTGACACTGTCATCATGGTCGACAAAGCGCATGTAGTCCGGAATGTAACTTAGGCTTCGCTTTCGTCGGCATTCTTGTGCCGAGAATAGTGGCATATAGGTGTATAGTACCCTTCTCACCTCGCGCGCGCCGTCTGAGTTGAGGTCCGTCATGATTCGCTCTAGGTTGTTGGTCTTGGTCGGGTCATTGAGGCAGGGATAAGTATAGAATTCATCTAGTACTTCTTCTGGAAGGTCGTCGTAGGCCTTCTCGGTCTTCCCCATCCACGCATCATCGTGTTCAGGGTCAATCCCATGAGCTTCCGCGACTGCTCTAGCCCAATCACGTTGGCTCGGACACAGGGCGTTGTTGATGAAATTATTGTATTTGCTCGTCTGGGTCCGAATGTGCTCTCCTAAGTCTTCGGGGTCGGTGTGGGGAGCAATGAACCATGGGCGATCGTACGGAGGAAGAGACATCGTGAACGAAGGTGCAAGGTGGCGGCAGATGATGGAGAAGGTTTAGTTGCGTTGTGATTGACGAAAGATAAAGTAACGACTTTAAATAGCATGCGGGTTTACGCGGCACGGATCGCTTTCGGCCTTTACTAAAGATTACATCCACCAAGAATGTGCTCTCCCGCGAGTCTGGCCCTTTCGGCATTAACGGGTCCCTGTCACTTTCTAGTTCGCTGCGCGAGTGAGTATTTGGTCCCTCACTACACAGAACGCTAACAGCGGGCCGAAATCGAAAACCTCTTGCCTTCTGCGAAAAGCCATCAAATGTCCTCGTCTAAAGCATGGTCCAATGAGAAAGAATGACCCCAGTGGCCTGCAAAGAGTGTTGTCCATTCCCTTATACGAGGTCGTGTTTCTGTCACCCTCGCCCAACGAATCAAGAAGCCGAAACGGTTCTTCCCTTTTCTCTTTCTATCGTGCTGATGAACTTGATCGAATCCCGCAGGATTATGTACGCATTGCGTATTAGCGTTCCGAAAGAGAATGTTTCCCTAACCTACTACTATATGGCTGAGCAGAATGCCCGCACTGCTTTGCAAATATGAACTTTGGCGACCTCACTCGCCTGAGCTCGGCCCAACCTCCGGACGACCCTCCGGCTACCTGCAGTCCCCTCGGGCTCGACTGGTCCGTCGCTCTCGTGAACGACACCCCACCCCCCGTTGGACGTGGTGGCATGGGGGCACGCAGTGTAACTCCTCCGTCTATCGGACCGGCGTTTGTTTGTGGTGCTGTGTCGTTGTTGTTTTTGTATTGTTGTTTGTTCTGTGTGCTCTTAACGTCGTATTAAAGACCGTCATATTCGATGGGTTTTATGTAATGATGTGTCGTAAATAAAATCGGTCCTTTTAAATCAACCGAAGCATGTACTTAGCGATGAGCGTGCTGTTTTGTTTATACAAATCTTGTGGCAATTTGCCATCACGCTCTTACAACACGATTTAACGTCTTAATGGGAGCACAGAAATTATCGAAAAGAGATGACGCAGTGAGTCTTTAATATAGACCAATCGATTTGATAGGTATTGGCCTCCTCGCGGTCCCTGGGTTCCGTGATGTGTGGTACTCGCTGTTCCGTGGGCCTGTTCCGTTTTCGATATATTCTACTGTAAATATCCTAATGTAAATATCGCTAGACCGTCGTCTAATAGCGAGATTTGCAAGCGCCTTTTTGGTGCGGGAGGTTGTTTGCCGGGAGCACGGTCGTCTACGCGGTCGACATGGGCCGCCGCATCATAGGGCTCCGCGGGATGGTCCTTCCAATGTATGTCTCGCACGCTCCGAGCAAACTCGTGGCGCAACGGTCTTAACGGAATGGACCAGCGTCGGTCCCGGCAGGGACTCCTCTTAACGCCATGGGCGCTGCAGAGCTCGAGAGTTAGGCGATGGCCATCGCCCTGTTGAAGAGCTCACCGGAGCGAGAGCATCGCATGCACTGATGACGGCGAGCTTGCGGGCGACAGCGACAGCGGAGCGTTTGAAGCCGATCTTCTCGCGTAGTTTTGGCTCTGACGTAAAGCAGACATCATGGATTTCCTTACTTCACCGGAAAAGCACGGAGGACACACGACTTTATTAGTCCCTATTACAGCAATAGAATCGTACTTGTAAAAACGAACCAGTGTAAGTTAAGCGTCTAGCAGGCTGTTGAAAAAGGCACTCGCCACCGGACCGCAGCGGTGATTCACTGGTTCCGAAGGGATTCGGAGGTGACGAGTGCGCGGCGGCGACGATCGAACTGGCGAACTGTTCAGCTATGTTGACCTTGAGGCGCGGGTGAGGCGCAATCATCCGTTGCGGGCGATCCGGTTAATCGTGAGCGAGGCGCTGTCGGCGCTGGAGCGTGAGTTCGCAGCGCTGTACTCGCCGATCGGACGGCCGTCGATCCCGCCGGAGAAGCTGCTGCGGGCAATGCTATTGCAGGCGTTCTATTCGATCCGCTCGGAGCGGCTTTTGATGGAGCGGCTGGAATACGACCTCCTGTTCCGCTGGTTTGTGGGCATCGGCGTGGACGACGCAGCCTGGGATCATTCGGTGTTCTCCAAGAACCGTGACCGGCTGCTGGAGGGCGACATCGCTGCAAAGTTCCTGAGCGCGGCGCTGGCGCAGCCCAAGGTCAAGAGGCTTCTGTCGACGGATCACTTCTCGGTCGACGGGACGCTGATCGAGGCCTGGGCGTCGATGAAGAGCGTCAAGCCGAAGGACGGCCCAAGCGGTGGTCATGGCGAGCCGCCGGCTCAAGGCGGCGGGCGCAACACCGAAGCGGATTTCCATGGCCAGAGGCGATCGAACGAGACGCATGCCTCGACCACCGATCCCGACGCCAGGCTCTACCGCAAGGGGCGGGGCAAGGAGGCCAAGCTGTGCTTCATGGGACATGGGCTGATGGAGAACCGCCACGGCCTGCTGGTCGAAGCCTGCCTGACGTTGGCCGACGGGCATGCCGAGCGGGTGGCGGCACTGCACATGGTCGAGCCTCGCGCCGACCGACCGCAGGCGATCACGCTCGGTGCCGACAAGGCCTACGATGCGGAGGACTTCGTCAACGAACTGCGTTCGATGAAGGTGACGCCGCATGTGGCGCAGAACACCAGCGGCCGTAGTTCGGCCATCGACGGGCGCACCACCCGGCATAGCGGCTATGCTGTCAGTCAGCGTATTCGCAAGCGCATTGAAGAAGCGTTCGGCTGGATCAAGACGGTCGCCGGTCAGCGCCAAACCAAGTTCCGCGGCCGCGACCGCGTCGGATGGGCCTTCACCTTCGCTGCCGCTGCCTACAATCTGGTGCGGCTGCCGAAGCTCATCGCTGGGACCAACTGACATGGCCAAGGTTCCAGCCATCGCCAAGGCCTTTGCCGGTCGCTGGCGTATCGTCGAAATGGATGTCTGGGACAACGATTTCCTCGATCTCGTCGAAGAGGCGCATCTGACGTTCAAAGGCGCGGCGGACGGCGAGATCGGCTTCGGTGCTCTCAAAGGCTTCCTTGATGTCCGCTACGGCGCGCGAGACGGCTCGGCCTGCGCGGAATTCTCGTGGGAGGGTCACGACGAAAGCGATCCCGCTTGCGGTCGCGGATGGGCGATGATCGGCACCGCAGGTCGCCTCGTCGGCCACTTCTACATCCACAATGCCGACGATTCAGGCTTCGTCTGCGTGCGCGCCTGACTTCTTCAACAGATGGGGGTGATTGGGGTCTCGCCTGAGCCAAGGTGCGGGCGGCTGCTCCTGTATGGATGTTAGAACGTGGTCGCCTTGGAGCGCCACAAACATCGGGAAGGAGCAGCCGTGAAGTATTTTGCTGGATTAGACGTATCTTTGGAAGAGACCGCGATTTGCGTCGTCGATGAGAGCAGTCAGATCGTGAAGGAAACACGAGCGGCGAGCGAACCACAGGCCTTGTCCGATGCGTTGCGGAAGCTCGATCTGCCGCTGGAGCGCATCGGGCTTGAAGCGTGCTCGCTGACGGCCTGGCTTCACGATGGATTGTGCGCCGAAGGTCTGCCTGCGATCTGCATCGAGACGCGCCAAGCCAATGCGGCCATGAAGACGATGCCGAACAAGACCGATCGCAACGACGCCCGCGCGCTTGCGCAGATCATGCGCACGGGCTGGTATCGGCAGGTGCATGTCAAGAGCCGGCAATGCCGGCTGTGGCGTGCGCTGCTGGTTGCCCGCCGGACGGTGCTGAACGAGATGCGCAGCATCGAGAATGTCGTGCGCGCCATGCTGCGAGAGGCCGGCGTCAAGCTCGGTACGCCGTCGCGCACCGCCTTTGCTGATCGCGTGCGCGAACTGGCCAGTGCCGAGGTGATGGCGATGGTCGAGCCGCTGCTTACGATCCTCGGCACCATGCTCAAGGAGTTCGCCCGGCTGACCAAGAAGGTTCTCGACATCGTCCGCAAGGAGGAGGTCTGCCGGCGGCTGATGAGCGCGCCAGGCGTTGGTCCGATTACGGCGCTCGCCTTCCGCGCCACGATCGACCGGCCGGAGCGGTTCGGCTCCTCGCGGGCGGTGGGAGCGCATCTGGGGCTGACGCCAGCGCGATACCAATCCGGTGAGACCGACATCCAGGGCAAGGTCAGCCGCTGTGGCGACGAGCTCGCCCGCACAGCACTCTACGAGGCAGCCCATTCACTGCTTGTGCGTTCCAAAAAGTGGTCGAGCTTGCGCGCCTGGGGCATGAACATCGCCAGACGCCGCGGCATGGCGCGGGCGCGGGTGGCGGTGGCCCGCAAGCTGGCCGTCATCCTGCACCGCATGTGGGCCGACGCAACCGAATTCCGCTTTGGAAAGGAAGCCGCCGGATCGGCATGAAATAGCGCAAGGAACAAAAACGAACACAGACAGTGGTTCGCCCGCGAGGGTGATCTGGATCGTTCCCGTGGGGACGATGGGCAAGGCGATCTCGTTAGCAGGCACGATCCTGGGCGAAGTCTCCCAAGGTCGTTCAACAGATTGAGACGCCTCGCTCTCCTGACCCCATATGTGGACGGCACCCTTCTCGCAAGATTGTTGAGTAACGATTTGATCGGATCGCTTGCGATCATATGTCCGGCCTTTGTATGCGGTCGCACATGACCGCTGGCCAAGATGGTTTCCGCGACGCGAGTTCCTAACATCATGGCGGCCTACAGCGACCAATGGGGTCAACGGAGTGTCCCGCGTCTCGGATCGATCGATCACACCAACTGCTCATTCTCTTGCAAGTTCCGGCAACCAGCTCAGCACGGTAACAGAAGAGATGTTCCCCGTGTCTGGCCGATCTCTATGCGGCGCGCGCCAAGGCTGGCGGCATAGGCTTCGCTCTGTAGATCTCGCCGCTCGCCATTAGCTTCCAGGCGATGCGCGCGATCTTGTTCGCTAGCGCCACGGCAGCGAGTTTCGGCGGCTTGCGCTTGAGTAGGCCGACGAGCCAGGGTGAGACGGCGCCTCGGCCGCGTCGGATATGCCGGATGACCGCAGTAGCCCCGGCCACCAGCACGCTGCGCAAGGCTTCGTCGCCGGCGCGCGTGATCACGCCGAGCCTGACCCTGCCGGCAGTTGAATGATCCTTCGGCGTTAAGCCGAGCCAGGCGGCAAAGTGTCGGGCCGATCGAAAGGTCCCAGGCGCCGGCGTCTTCATCACCAGCAGTGACGCGCCGATCGGACCGACGCCGGGGATTTGCGCCAGGCGGCGGCTACATTCATCGGCCCGATGCCAAGCCATCAATTTGGCGTCGACGTCTTTCAGATGTGTTTGCAGCTGCGCATACTCCTTGGCATGGAGCGCGAACAGCTCCCGCGCCAAATCCGGTAGCATCGCATCTGCCGCGATACGCTCGAGCAGCGGTTCGATCTTGCACATCCCTTTGGCAGCGATCAGCCCGTATTCTGCTGCATAGCCGCGGATCGCATTGGCGAGCTGCGTGCGATTGCGGATCAGCCGGTCGCGCAGGCCGACCAGCATCAATGCCGCCTGGTTGTCGGCTGTCTTGACCGGTACGAAGCGCATCGTCGGCCGGCTCATCGCCTCGCACAGCGCTTCGGCATCGGCCGCATCGTTCTTGCCGCGCTTGACGTACGGTTTGACATATTGCGGAGGGATCAGCTTCACTTCGTGCCCGAACGACTGCAGGAGACGCGCCCAGTGGTGCGATCCGCCGCACGCTTCGATCGCTACCACCGTCGGCGACAGCTTCTCGAACAACGCTGCCACCTCCTTGCGCCGCAGCTTCTTGCGCAGCACCGGCTCCTCAGCCGCGTTTACGCCATGGAGTTGGAAGACGTGCTTTGACGTGTCGATGCCAATTCGAATAATTTGTTCCACGGACGGTCTCCTTTGCTTGAGATCTGCAACGACCTCATTCTGGCACATCGATGCCGTGCGGGGGCCGTCCACCCCAACATCATGCGGCGGCTCCGCGCCGACCGCGAAGAGAAGCGAGTGACCCGCGGGGCGACATGGTCCGGAAAAAAGACAGGAAACGCTTGACCTCACCAACCCCAATCAGAGAAGCCTGCTAGGCGTTACGGGATCTGATGAACTCTGGACTTGTGAATATAGGCCCGAAAGATCTTTGGGCGGTTTTGACCCCGGGCACGATCGCTACCGGAAAGATCACGCTTTATCGACACGGGTTCCCTGTCATCGGAGTCAAGGCGCGACATGATCACTCCCTTCTTTTCCAGCGCCGTGTGGAGCCACCATAAGGTTCAATAATCTGGTCCGGCGCCGCGGGTTCGCTCACGCTCCCGCAAGCCCCGTCGAGTGCCTTCCAATTCACCGCTCCCATCATGCACTGCGCTCGATTCCGGCGCGGAGGAGGATTCTTGCAAGGATGTGCCTTCTGGCTGATGAGGGCTAGCTGTCAGAGGATCAATAGCCAGCTTCTCCTCGTCATTTACCCAATCGTCGCTAGGATTAGTTGCAGTTCGGGTCTCGGGGACTCCCCCGATTGCGCGCCTTTTCCGCACCGGCCCGTAATCGTCCTCTGCGTCGAATAGACCAGAAGAGCGGTTGCGCGCATTCGATCGATGCGGGCTTCCAGGAAAGGCATTGCCGTCGGGAGACGTTTCGTCTCTACTAGGCGAGGCCGTTCGGCTGCTTGAGCCGTCGGATTCAGCTAGGGGCGAGGGTGCAGACAGCGACTCGAAGAACGGGTCATCCTCAAACGCGCGTTTTGCTCTTTCCGCCTCGTCCGCCCGCCTTTCCTGGGCCTCACGGTCGACTCGCGTGAGCGTTCGATCCGGCTGTGCCCTTTCCAGGTGAGAAGAAAGCAAACTGATGTTGCGCTCGATATATATCTCCCCAAGCCGCCACCCCACCTCGTCTTCCGACCGGTCATGGAACAAGTGGTCTATCGTGCGCAGGCGCTCTCTGATTTCCTCATACAAATTCCCGAGCTCATCGGTCAACTCCCTAGCCTGCCCAGCCGTGAATGGAATGTTCGGGCGTAGCCTCCGGCGCTCGCCTGCTTCTCGCGCCCGAAGGAACCCAAGCAACTCCTTAGAATTGCCAACCGCATTCAATCGGTCAGCGATTGCTTGATTGTCATCAGTCAGGTAGCCCCCCTGGTGAGAGGGAGAGGAGGGGGCAAATTTCTCGGCCTTCTCAATCAGCACGCGGCGGCGATTGAGTGTCTGCCGGCCCGGCTCAATGTGCCGATCAATGATCAGACCGACAGCGCTGAAACGAGCCTGAACCTCCGGAGAAAAGACCGCCGGTTCACGACTGAACATCCGTTCGGCAATGCACTCCGCGGTATAGCCGACCGCCCGTTCTCGGGCTGCGATGGCTTCATCACGATGTAAAATTGAATTAGTGCGGTTAGCCCGATACTGCTTCAACCGGGCCAGATTCGCAAGTACGATGAAGGTATCCAGGCTCGCGTTCGCTGAAAACTCGGTGATCATACTGATCTCGTCTCCTCATTTGCTAACCAGACGGACTGACGTTTATCCGACAAACCTTATAACTGATGATTACTCGTACTTAGCAGTGCTGCATACTTGCGATGACACTTGTCTCACAAGTTGAATTATTCGGGACTTCGGTCGGTTGGTCGCGCTATATCCGCTTCATTGTTAGATTTCCCGACCGGGCGAGTGGCAGCCACTTTGCTCAAACGCGCTCATGTTTTCTTCGTATGGGGGCTGTTCCCAGATCAAGAACCAAGTCGTGAATCTGATCGATTTTTTTGTCCAAATCAGAACTTTGCGACCCTGCCATACGCCCAAGCGTAGAGCGAGACGTAGAATTCAAGATGCGATCCCGATGAAATAGAGGTCAGCCAGTTCAAGATCTTCGGTTAGCGCATTTCAGAGATGCGCTTTTCTATTTGCGTCCAAGTGCTTATACGCGATCATAAGGGCTTGGGCTGCGCACCCCCCGATTGCCTGGGGGCCACCTGATCTAAATAATTCCATCGCCTTATCACGAGGCGGTTCTGTTTTCCTCGTCAAAGTCACCCAGGTGGCGCGATATGGCAGCGATCGTCATAGCCTGGCGAGACGTATCAGACAGATTGAGTATGACATTGGCGAGGTTCCGTTTCACGTCGGAACCTTAAGATTTGAGTGTAGGCCCGACAGGGTGAGCCCGAAAAGCCGCGTTTTCGTCATCCGGAGGGCCAACCTCTACAAAGCGTCGCCGGGGTGCTGCTATACTATGCATGATGAAAACTCCGGCGTTTCTACTGCCCATGCCTAATGAACCGCCCCTGGTTTTCCGGAGGCCGTTTCGTTTGAGTCACGCGGCTATGGCTGGTTCATCCAACATGGCGTAGTAGCGTTCCTCGGCTTCGGCCGGCGGGATGTT
>NZ_JAMYKV010000066.1:0-28992 GCF_040317535.1 Mesorhizobium sp. M1409
CCAAGCTGCACTCGACCAACCCGATCGAGCGCCTCAACGGCGAGATCAAGCGGCGCACCGAGGTCGTCGGCATCTTCCCAAATGACGACGCCATCGTCCGCCTGGTTGGCGCGATCCTGCTCGAACAGAACGACGAATGGGCCGTGCAGCGCACCAGATACATGACGCTGGAAACCATCAGCCAAATGAGCGATGATCCTCTGATCAGCCTGCCAGCCGTGGCACGCTGATCAGCCCGGCCCCATGCCGGAGAGCACGGCGACCAAGCCGTCAGCTACACCACTCCCTGGGACACGATCCAAGCGCGTGATAGCGCTTGCCAAGAACGCGGCCAAG
Organism: Mesorhizobium sp. M1409; assembly: GCF_040317535.1. Taxonomy (NCBI): domain Bacteria; kingdom Pseudomonadati; phylum Pseudomonadota; class Alphaproteobacteria; order Hyphomicrobiales; family Phyllobacteriaceae; genus Mesorhizobium; species Mesorhizobium sp. M1409. Next base: position 337 of record NZ_JAMYKV010000066.1, read on the forward strand.
TTGGCGGTTCGAATGTGGTCTGTGGCGGTGTTTCGCCGTCACCCAGGGCCGCCAGGCGATCTCGCGCAGCTTGGTCTTGGCCGGCAACGGTTGACGAGATAGTCGCAAAAGATTCGCGCTCCGGTGACGAGTGCGCCGGACGCACCGAGCGCCTTGCGGCAAGTGTGGAGCGCGACGATGTTGTCGCGTTCCCAGAACGCGGTGGCAAGGCCGCGACCGTCCAGGCCTCAGACGCATGTGGCATAGCATCGTCGACGACGATGAATGCCTCGTGCCGATCGGCAAGTTCGACCAGGCTCTCCATCGGCGCGCCAGCGCGTGGTCGCATCCTCGATAGGACTGACGTCGCGACCGGCAAGCTTCGGCTGTGTGAATGATCGCACCAATCATTGCTACTGCTCCTTGGGGCGGGCAGAAATCACAATTTGCTGAATGGTCTGAATCTCGCGCCTCATCCACCTCAGGAGCTTCGGAATCCGCTCTTGCGGCATCTGTGCAATTGTCGCCTTGATAGCCAAGGCCCCAACGACATCCCTGCCAGGCGGTCGGATCGGCAACGCTAGCGATGAAATTCCAGTTACGAGATGGCCCTGATCTAGAGCATACCCTACCTTACGGATGCCCGGCAGTTGGTGCCGGATCTCCTCTGCACTTCGGCCGTTGAAAGCGTGGTAGAGGTGAGCGTCGGCGCTTATGATTCCATTGGCTTCTTCAGGGGGCAGAAAAGCCAGAATTGCAAGGCTTGCCGAACCGACGCCCAGCGGCACCCGACTACACGCGTGACGGGCCACGCTGTCTATGGGGTAGGTTCCTTCTTGCCTATCTAAGCACACACTATGGAAGCCGCTTCTCGCCACCAGAGAGACAGAATTCCCCGTTTTGGCTGCCAGTCGCAATAGCGCGGGACGGCAGCAACGACGTAAGCTCGTGCTTTCAACGGCCTTGGCTCCGAGCGTGTACAATAACAAACCCAAGCGGTAGCGCCTCGTTGAGGGATCCCTCTCAAGTAGTAAATGCCGCTCAAGCGCGCTCACGATCCGATGCGTTGTTGACATGGTGAGGCCGAAAGCTTTCGCCATTTCGTGCACACGCGCCCCTTCCTCCCCCACCTCGGCAAGATATTTTAGAAGAGCCACAGAGCGGTCGAGAAGCTGTGCGCCCTTTACTTCTTCCGGTTCAATCTTATCGATTTGCCTTTTCACGATGGCGCCCGCGCCCTCAAGGTTCTAAAACCGGTCGACTGCCAGGGCGCTCGGTGGAAAAAACGGTGTTCCAAATTCTGCCGGAGGCCGGCTGCATTTTGATGCAATCAGGCGAGATGCTTGCGGTGGCTGACAACTGATCGGCGACCGGGAGGGCGAAAGGGATCAGATCGAACAAACAGCTGTACATTGGCAGGCCAGGCCTCGATTAATGTAGTCAAGCGGCGCGAGTGGCGTCTATGATTGAAGGTGGTTGCAATATTCGGCGTATTTAGCTGCCAACTCATCTGCGCGTTGTTCGCACTCATCCAGCGCCATTGCTTCGCAATCATAGCCGAGCAGCTCACGTAAGATTCCTGCCGATTCTCCCGTGAAGCGCACGGTACCGTCGCTTTCGACCGCCTCGATCCCATCGTACTTCTGGCATTGCGAATTAATCTCCACCGCATCGTCCAAGGACAAGCCTTGAGGCAGTTCGATCGAAATACCAGTTGGAGCAATCCTAACTGGATAGCCTCCCACGAGACCAAGTGGTCCCGGCGCGTGAACAACGCGTTCCAACTGATCGGCAAACGCGCGTAGAATCGCTATCGCTGACGAAGCGGTGACGGATTGCCCCGCAAGACCTTTCACTCGGCGAAACCGTCCGGCTACGTTCGCGAAGATTTCATTGTGCCCCAGTTCCTGTGGCCTAACTTTCTGGCCGTTCCGATATATGGTCAAGTGATAGGGCGCTCCGTCCGTGGAGCCGGTGCTCGGCATACGATAACTCACATAATGTTGGGCAAAAAACTGCACATCCACCGCTTTCAGTTCGCAGCCCAGAAGATGTGCTGCTGCCAACCTGATGCCCGGCACGGCATTTGCGATGTTACCGATCCCAATTGTCGGCGAGAGACCCTCGGCCGCAAGCGCGGCATTCGTGACGTCAGGGTAGGATGCGTTGACGACGATGCTCTCCACACCAGCTTCCCGCACAGCCCTCATGAGGCGTCGTACGAGCATTATATGCATGGGCGTCCATACGCCGCCGCGTGCTCTATCGATCTGCTGATAGGCATCGGTCGGCAATTGCGTTATCCGCCACCAGGAATGCAAAGTCGTGGCATTAAAAATTATATCAGGACGGAGGACCGCTAGGCGCTTTGCTGTAGCCTCTATATTCATCAAATCCAGCGGAACTACCTCGATGGCCGGAGAGAGCCCGAGGTTTACGGCAGTGTACTTTGCGAGGTTGACCCTCAAGGAGGCCCGCTGCAGATCTCGTGCTCCAACGTGCAGATCGTAGGGTCTGCCGCTTTGGCTGAGAAAATCAAGAACGGCCCCGCCAAGTACGCCGTGCCCAACAATCAGGATCTTTACGCGGCCATTCACTGCAGCTCTCCAGGTTCCTTGCCGAAGAAGGTTGTAACGTGGAGTTAGCAAGGACGGAATGAGAGTTTCGTGAATTTTATGTTGCGCTCCTGAAACAATTGTAATATAAATGTTACATCATATAATACTGTCACACCTATGCTGGAGGCTATTGCTCTGCTTTTCTCTGTCTATACCAAGCCTGCAGCTGATACGTCGCTTACGTGTGGCAGGAGGTATGGAGTGCGGCTGAGCTTTTCGATGAAACGGTTTACATGCCGCCCGGCGAATTTGCGGTGCTTCGAAAGGCGGGCCGAGGACAGGTGGAGAGCAAGACATGTTGACCTCGGTACAACCTGCCGATGTTGTACTCGAAATCGATCTCAGCGCGATTCAGGTGAACTTTCAGACCATATCGGCCCTCGTTGGGCCACAGGTAAGGGTAGCCGCTGTCGTCAAAAGCGACGCCTACGGGCTTGGCTTGGTTAAGATTGCAGGCGCGCTCATTGACGCCGGATGTGATCTGCTCTTCGTCGGCAATCTGCACGAAGCGCTGCTTCTGAGGTCTTCCCATATTGGCGCGGCAGTTGCGGTTTTTTGCGATGAGTTTGCGAGGTATGGCGGACACTATCGATCGAACGGTCTTATACCAGTTGTGAATAATTGTGTCGAACTGGATGCCATTAGCGGCGCACGGGAGCCGCAAACATACTTTCTCAACGTGGAGACTGGGCTCTCTCGCTTTGGCCTCGCTTTCGATGACGTCCGGCGCAAGTATCTTTGTGGTTTCTTCAAGCGGCATCCGCCTTCGGCCGTACTCAGCCACCTCGCATGCAGCGAACGCGCTGGGGACGCAAGGAATTTGCTACAAAGGAACCGTTTTCGGGCGACGTCAGATCTGCTTAAACCGACACTTCGCAGCCTCGCTGCTTCTGCCGGTGTGTGGCTAGGGGAACGCTATCACTTCGATATGGTACGGGTGGGCTCGGCACTGTACGGACTTAACAATGCCGGCATCCGGCCAAATCCTTTAAAGCCCGTTGCCAGCCTGAAGGCAAAAACACTCGGGGTGCAGAATGTAGCAAGGGGTGAGGCAGTTGGCTACGCTGCGACTTTTCGCACGGCCCGAGCCAGCCGCATCGCGATCGTCGCGATCGGCTACAAGCATGGCCTTCCATGGGCCTGCGCCAACAAGATATCCGTCCGGTTTGCTGGATATTCTGCTCCTTTAATCGGAAGGGTGTCCATGGAATACATAACAATTGACGTAACGGATGTTCCTGAGTCGCTTTGTGGTCCGGGTACGAATGTGGAACTGCTGGGCGACGATTTCACCGTCGATGACCTTGCCGCGACCGCTGGCGTTCATCCACAAGAAGTGCTCACGCGGCTTGGTGCCGGTTGCGCAAGGCGGTATCTGGATGGTTCTTCTGCACCCGCAGGGTTCCCGGGCAATTTGACTGATGCAGGCCATGGCCAAGATCCGCGCGCCACCCTGCCTAGAGCGAAGAGGCCCGACTGCCTTGCTTCAAGATAGTTATAGGAAAGGGCTTTTCTTTGTCACGATCTCTGCAGTCGCGTGGAGCACCGCAGGGCTGTTCGTTAGGGCTCTGCCACTTGACGCTTGGACAATTTTGTTTTGGCGCAGTCTGTTTGCAGCGGCTTTCCTCGCAATTCATCTCTTTGTAGATGGGCCAAGACATAGTCTCCGCCCAACAGGGCGAGGGATGGTTGTTGCAGCCTCGTTGGCAATCGCACTGCTGGCGTTCATCCCCGCGTGTCAGTTAACCTCGATTGCCAACGTAGCAGCCCTCTATGGGACGACACCGGTCTTCACGGCTATCCTGGGGTGGCTTTGGCTGGGCGAGAAAATTCGTCCTGCGACCCTGTTGGCAATAGTAACAATGGCTGCGGGTACCTGCGTGCTCGTCTGGGGAACAGATCTAGACTCCGACTTTGTTGGCAGCGCTCTCGCCGTCGCCATGACCTTCATGACCGCGTTTGTTGCTGTGTGTATCCGCCGGCACCGCGAAGAATCGCTTCTGGCTTCTATCTGCGCGGCTAACGTCTTCGTCTCACTGGTCAGCCTGTGCTTTGCTGCGCCGCTATCACCAAGTCTGAGACAGCTGGTTTATCTTGCGCTTTTTGGCCTGGTGCAAGTGGGATTGGCTTTTGTGTTCTATTCGGCTGGCGCTCGTCGAGTTCCAGCTTCGCAAGCCTCCTTGATTGGGGCGCTAGAAACGCCGCTCGCTCCATTTTGGGTGTGGCTCGCATTCGGCGAAATACCCTCCCTGTCGACCCTCGTTGGGGGTGGGATCATCACCGCATCAACAGTCGGGTACCTTCTAGCGATGGCCGGACTCGCGGCGCGCCCGTAACGCTGACGTTTGACCGTCCCAAGAGTTGCAGGAAGGCGTGAAAAGGAGCTAAGGTCAATGAATAATTTGCAAGCGCCAATCATGATTGAAGGCATTGCGGCGATCATAGAAAGGTATCGTGCTGTCGTTCTGGATCTATGGGGCGTCTTGCACGACGGGGAAGTTGCCTTTCCTCACGCGATCACTGCCCTGAATGCTTTGCGAAACAAGCAGCTTGATATCTGCCTCCTATCGAACTCTCCCCGTCGTGCCTACCAAGTTGCTAAACACATAGATTCGATGGGAATAGGACCGCCTCAATATAACTATATTGTCACATCTGGAGAGCTGGTTTACAAGGCGCTAGAAAATGCCTCAGACGACTGGCATAGAGCACTCGCAGCTCGCTACTTCCACATCGGACCACCTGAGCTGGCGGGCTTGCTCCGGGGGTTAGATCGGTTCGAGGTCTTTTCACCTCGGGACGCCGACTTCATTTTAACCACCGGGGCGAGTACTCAGCCGCCAGAAGAAGTTGCGGCTCTGCTGAAGGAATGTGCTTTGCGCAAACTTCCCATGGTCTGCGCGAATCCCGATCTGGTCGTTTTAGTTGGCGATCAACTTGTTGTTTGTGCGGGGGCGCTCGCCGAGCAATACGAAGCGTTGGGAGGGGAGGTTTTCTACCATGGAAAGCCGTATTCATCGGCTTACCGACGCGCACTCGACCTTCTCGGCTACGAAAGACATGAAGTGCTCGCAGTGGGTGATTCGCTACGGACTGACGTTGCGGGTGGTCGAAACGAGGGCATAGACGTGCTCTTCATCACCAGTGGCATTCATAGAGACGCCGCTGGTGACTTCTCAGCAGGCAAATTGCCCAGTGCGCAGTTCTTTGCCGGAGAACCAGTCGTTCCCACGTTCGTTGCTTCCCTCTTTAGGTGGTAGGAGAGGAAAGGTGACGAGAACCACCACCCTTGGCAAGGTAACTGATTTCAAGGATGATTTCGATTTGAGAATCTGAGCCGACGGATTTTGACCTGCTCCCCTGAATTGTCCTCGGTTTGAGGTTAGCCTGTTCCTCGGATGAGGAGACAGGCAATGAAGCGATCGAGATTTTCTGACGAACAGATCATTGGCATTTTGAAGGAGCACCAGGCTGGGCTTTCGGCAACGGAGCTGTGCCGCAAATACGGTGTGAGCGACGCGACCTTCTATAAGTGGCGCTCGAAGTATGGCGGCATGGACGTATCGGAGGCGAAGCGGCTGAAGAGCCTTGAAGAGGAGAATGGCAAGCTGAAGCGTCTGCTGGCCGACGCCATGCTCGACGTCTCGACCTTGCGCGAGATGCTCGGAAAAAACTTCTGACGCCTGGGTCGAGGAGGACTGCCGTGACCTGGCGATGGAGAACAAGGGCTATTCGCAGCGTCGGGCCTGCGGGCTCGTCGGCATGGAGCCGCGGGTCTACCGCTACCGTCCATCGCGACCAGATGATGCCGGTTTGCGCAAGCGGCTGCGGGAACTGGCCGCCGAACGCCTGGAAGAAGCTCTATCGCCTCTATCGCGAGGAGCGGCTGACGGTGCGCAAGCGAGGCGGCCGAAAGCGGGCATTGGGCACCAAGGCGCCGATGGCAATCCCGCAGGGCGCCAACCAGCGCTGGAGCCTCGACTTCGTCTCGGACACGCTGACCGATGGCCGCCGCTTCCGGATCCTGTGCGTCATCGACGACTTCAGCCGGGAGTGCCTGGCCACGGTCGTCGACAACTCGATCTCGGGTGAGCGTGTCGCCCGGAAACTCATCGACGAGCATCGCGGCTACCCCTACATGATCGTGTCGGACAATGGCACCGAGCTGACCTCGAATGACATCCTGGCGTGGCAGGAGGACCGGCAGGTCGAATGGCACTGTATCGCGCCGGGCAAGCCGATGCAGACGGATGTTGTAGAATAGCCCGTTCTTCTCATTCGGCGGCTTTTTCCACAGCCTTCTGCCTTTCCGGCCTCGTTCGCCATCGGGAAGTCGCTGCTGAATAGGCAGCTTCGCCTTCTCGACGCGGGATCGTTCTTCGGCGCGCTTGGCCGGGATGTTGTAGTCGAGGGCGGTGCCGCGTCTGGCATGGCTGGTCGGAAGGCCGGCACGCAGCTCGACCGATCTGAACTTGCGGGCGAGCAAGGCCGGCCGGGCCCAGATGTAGTCGGTATCCTTGCTCAGCATGTGCCAGATGATCATTGCAAGCTTGCGCGCAGTGGCGACGGCCGCGATGTGCTTCCCGCGGCGCGAGGCGATCCGCTTGTGGAAGGCGCGAAGCCGCCCATGCCGCCTCGACCAGCATCCCCCGCGCATGGCCGCGGCCCTGCTTCGTGATGCGCCCGTGATAGGCTGGCCCCTCACCGGACTGCCGCACGCTCGGATTGAGGCCAAGATAGGCAACGAGCTTCTGTGGATCGCTGAAGCGCCGTATGTCGCCGATTGCCGCGGCAACGCTCGCAGCCACGGTGACGTCGAGGCCGGGCAACGTCATCAGGCGGCGGATTGTCGGATCCTGGAGGGCATGTACGGCGATATCCGCCTCGACCACCGTCAACGCCTCGTTGATCTGGTTAATCAAGCCGAGGTGGCGCTCGATGGCGGCGCGCTCATCCGCAGGCAATATTTGCCTCGTCAGCCATTTGCGCCCGCTGATCCCGACGAGGTTCCCATGCGGACACGGCGGGATCAGGTGGGCGTGGAGGATTGACTGGATCAGGTTCTTTAGCCGCGAACGCTGGCGAACCAGCTGTGTCCGCCTGGTGACCTGTCTTCGGAGGGCAAGGGTCCCCGGATCCGGAACCCAGACCTCCGGCAGAAAGCCCGAGGCGTAGAGCTTCGCAAGGACAGTGGCGTCGATCGTGTCAGTCTTCACCTTCGCGTGCGCGATCATGTGCACCTGCTTTTGGCGATCACGATCCGATCGACGTAGGGCGACAGCACTTCAGCGACGGCAGCAGCATTGCCCGTGGCCTCGATCACCACATGATCATCGTGGGTGAGTTCCTTCCTGGCGAACTCCTCGAGCTTATTGCGCAGCATTTGAACGCGGCCGAGCTTGACGATCTTGCCATCATGCAACGACACGACCTCGGCAGCTACGCGGTGTATGTCCATGCCGATAATACGCACGGTTCCCTCCATCGTTGGTCACGAACAGGGAGCGAGCGGGCAACACGACAAATACGGATCCGCGCTCGCAGCGCATCCGGGCGAGTCGTAGGGGCGGCCAGATAATGTGCTCGAACTCGCAGTTCATCTGCATACGACGGCCTGCCCGCACTTGCGTGCTCCCGGTGCCCCGTGGCCCGGATGCGCCAAGCTTAACGAACCTGACGTACCGAACAAACGATGGCACCAAGAACATCATGCCGGATAATGGCTTCGTGGAAAGCTTCAATGGTCGGCTACGCGATGAGTGCCTCAACGAACGGCTCTTCAACAGCTATCGGCACGCTCGCAACAGCATCGAAGAATGGAGGATCGACGGTATGCTTGCCAATCCCGCCTATGTCGGACGCGCCTTTCGGGCGGGCCCGCTACTTGCCACCACGACCACAGTTGCGGCCAATCCGCGGCCATCCGCAGCCCTCGCCGCGGGCCACTTGCCGCGTTCTCGTTCCGCCTGAAGAGTGGATCGAGATCCCTGTTCCCCCACTTGTAGATCGCACCGTGTTCGAGGCGGCCCGTGCACAGCTTGAGGAGAACGGCAAGCGCAAGCGCCAACGCATGCCCGGCGCGGACTGGCTGCTGCAGGACACTCACGGTCTGTCGGCGTTGCGGCTACGCCTATTATGGCAAGCGCGCCCCGAGTTCGCGCAAGTATGACCCGACGAACACGCTGCGCTACTATCGCTGTATCGCTGCGGATGGCTACCGCTTCAGCGGCCACGCCGTGTGCAACAACCCGGCGGTGCGCGGCGATCACCTGGAAGAAGCAGTGTGGGATCAGGTGAAAGGCCTTCTGGAGGACTCGCGTCGTGTGGCCGACGAATATCGCCGCCGCCTCCGCCAAGCCCGCGACGAAATCCGCGAGCCGGATGAGATCGTCCGCCTGGAACGACAGATGGCCACCTTGCGTCGCGGCATCGGCCGACTGATCGACAGCTATGCCGAAGGCGTCATCGACAAGGCGGAATTCGAACCACGTATCGCTGGCCTGAAACAACGCCTCTCCCAGCTTCAGGAGCGGCACCGGGCGGCGGTCGAAGTGGCCGAGAACGAACGCGACCTCTCACTCCTCATCAGCCGTCTGGAAGACTTCTCCGCCAAGGTGACAGCAGGGCTCGCCGGCCTTGATCGGGCCGGCATGCGGCAGATCATCCGCTCCGTGGTTCGTCGGGGTCGAAATCGACGACGCCCACATCGAGATCATCTTCCGGGTTCCCCCGCTCGATGGCCCAGCCCGCCCAAAATCACCAAGCAAAATGACCAGTTCCACGCAACATTGTACAGACGTTCGTCGAGCGGACCTTCGGCTGGATGACCCGATGGCGCCGCCTCGTGCGCGACTACGAGCAGCGCATCGACGCCTCTCACGCAATGATCCTCGTCGCAATGGGCGCAAACCTCATCCGCCGAAACGCTCATCCTTGAATTTCAAAACGGACTCTATGTGCATAAGGCCCAGAGGTACGGTTCGATGTTTCGTTTTATAAGAACTGCTCCCAGTCCGGGCGCGTTGGATATTTCGAAATACCCAGAGCTGATAGACGGCGGACTCTCAAGAACCTCAACATATCCGTCATCCGCCTTAAAAGCAGGATAGTGCTCATGGATCATGAAATTCGTGATATTGGCTTCAATCTGTAGCGTTGCATTTTCGATTAGACTGCTTCCGCACACATGTGGTGCTACACGCATATTGTAGGCTTCTGCCATCGCACAAATTTTCTTCGTCTCCATCAAGCCTCCCGCCGTCCCAATATCAGGCTGGATTATCCCGCAAGCCTGCAACTCGAAGATCTTACGGAACCCAAATCTGGTATAGACACGTTCTCCAACCGCAATCGGCAAGGGAATTTGTTCCGAAATTACTTTCAGCGCCCCGTTGTCGAATGGATCGCAGGGCTCTTCGACAAAGCAAATATCGAGCTCACCGATTTTTCGGCAGAACCGAATCGTCTCATCGGTAGTCAAGCCTCCACTGAGATCGACCATGAGCTCAATTTCGGGCCCGGCCGCATCACGGACTGCCTTGACGCGGCGGTATGCAAGCTCAATTGCTTCAGCTGACATCGATCGTCGTGTCACGTGTTGCAAAGCCGAGCCGACCCGCTGTGCCAAAGGGTAGAATTTTAGCGCCCCATATCCCTCGTTTAGAGGGCGTTCTACCGCACGGGCAAAGTCGTCCGGCGTGTCAGCCGCACCGTACCAACCGTTCGCGTAGGCGCGCACACGATCGCGGATTTTTCCGCCGAAAAGCTCATAAACGGGGACCCCGAGACATTTGCCTTTGATGTCCCAGAGAGCCTGCTCTATCGCGCTTATGCCGGCAAAGATGATCGCGCCACCATTTTTTGCCCAGAACGAATGATCATACATTGTTGACCACAGCTCTTCGATCCGAGAGGGGTCTTTGCCGATTAAGAATCGTTCCGAGAGATCCTTGATCATCCCTGCCGCTGCGGTCCCGCCAACGCCATAGGCTATTCCCGCCTCGCCAGCCCCCGTTATGCCTTCGTCCGTCGAGATTTCAACCAAGACAGGATGGAGGCGGCCAGATTTGAGCAAATAGATATTGACACCGGTAATTTTCATAGTCGCCTCGCAATCCGATGGTGTTACCTTATAGGCTGATGCGCTGATACTCGGTCGCTGAGGGCATTCCTCGAGCCAGAAACAAGGTTCTGTTCCAGCACTGCATGATGACCGAAAAGGCCGTCTGCGTCGGCTCACCCAATGAGGTCTGCTTGCAGACCGAGTCAGGTGCATTGGTCCGATCCCGAAGAACATCCATGACCTCGCAGGCGTCTGTGCAGCCTGCATCTCGTATCTTCAGAACCTCGAGGCGCTTCCGGCTCGAGGGATATTGCCTGGCCAAAAGCTCAGAATCTTCGTCAGCGCGAATTTGATCATTCAAGGCATGATTGGTGTGGGCAAAGAATGAACCCGATCTGCACACCGACACGCCATGTCTCGCAGATACCTCTATCGAGGCGATTTGGTTTGATGCATCGCCGAAAAGGTATGCCCGACCAGCCATATGCGGCAGCGACTTTGCCGCTTCGATTGCTGCATTCGCGTCTGGGCAGCCAAGAAAAACGCGGCGAACGATTTGGCTCGGAATTCCGTCGCAACGTGACTTCAAGACAAGGTCATTGTTGACGAAACCAAAGCCCGCTCGGTTGAACCCTACCCAACCGAGACCACCTACGGCTGCCACGGTGGCGAATTCAAAGCCACTTGTGCCGACATGAATGAAAAGAGCCTGTTCCGCATCGCTCCCGGGCGGCCCGTCCCAGTTCTGTGCAATCAGCGCTCCGTCACGCGTTTGCACTGCCAGACCGCTGCAGCCCGTCGCCGCAGGCGGCGCAAGAAGTTCGAATGAGCTACGCAGGACGATACCCGACACCTCGCGGCCAGCACCGTCTGCGATTCCGCGCAACTCGGCTCCAACATGAGGAGCCATCACATCGATCGTCGCCAGAACAGCGCTGGCGCGCTTGTGCGCCTGGGACATATCCGCGGCTGACAACGATGCTAACCGACGGCCCAGGGCCTGATCGATTGCGGCTGCGAACTGATTGCCATGCTGAAAGCCACGCTCGTATGGAGAACCCGACAGCACCATAATTGGAATAGGTAGCGCAGACGCCATCGGAATTGCGGCCCTTGTCAGGCGGAAAATTATAAGCCTGTCTTAGACCTCCACATTTTCTTGTCAAGAAAATTCATGCGTCGCCTGCAACTTGGGCTAGTGCGCTGATCTCTTGGACCAAACCACTACGCCAGGCGCCCTCCTTTTCCATCTCTTCAAAAACCTGGCGGGACTTTGCGCGCCACGCCTTTACCCCGACATTACACAAAACAGCTCCGTCCTCCTCCAATAGGGCAGGCAAAAGATCACGCGTGTGGCCAAGCAAATTCGAACAAAATTCCGCAGCCTCGACGGCAGCCTGTTCCAGCCCGGTTTGAATGTGCGGAGCGAGAATTTGATAACGCTGTAGGTTCATTGCAAATGTCAGGTCGAGTGGCCGGTAGTCCAATGCTGTCATGAACCGAGCAAATCGCGTGAAACGCATGCTCACAATATGACTGAGATTGGTAATCATCGCTGCAAATTTGCCGTCCTGGAACGCGTCCACCACCTCATTCCACGGAACAACTACAGGTCGGCACCCCATAATCTCGAGATAGCGGAACATGGTATCGTTTTCAGGGCACCTTATGGGCAAGTCTCTTAGGTCATCCGGAGATAAGATAGGGGTCCGCGATAACAAAACCAGGGAAGGACCCCGCTTCCACTTCAAGCTCGGATTTAGAAGTTCGACCGAATTGCTTCGGAGGGCCTGCCTGACTTCTCGATCAAACAAGGAGCTCTCCGAAAATCGTTCCAGATGCTTTTCATCGTCGAAGCAAAACGGGAGTGATGCTAGCTTAACGGGATCCGAATAGTGCTGAAAAAACCCAAGGCTTTCGACAAAAATGTCAATAATTCCATTAACAAGGGCTCGCACTTGAGTTTCAGCGGGACCAAGTTGCCCCCCGGGAAATACCGAAATCGCAAGATCGTATCCTGTTTTTTGGCTGACTAGGGACGAGAACATCTCGATAGCTCTGCCCTCAGGATCCCAGGACGGTACCAGAGTGCCCAAACAACGCGGCATTTCAGAATCCGACTGAAGAAAATATTGCGCTGGCCGATCCAATTCCAGGCCGAAACGCACCAAAGCTGCGATCGACGCCGGGGCCTTTCCCGTTTCAAGCTTCGATAGCTGCGACACAGACATGCCGACCTTTCCGGCGAGGGCCTCGAGACTAAGGTTCTTGGCCTTCCGGGCCTCGCGCAGCCGCTTTCCAACCAAGCCATTGATCTGTTTTTCCACTTCGGATCTTGCGTCCATTACCGCTCCTGCGCGCTTGCTTCGATCGCGGCCGCTACACAGCACCTAAAGCTTGTGGGGAAAGGCAGGGGAAATCTATGAGCCGCTTCGCTCACCCCTATCACGCCTCGATGGGAAAAAACAGACGGCAGCGTATGCACAAGAATTTTCTTGACAAGAAAATAAAGTCATGTGCCCATAGGAGGCATCAAGGGCGTGATCGACACAGCGCCATAATCAGAGAGAAGATAAGCCGTGACTGGACGGAATATGGCGTTTTCGCCTCAAGAATATCGAGAAAGGCTGGCAAAGGTCCAAAACGCCATTCAACAGCGCGGGATGGTTGGCCTGCTTGTGCATTCGCCGCATAATATCTGCTATCTCACCGGCTATCACACCTCGGGCTTTTTCGCTTACCAGGTCCTGTTCGTCCCCGCCGACGGCGAGCCGCTGTTATTGGTCCGTGAACTAGAACGGACCAATGCAGACGAGTATTCGTGGCTGGCTCTCGACCGGCAGGCCGTTTATCTCGACAACGAAGATCCGGCTTTCGTGACGGGTCGGTGGTTGGCTGAACTTGGATGGACGGCGGCCAGCGACCCAATCGGTGTCGAAAAAACCTGCTTCAATTTGGCAGTAAGAGACTACGAGGAGCTTTGCCATGCTGCGAAGCCGAACAAAGTAGTCGATGGGTCAGGTATTGTCGGTCGCGTGCGGCTCATCAAATCGTCGCAGGAGATCGCTTATGCGCGTCGAGCTGCCGAAATAACCGACATTGCGATGCGCACAGGACTCGAGGCCCTCGCCGTCGGGAAAAAGGAACTCGAAATCGCATCGGCGATCCAGGAACAACAAGTCCTGGGCGGTTCTGAGTACACAAGCCTGCCGAATTACCTCTCATCTGGTTATAGAATGAGGATCGGTCATGCCACGCCGACCGAGAAGGTGATCGAGGCCGGCGACGTCCTCAAATTCGAGATCACCAGTTGCGTGAAGCGCTACAGTGCAGCGATGATGCGCACTGCCGTGATGGGCGCGCCGGCTGCCGAAATCGCTCAGGCGGCTGATCTTCTAATAAGTTGCCAAGACCGTGCCTTCAGCATGATGAAACCGGGCGCAGTTGCTGGCGAAGTCGATGCGGCAGTGCGCCAAACGGTCCTGAAAGCGGGACTTCGGAAAACCTATTATCCGCGAGTTGGCTATTCCTTGGGCATCGGCTTCCCGCCGGTTTCCGGCGAGTGGGAAGTATGCGACTTCATGGCAGGCGATACTTGGCTGCTCCAAGCCGGGATGATCTTTCACATGCTCGTCAATGCCAACGGCATTTCCTTCAGCGAGACTATTCTGGTGACGGAAACGGGTTCGGAACGCCTGACATCCCTGCCGCGGGAGCTCTACATTGCCCAATAATCCCACCTCGTCGACCGGCGCCTTTCCCGGCCCGAATTCCGATCTTGGGAAAGGGGAGGCTTCCGGGCTGCTGATCACGAACATTGCGGAACTAACACCCCTTGATGAATTTGGGTCGGGTCCTCAGAGAGGTGGCCTGAAACACCTAAAGTCGATCAGGAACGCTGCAATCCATATCGTTGACGGGCGGATAAGGGATTTTGGGCCTGCCGAACGAGTGGCGGCCGGATTGCCGGAGGGAGCAGCGCCTAGAGTTCTTGATGCGTTCGGAGGCGCGGTGATGCCTGGTTTCGTCGACTGCCATAGCCACTTGCTCTATAGCGGCTCGCGGGCCGACGAGTACCCAATGCGGGTCGCGGGCGCTAGTTATAGTGAAATCAGTTCCAGCGGCGGCGGCGTCACCCGCACAATTCGCGAAAGCACCGACGCAACCTCAAGCGAACTGAAGCACGCGTTGAGGGCGAGGCTGGAGAAAGCGTTGCTGAATGGGACAACGACTGCGGAAATCAAAACCGGTTACTGGGTCGCTCCGGAAGGAGAATGCGCCGCGCTGGATATCATAGCCGAGGTCTCAGGGTCTCAGCCAGTCGACCTCGTTCAAACTTTCCATGTCGCGTTGGGCACGCCGGCACGATTTGGGGGAGCTGGAGAATATGCCAGATACGTCATCGACCACGTTCTACCGGCCGTTGCTCCGTATGCACGCTTCTGCGATGTTGTTTGCGATGTCGGTGCCTTCGCTGACAATGAGGCACGGGAAATATTGCAAGCAGCGGGCAGGCGCGGTTTAAACTTCAAGATTCACGCCGATGAATTTTCCGCCGCCGGCGGTGCCGAACTCGCAGCTGAGCTTGGCGCTGTTTCAGCCGATCATTTATGCTTCCTGGGAAAAGACACTGCCCAAACGCTGGCCAAGGCACAAACGGTTGCCGTCTTGCTTCCGGCGACGTGTCACTATCTGCTTGCTCCCAGGTTCGCGGACGCCCGCCACCTCATTGACGGCGGAGTACCGATAGCGCTCGGGACAGATCATGGGCCAGGCAGTCCGACCCTTTCAATGCCGTTCGTCATGGGTCTGGCATGTTCCTGGTTGCGAATGGATCCGGCCGAGGCGCTGGTCGCGGCGACGTGTAACGCCGCTCACGCCATCGGAGCCGCCTCAACTGCGGGCCAAATAGCGATCGGGCGCCCAGCGGACCTGGTGGTCCTAAAGGCGTCGACCTATCGAGATCTACCATATTTGATCGACCAAAACTTGATCCGATACACCCTTAAGGACGGCGCTGTCTTCGGCAAGCACATAAAATAACAACTTCAACAAAGGGGAATAAAGTGGCCGTGCTGCTGCCCGTAACCCACCACTACAAATTGGCTCGTAAGCTGCCTGGCAGGCGAACGCTGATTGAGGACGGGGTCGCTGTGGGGCACTGGAACGCTGCCTGTGCTCTCGGCCTCGAAGAGGCGGCCGGCTGCCTAAAAATAGGACGGCCCGCCGATTTCGTCGTCCTTGAGGCTGAGTCATAACGAGAGAATCCCATGCTTGATCGACCATCCGCTGGTCAAAACCACAATCAAGAAGGGAAAGTCTACCTGAACTGACCTCAGTTCAGGCAACCCGGGAGGAAAACATGAACAATATAGGAACCATTTCGAAGACATCAATTGGAGCAATCGTGGCTACTCTGCTGCTGCATGTCTCGCATGCGCAGAGCCAGGAGACACTTACTATTTCTGCTTCGGGGGGGTCATACGACGCCTGTGTCAAGGAAGCCTATCTTGACGCATGGGAGAAAGAGACAGGCATTAAAGTCGTTGTAGGCGGTGGAGCATGGGACCTCGGTGTTTGGCGGGCACAGCAGGAGACGGGGAAGACCGAGTGGGACGTTGCCACATCGGACCCCGGCCAGTTGCGCCAGCTGGTCCGAAATGGGTGGGTCATGCCGATTGATCCCGAACTCCCTAATAAAAATGGAGGTCTCGTCGATTTTCCGGGCCTAGTGCCCAAGTTTGATGGCAAGATCTATGCTCTACCGACCGAAATTTTCTCGACTGTCGTCACCTACAATTCCAAGGCTTTCAAGGGCGACAAGCCCAAGACCTGGGCTGATGTCTTCAATACCGAAAAGTACCCCGGCAAACGTCTGTTTTCCAACGTCCCCGTTGACTTCGGTGTGCTGGAAGTTGCCCTTCTGGCCGACGGGGTCGCGCCTGAAAATCTCTACCCACTGGATGTAGACCGTGCGCTGAAGAAGTTGGACTCTATCAAGAGCGAGATCCTTTGGTATGATTTTGGTACTCAGCAAGTGGCGCTTTTGCAACAAGGCGACGCAGTGATCGGGGCCGGTTGGGACGGCCGAGTGAAAGCCCTTCAGCGAGACGGCGGTACGATCGAATTCTCCACTGAGCAGGCGATGGTTAAACCGGATCTTTGGATTCTGCCAAAGGGGGGCAACTCCGAACTCGGCGCTCGTTTTCTTGCCTTCATCGACAACCCTGAACGACAGGCCAAATTCGCAACCTGCATCGGCTACGCTCCAGCACTTCGTAAGGCGTACGACCTGCTGCCTGCCAATCAGAAGTTCACTGTCGACCCGAATAATCTGAAGGGCGTCGTCGTGTGGAACGACGAATATTGGGCAAAAAACGCACGGGAGGTCACCGCGCGTTTTAATGAATGGCTCACCAAGTAGGGAGTTCGGTCGCCTACGGGTCGATAGCAAGCAATGAGGTGACAATCGTGTCCAACACCAGTAAGGATTGCGGGTCGCCACCCGCAATCCAGATCAGCCGACTGAAAAAGTTCTATGGTGCAGTGGAAGTGTTGCGAGGTCTAGACCTTGTAATTCCGGAAGGTTCCTACACAACCTTTCTTGGGCCGAGCGGTTCTGGAAAAACAACCCTCCTTAGGATTATCGCTGGTTTTGCCAGTGTTAGTGAGGGGGCAGTCAGCATTTCAGGTGTCGACGTAACCGACAGAGCTGCCCGCGCCAGGGGTATAGGCATGGTCTTCCAAAACTATGCCCTTTTCCCCCATCTCACGGCGAGAGAAAATGTTGAGTACCCGCTTAAAGTCCGCAGGTTGCCGCGCGAGGAGCGACGCCGACGTGCGCTGGAATACCTGGAGCGGGTGCACCTGTCAGAGTGGGCCGATCGCTATCCGCGCGAGTTGTCCGGTGGACAGCAGCAGCGCGTGGCTTTGGCACGCAGCCTGGTTTACGGACCCAAGCTTCTGCTGCTCGATGAGCCTCTGAGCGCGCTCGATAAACATTTACGGGGGCAGATGCAGGACTTCCTGAAGGAGTTGCAGCGAGACCTGGGCATTACCTTTGTTCACGTTACGCACGATCAGTCTGAGGCTCTGGCGCTTTCCTCGCTGGTGGTCATTATGCGTGATGGTCGACTGGAGCAGGTGGGATCACCCGAGCAGATCTATCTCGAACCAAATTCCCGCTTTGTAGCGGGCTTTATCGGCAACAGCAACATCGTGTGTTGCTGCGTCACTGCTCGCAATGGGCGGCTCGCAACGGTCAGGCTCGAAGATGGGACGGAGGTCGGTGTTCCCATTCCGGCAGGTGTCACTGAGCGGCTTGGTGTGGGCGAAAAATCGCTTCTCTTATTACGACCGGAGAAAGCCGAGACAGGCTATGGTATCGATACGAGCGTGGTCTCCATGTCCGGGCCGGTGTTGAGCACGACCTTCATGGGTACGCATTACCAAGTGGTTTTTTCGACCCGGCATGGGGAAATCACAGCTCACCTGAACAACGACTATGCGCCTGGCCAGTCAGTAGACGTTGCCTGGCGCGCCGGAAATCTAATCGTTCTGCCAGAGAGTTGATTGCCATGCCAGCTCACCGGATCAAAATCAACCCGATAGTTCTCGCCGCTGCCCCCGGAATTGCTCTGCTCGTCATCTTCTTTGCCATTCCGCTCGCCAACTTAACAGTTCGCAGTCTCACGGACCCGGAGTTTGGCTTGGGTAACTATAAAGCGGTACTAGGGTCCCAGACTTACCTACGAGTGGGGTGGCGCACCATCTGGATATCCTTCCTTGCAATGTCCGGGTGCGTCCTAATCGGCACGCCAGTTGCCTATGCAATTGCCCATTCGAAGTGTCGCGCCTTGGTCGTCGTTACCCTCGCCGTGTTGGGACTCTCGTTTCTCACGAGTTCGCTCATACGCGCGTTCGCCTGGATGATCTTGTTCGGAGCACAGGGGCCGATCGTGGCAATTCTCAACGTAGCAGGGTTGGACGTACATACCCTCCTCGCAACACAGGTAGCGGTGGTTGTCGGCATGATCCATTTCCTCCTTCCTATCTACGCGCTGACCGCTTTCGCGGGATTTCGCAACATGCCCTTTGATCTGGTGGTAGCAGCCGAAGGTCTTGGCGCATCGCGCTGGTACGCGCTGCGTACCGTTTATTTTCCGCTTGCGCTGCCGTCCATCATCAATGCCGCGTCACTCGTCTTTGTGATTGCGCTGGGATTCTTCATCACACCTGCGCTCCTTGGCGGTCCAAGCGAAATGATGCTGGGGCAGTTGATCGCCATCAGCATATCGAAGTTCGGTGATTTCGGCTTTGCGGCGGCGGCCGGTGTCCTGCTGATGGTGATCACACTTTTCCTGCTCAGTGCGGTGCAGTGGGTCTCGGGGCAAAGACAATGAGTTCGAAATATATTCGGCTCGGCATCGTGGGGGCCGGCCTTTGGGCTGAGCGAGCGCATCTGCCGGCATTTGCCCGCATCTGCGGAGTTAAGATCGTCGGCATCGCGGACCCCAATACCGATCGAGCGCGGGAGCTTGCCAGCCGTTTTGGTATACCCAGCGTCTACGATAATCACGAGGACCTGCTTGCCGGCGGTGTGGACGCCGTCGCGATTGCCGTGCCTGTTGACCAGCATTTCCGGATAGCGTCTGCGGCGCTGCGCCGGGGGGTGCATGTTCTGTGCGAAAAGCCACTGGCGCGCACGGTTGACGAAGCTGCGGCACTGAAGGAGATGGCCGGGTCAGCCGGAGTGGTTGATTGCATGGGCTTTATGTTGCGCTTCAGCCCAGCCTTCCTTCAGTTGCAGGGGCTGCTTGAAAGTGGTGCTGTGGGTCCAATTCATAGCATCCTTTACCATTCGCATTTTGCTCAGTTCTTCGATCCGCAAACGCCCTGCCATTGGACAATGAACGCCGAACGCACCGGCGGCGGCGTCTCAGTCGAATACGGCTGCCATGGTCTGGACCTCGCTCGATCCGTGGCCGGAGATATTACAGAATTGTGCGCCAATGCACGTACGCTTGTTCCCGAACGGCCGGATGTCGGAGGCGCCATGCAGAAGGTCGACGTGGATGAAGTCTGCTCCTGGCTTGCCAACTTTTCCGGAGGGGCGGAGGGCCTATTCCACGTCAGTTGGAGTTCGAGTCTTAGCTTTGGCGTCGAGTTCGCGGTCTTCGGTCAGAACGGAGCTTTAGGCTGGCGCAAGACCGAAAGCTGGCCATTTTGCCAAGTTCTGTCAAGTATCGATCCCACGCGAGAGATGCAGCCGATCGAGATCGACCGGCGCTATACCGACCGTGTCGGTTGGGCGGAATCGTGGCGTGCTTGCTTCATGAGCGGCCTCGCCCACCAGTTCACCGCCGAGATCGCAGGGGCTCCTAGGCGCTCCCCGGGCTTTCACGACGGACTCGAAAGCCAGCGCGCCCTCAAAGCCATCGGCACTTCGCTCGCGGAACGGAGGTGGGTGAGCCTTCACGAAGCCGCGCCGAGCTCGCGGGCCGATGAACGCAAATTGGGGATCCTCTGATGTGGTCGGCGGAAAAATTGGCGGGCCTCATCAGCGAATTTGATCCTTCGGTCATTTCGCAGGCCACACGTGGAAAGGTATCCGATCTGGTCATTGACGTCGTTGGCGCCGCCGCGGCAGGGGCTCGCACCGAGGCCGCCGCTGCAACCCGCGCCGTGTGCCAAGGCCTCTTCTCTCCCGGCTTGGCGCTTTGCTGGTTCACTGACAAAAGGCTCTCACCTGCCGCCGCTGCGTTTGCAAATAGCGCGGCTGCAGCTGCCCTCGACATTGATGATGGACACCGGCGAGCAATCGGGCATCCGGGTGCGGCAATCATTCCGGCCATGATCGCTGAAGCGGAAGCAAGCGATGCGAGCTCCGAGGAACTGCTCGCCGCGATCGTTGTCGGATATGAGGCTGGCATCCGTGTCGCCTCAGCCCAGTCCAACAGACAGGACAGCCGCCTCTATGCGACGGGCCGGTGGGCACCGGTCGCTGTTGCTGCGGGGCTTGGCTTTCTCCGCCGCCTCGACAGGGCCAGCCTTGCACAGGCCTTGGCAATAGCCGCGACCCATCGCCCAGCGCAACTGCCAAGTGGGACCAGCAAACAGCTAGGACACGCTAAGGAGGGCATACCTTGGGCTTCCTTCACCGGCTTCGTGGCGGTCGACCTTGCACAGAATGGATTCACTGCATCGCTCGACATCTTCGATATACCAGAGCTTTTCGATGGGAGCGCATTGCATCGCGACTGGGGCGAACTGTTCGAGATCGAGCGCACCTACACTAAACCCTATTCGTGTTGCAGATGGATTCACGCAGCCATTGATGCTCTGCGCATTATCATGGATCGCGAGCCGGTGCAGGCACATGACATCTCCCGCGTAGAGGTCCATACCATCGGACCCGCAGTACGATTGAACAACAAACCGGATCCATCGGCACATTTCGAGGCCCAGTTCAGTGTTCCATTCTGTCTTGCGGTGGCAGCGATTGAAGGAAGCAATGCCCTGGTCCTGCCCGATACTGCCGTCCTTCACCGATCGGACCTCATCAGCTTCGCGCGGAAGGTCAACCTAAGAATCGATCCCCAACTCGACGTCCTTTTCCCGGCTCGGACCAGCGCCCGGTTGGTCGTGGAGACGCGATCAGGCGTCTATGAACACCAAGTCGACTTCCCAAAGGGAGAGCCAGACAACGCAATGACCCGCTCCGAACTCTTGGAGAAATTTGAGCGACTCTGCACTTTTGGTCATGGTCCTTCAAAAGCAGCCCGGCTTGTCACTGCCTTCGCTATTCTAGACGATAGGACACTCGACAATGTCACTCAGCACATCTCCGAAATTATCCTACCAACATGAATCGGCCTACGGTTCGGCAGTTCTGCCAAACGCACGGAGAAAACCAATGAGACGGTCGTTCGATGCAGAGGGATGGCGCGAGCGATTCCTAATCCTCTGGACGATCATTACAATTCTTTTCCTTTTGCTGCCGCTGTCCGTGATTGTCATTATGTCGTTTTCTGCAGGACAGTTTCTCACGATGCCTAAGGAACTGTCACTTCGATGGTACCAAGAAGTGCTTACGAACGGTCAGTGGCGCCAAGCCGCTTTGAATTCAATTTCGATAGCATTGCTCGCGGTTTCTATTGCACTTCCCGCCGGGCTCGGACTGGCGCTCGCGAACCATTACGCTCCACCTGGGTGGCGGGCATTCGTGAGGTCGGCGGCCGCGGGCCCTATGGTTGTCCCTGTCATCGTACTTGCGATCGCCCTTTTCTTCGTGCTGGCCAAACTCGGCGTTGTGGGGACGCGATTTGGTGTGGCGATTGGGCATGGCCTGCTCGTCATGCCATTTGTCTTCGTTTCGGTGTCCACTGCGCTCGAGTATTTCGATGATCAGCTTATCGAAGCTGCGGAGTCGCTTGGCGCGTCGCGTTCTTACGCGTGGCGGACCGTCTTGCTTCCCTTCGTAGTACCTGCAATCGTGGTGGGTGCAGCGCTTGCATTCGTGAACTCGTTCGACGAAGCTGTTATTGCCATTTTTGTCGGACAAGGCGGAACACTCACTATTCCGAGCTTGATGTGGCGTTCCATTAATCTTGAGATTACGCCCAGCATCGCAGCCGTTGCCTCGATGGTCACTGGGGTCGGAATCGTGATTCAGGGTGCCGCGTTCTTGTGGCTTTGGCGACGCTTGGGGGTAAGCGTGAAGCTCAGCCCATCTCGCGCGACATGAGATGATCGAGCGATGATGGCATTTAAGGCGTCGTATCGCAGATCTGGAGCAGAAAGTCGGCCATTGGTAACTACATCTCGATTTTTTCAAGAAGCCTTGCGGCACTTCATGAAGCAGGGGCGTCGCCTTCCATTCATCAGCATCGCGCCGGCCCGCTCGGAAGCCAACGGAGCCGGTCCCGCAAAGTGTGCGCCGTCATCACCGGCAACCTCTCCCAGGCAGGGCGCTGCACCGTCCTCACAAGTTGGAACCAACATAAGACACCCAAGTCGCGAATTTCAGCCACTTGGCTACCGGTGAAGCCTTTCGATTGGATTGTGGCGATCATTTTGGCTTCCTCGTTCGGTCGGGGCGATTGCCTGTCAAACGGCCCTTTAATTGCGGGTAGTTGTCAATCCGGATCTCGCACTGCCATCGCCGGGGTCATGGTCCTTTCCGAGGTCGAGTGCCTCATGATGATGTTCGGGTCGGGCGCCTCAACGTTTCCAACGAGATGCAGATGAACTGCTGTCAGCCGTTTGACCGAGGTCGCCGCAACCACCGTCCCGGCGGGGACATCACGAGCTCCGGGAACGGGCCCGCGATTGGGATCGAGTGCTGATCTGTTATGCCATCTTTTCGCAGCCCCACTCGAAGCTGGTGCCGTCAACCCAAATGCAATGAAGCAGAACCGCGATCTTCCGTGCGACCGCCACCTTTGCCTTCTTCAAGCCGATCCGCCTCGACAGACGCATCCCCCAGGCTTTCAGTGTGGACCACTTCTTGGTCCGGTGCAGGAGCACGCTGGCCGCCTCGTACAGGTAGGTTCGCAGCAGTCGATCGCCACAACGTGAGACGCGGCCATTAATATCCGTTTCACCGGACTGCTTTCGTCGCGGAGTCAGGCCGAGATAGGCTCCCACGTTGGCGGCCGAGCGAAAGCGCGAGGGATCGTCGATCGTGTGGCGGAAGGTGAGCGCGGTCACCACGCCGATGCCGGGGACTGTCATTAGCCGGCGTGTGGTTTCGTCTTCACGAGCGAGATGCCGGACCTGCCGATCAAGCTTCTCTTGTTCACAGCAGGCCTGCTCGTGGACAGACAGAAGCGCCTGAACCAAAGGGCGAAGCGGATGGCCGTCGGCAACCAGTTCCCAAACCTTTCGCCGGAACTGTGACCCAATCGATCGACTGAACTGCAGCCCATATTCCTTCAGCATGGACCGTGTCTGGTTTTCGAGATCGCGACGGATCTCGACAAGTCTCGACCGGGCGACGAGCATGGACCGGGTGGCCTGACTCTCTGCGCTCTTGACCTTCACTTCCCGATACCAGCCGACGCGAACCAGTTCGGCCAGGCCGCGGGCATCGTTCTCATCGCTCTTGTTCATTCGGACTGAAAGCGCTGCCTTTGCATGCCGAGCATCAAGGCAGACGACCGGCAACCCTACCCTTTTCAGCTCGTGCCAGAGCCAGCTGGACATGGCACCCGTCTCAAATCCGATGCGCACGGCGTGAGGCGCACGTTTACGCAGCAACTCCGTCAAGGCTCCTGGATCGGACTTCGCCTTTCCCTGGAACACCGTCTTTCCAGTATCGTCGACCACGCAGACGCTCGTCTCCCTCTGCGACACATCCAGTCCGACATATTGCTTCACTGCGGCCTCCTTGATCTCAATGGTCGGCGGCTTTTGCCGTCAGCCGAATCTTCGTTCAAAGGAGCGACGGCAGCAATTACGTCATCGTTTCCAAAACTGACCCCCGATTGGAGTGCGCCCCTCGGACCGGACAGGGTCAAGCCGCAGTTTTGACCATCTGCCGGGCGTGTTGGTCCTCGAACTGTTGCGGGCTGAGATAGCCGAGCGCTGAGTGCAATCGGCGGGTGTTGTAAACCTCATCAATGAAGCGGGGAAGGTCTTCAGCGACGTCGGCGAAGGTTTCGTAGGCCATCGGATAGACGGCTTCGACCTTCATCGTCTTCATGAAGCTTTCCGCTTTCGCATTATCGTAGGGATTGCCGCGCCGGCCCATCGATCCAATAAGATCGTGCTCGGCGAGAACGTTGCGGTAGAGGAGTGCGGCATATTGGGCGGATTCAAGCGGTCGTCGCAACACTCTGAAGTTGGAGGTTGCGATGAGCATTCGAAAGCGGCGATCGGCACGGTCTGGACGAGCGCCATTACCTTCACCAGGACGGCCACCTTTGGCGGGGCGCGATGAACAGATTAGATTCTGGCGGGCGATCGCCGCGGGGCTGAGCAGCGAAGATGCTGCGCTCGAAGCCGGAGTGTCGCAGCCTGTAGGAACCAGATGGTTCCGAAAGGCGGGCGGTATGCCACCAGCGATGTTCAGATCCTCGGCGAAGCCGCTCTCCGGGCGGTACCTGTCATTGGTGGAGCGCGAAGAGATCGCACTTCTCAGGGTACAGGGCCAATCCATGCAGGAGATTGGGCGCCGGCTCGGTCGGTCCGCCTCGACAATCTCCCGTGAACTGCGGCGCAACGCGGCCACCCGCAGCGGCGGGTTGGAGTATCGGGCGACGACTGCCCAGTGGCATGCGGATCGATCGGCCCGTCGGCCCAGGCCGACCAAGCTTGCGTTCAACGCAACCTTGCGCACTTATGTAGAGGAGAGACTTGCTGGCGTTGTCGTGGCCCCGAGCGGCGCTCCCGTTCATGGTCCCACCGTTCCGTGGAAGGGCCGCCGGCATGGCCCGCGAAAGGATCGGCGATTGGCCAGGGCCTGGAGCCCTGAGCAGATTGCCCGACGCTTGCCGATCGACTTCCCGGACGACAAGACGATGCGCATCAGCCACGAAGCCATCTATCAGGCCCTCTTCGTTCAGGGCCGCGGAGTGCTGCGCCGCGAGCTGACGGCCTGCTTGCGAACGGGGCGTGTGCTGCCGGTCCCCAGGGCGCGCGTACGCAGGCGAGGTAAGAGCTTTGTCTCGCCGGAGATCATGATCAGTCAACGCCCCGCCGAAGCGGCCGATCGCGCGGTGCCGGGTCACTGGGAGGGAGACCTCATCCTCGGTCTTGGCAGCTCGGCGATCGGCACGCTGGTTGAACGTACGACACGCTTCACGATGCTGCTGCATCTTCCCCGGCTGGCGGGGCATGGCGAAGCTCCGCGCGCGAAGAACGGGCCTGCGCTCGCGGGACATGGAGCTGAAGCTGTCCGCGACGCAATTACGCGCACCATCATCACCTTGCCCGAAGAACCACGCCGTTCGCTGACCTGGGATCAGGGAGCCGAAATGGCCCAGCACGATCGTCTCACGATCGATGCGGCAGCGCTGTCGTCATCTTGGCGTCGCCGAAGACGGCGGGCCATTCGCCAAACGCCAGGTTGGTGGTGACGATGATCGAGGTCCGTTCATAGAGCCTGCTGATCAGGTGGAAGAGCAATTGCCCGCCGGCTTGCGCGAAGGACAGATAGCCGAGTTCATCGAGCACGACGAAGTCGAGCCGGGTGAGGTAGTCGGCGATACGGCCCTGCTTGCCGCCGCGGTGCTCGGTCTCGAGCCGGTTGACGAGAATCGACGACGTTGAAGAAGCGACCGCGCGTTCCGTTGCGGATCAGGGCCCGGGCAAGGGCGATTGCCAGATGCGACTTGCCGGTTCCGGTGCCGCCGATGAGCACGGCGTTGCGCTGGTCGGCGACGAAGGTGCCGTTGGCAAGGTCCCGGACCAGCACCTCGTTGACCGGCGTGCCGTCGAAGTCGAACTCATCGATGTCCTTGGCGATCGGCAGCTTGGCGACAGTGAGCTGGTATTTGATGGAGCGGGCCTGCTTCTCGGCGATCTCGGCCGACAGCAGATCGCCGACGATCCTCGGCGGCTCGTGCTGTCGCTTGATGCCTGTCGCCATGACCTCGTCATAGGCGCCCCGCATCCCGTAGAGCTTCAGCGTCCCCATTAGTTCCAGAACCTGCGTGCGTTCCATCAGCTTGCCCTCCTGAGGCTGTCGTAGCGGGCGCAGTCGGCCTGCGGCTCATGCTGCAGGCGAAGCGCGTCCGGGGTGAGGATGGTGATGGCCGGCGCGGGGTCGCGCCGCCGCGCCAGAATGTTGATGATGACGGCACAGGAGCAGACGTTCTGATCGAGCGCCTCCTGGCAGGCGGCTTCCACGGCATCGATGCCGTCGGTCAACACCGCCGCCAGGATCGACACCATCTGCCGATCGCCGTCATGCGCCGCCTTCAATTTGCGTCGGATACGCTCCATCGCCGAGGGCAGAACCCAGCCCTGGAAGGGCGCACCGTTGCGCAGTGCACCGGGCTTGCGGGCAAGGACCGGCATGTAATGCCAGGGATCGTAGATCGTGTCGCCGCGCCCGAAGGAGCGGGCATGTTCGGCGACGACCACGCCGTCCTGGCGGATGACGATCTTGCCGGCATAGGCATGGATCTCGACCGGGCGGCCGACGGCGGTCGACAGCACCGAGTATTTGTTGTTGTCGAAGCGCACCGTGCACGTCTTCGACACCGAGGCCGGCACTGTATGGAATCCGTCGAAGGGACCGCGGTATTCAACCAGCTTGCCACGCTCCTCCTCGAACACGTTCCAGATCGTTCGTTCCGGTTGCTCGACGTGACGATGCGCCTTGGCGTAGGCGACGCACTTGTCATGCAGCCAGGCGTTCAGCTCCTCATAGGTCTTGAAGCGCAGCCTGGGCGTGAAGAAGCGCTCGCGCACCAGCCCGACCTGGTTCTCGACCTGACCCTTCTCCCAGCCCGATGCCGGTGTGCAGGCGACCGGCTGCACCAGATAATGGCTGCACATCTGCAGGAAGCGGCGATTGTATTGGCGATCCTTGCCAACAAAGATCGTTTCCACCGCCGTCTTCATGTTGTCGTAGATGCCGCGCGTGCAGGCGCCACCGAAGAAGGCGAAGGCCCGGTCGTGGGCGTCGAACACCATCTCCTGCGTCTCCCGCGGATAGGCCCTGACGAACATCACGCGGCTATGGCAGAGCCGGACATGGGCGACCTTCACGGTCACTGTCACGCCGTTGATCAGGACGATCTCGTGGCTCCAGTCGAACTGGTAGGCCTCGCCCGGCGCGAAGAACAGCGGCACATAGGCGTCCGCCCTCGCCGACCCCTGCGCCTTCGCCCAGCTCTTCGCGTATCGGCGGACGGCGTCATAGCCTCCCTCGTAGCCCAGGCTGCAAAGCTCTTCGTAAATCCGGATTAGAGCAGAATCTGATCACTCAGGCTCGTATCCTGCGGCGCAGAAGTAGTTTGAGCACTCCTCGGCGGTGAAGCGTGGCAAGGCGTCGCGGATTGCGTCCCAAAGCTCGGGGATGTTGCGTGCGGCGGCTTTCCTGAGGATCGACTTCAGCTTGGAGAAGGCATTCTCGATCGGGTTAAAGTCGGGGCTGTAAGGCGGTAGGAAGAGCATTCGCGCGCCGGCCGCTTCGATCGCTTGGCAGGCGGCGGCGACTTTGTGAGCGGGCAGGTTGTCGAGGATGACGATGTCACCAACTCGAAGCGTAGGCGCCAATACATGCTCGGCATAAGCGGCGAACCATTCACCCGTCATCGGTCCGTCGAGGACCATCGGCGCAGTCATGCCCGTCAGGCGCAATGCGCCTGTAAAAGTAGTCGTTTTCCAGTGCCCGTGCGGGATCGGAGATCGGCACCGCATGCCCCGCTTTGCCCGTCCACGCAGGCGAGCCATCTTCGTCGATGCGCCGGTCTCGTCGATAAAGACCAACCGTTCGGGATCGAGATCAGGCTGGGCCTTGAACCAGGCGCGTCGCCGCGCGAGCACGTCGGGCCGATCCTGCTCGCTGGCGTGCGCTGTTTTTTTTGAAGGTCATCGAGTGACGGTCGAGAAAGCGCCAGATCGTGCTCGGCGCGAACACGACCGCATGCTCCGCCCTGAGAAATTCAGCCAACTCGACCAGTGTGAT
The DNA here is from genome assembly GCF_040317535.1 of Mesorhizobium sp. M1409. Taxonomy (NCBI): domain Bacteria; kingdom Pseudomonadati; phylum Pseudomonadota; class Alphaproteobacteria; order Hyphomicrobiales; family Phyllobacteriaceae; genus Mesorhizobium; species Mesorhizobium sp. M1409. The sequence continues at coordinate 28,637 of NZ_JAMYKV010000066.1, forward strand.
GTCGTCCTGACCTTCGATCACCGCTAGGATCGTATCCCGGTAGGCTTCGATCCGCTGGGAGCGCTTGTCTCCGCCTTGGGGCTTTGCCCGCGTCGCGCCGCTCTCTCGCCATTCGCGGACCCAGCGGACCGCGCTTGCCGCGGCAACACCGAAACGATCCGCCGCAGCCCGCCGCGACAGGCCACTCTCAACCGCTGCGATCACTCGCGAACGCAAATCCTCCGATATGGCTCTAACCATGCCTGCTGGCCTCCATACCCAGCCGACATGATGAATCTGGAGGGTTCTGTGTGGTCGCGGGCGCGATTGGGCGGGCACGCACGGGTCGCGACTACATTGAAGCCTGATTGAACTGA
>NZ_JAMYKV010000067.1:0-28838 GCF_040317535.1 Mesorhizobium sp. M1409
TATTATGCGGCGGAGGCAAGTCGGACTTGGCCGGCCCTGACGGGCGTCAGGGCGGCTCCGCCACATAATCTCGCCCGACGCATAAATGCGGATCCCCCGGACCAACGTCTCCTGAACCTGCAGAGCGAGACCCTGCATTCCGCGACGCATATCGGTCCGGCCGACCGCCAACCAGATCCACACCTGGCTCGGGACTGGGATCATTAAACGCCCAGCGCCTTCACCATCGCCGCCGCCAGTGTCGGCGGCGTGGTCAGCGGAATCCGCAGCCGCACCTTGCCGGCGATCTCCAGCTCGATCACCGCTGGTGGCGCCGCCGGCCTCGACGCGGCGACAGGCTCATCGGGAACCACGACAACTTCGGCAAAGCCCGTCTCGCGGGCTCTCACCGTGCGCCGCCACTTATAGATCAGGCTGGTCGCGATATCGTACTGACGCGCCACCGCCGCCACTGTGGCCCCGGGCGCGAATGCCGCGGCCAGTATAGCGCAGACTCGCTACCGTGCCATGCTCGCGCAAGGCGGCCCTCGCCGGAGGCGTACTCCAAGGCCACACGGGCCACACCTCCGGTTCTCGCCGGCGCAACCGCGGTCATTTGCCGGCCCATCCGCCGAGAATGGTGCGGGTCATGCAGCCCCGAGAGTTGTGCCCGTCCGTGCAGTTGCCGGGGTGGCCAGGATCGTCGAGCGGCTGGACATGATCCCGCCGGCAGTTTTGCGCTGGTCACGCGCCGCCCGAAGTTACGCTTGTCGCCGCTGCTCGGGCGCGGTCATGCAAGCCGCAAATGAGCCCCCTGCCGGCGCACCGTCGCAGGAGGATGGCCAAACACGGGGGGCCGCGCCGCCTTTTCGACGTTGCCCGTTGGCCCTTTAAGCGTACGCCTTGCTTGTTAAGAGATGGATGCCCCGGTCGATATGATCTTCTTTGTCGTTACTTCGACCTCTGAAACATGGCACGATTGATTCCCACGAGGGTCGACGGTTTGAATTGACGTGTGGAATTGATCTGTTGCCGCATCTTTTAGCCAACTTGGTGTCCGCCATCGGCCGATTGCGTTCTTGTTGGGAAGAGATCCAGCGCATTTCCTCTCATAATCTGTTCAATGAGATCTCTTGCTTCTTCCAATACGATCCAACCATCTGCAACGAGCTCTGAAATCGCATTGGAGATCCCAATTCGGGCGATCCGCGCGTGACCAACTATAGGCTCCGCGCAAACGTAGTCACCACCAAATGTGAAAACCTTGTGACTAGGAACGGTGACAAGAAATTCCTTCAAGAAGTGCCTGCTTGCTATCGGATTAATTATCCACGACCAGCACATATCCAGCGACACGTTGGAGTAGTGTTTAGCCAGTGCAATAAACTCTCGCTCATAGGGATAACCAATGTGCATTAAAACGAACTGCACCTCCGGAAAGTCCTGCAAAAGCCGGCATAAATCGCGGGCATTATCGCGGACACGCGAAAGGTGCATTACATTATTAGATGCTAAGATGCCGGTGTGCAATTTAACTGGCAGTCCGTAGTCTCCAGCTTTAGCAACGCAATAGCGAAATAGGTAGTCCTGCAAAGCCTTCAGATCTTCTGGTCCGAGGGCATGGAACCTACCCGACCGATCGGCTTGGTTCACAAACAAGCGTGCGGCTCTGGTCTTTGTGACAGGTTCGAAGTCAAGCGCCCGGGAATATGCAATTTGGCACTTGACTGCTACTGCTTGCGGCCCGCATGTCGCGAAGTAGGAATCAATAGTGTCGAGCCAGCCTTCCAATGACGCGGGCCGTCTGTCAGTTTCTGCCTCAACACGTGCGAAGTCCGCCGCGCTGCAACGGCAAAGGCCGAGGATGCTCAGATCTTGCTTTAAAAGCGAGGGCTGCTCAGTCTTCATGAAGGTGCGTTGCATTGAATTGACGTGGCATATTTCCACATTCGCTGCCTTAAAGACACGAGAGTAAAAGCCCGGTCTGACCAGATCATGGTATCTTTCGGCAATTCGAGAATACGTTTCGCGTGTGAGGTCACCTTGGCCATAGAGTTCTTGGAAGGTGTAGCGAAGCGCTTGCCCATAGCCTGTATGCCGTACTCGCTTCCAATATCGTTCAACTAATCGAAACTTTTCATTGTCAGTAGCTGTTGATCCCAAGAACTGTTGTAATTCGGATGTCGGCATCCCCGAGGCTATGAAATCTTCAGCTACATAGTCTTGGAAAAGGTATGCCCAGTCATTGCAAACAAAAAGGCGCGGGTCAAGCCTTGCCGACACGCGCTGACTCTCCTCTAAAAGATGTTCATGCGTGTCGATGAAAGGTGTCTCCTCGACCCAGTCTCGAATCTTCTTACACGATTTGTTCAATGGGATTTCCCCCGGTAGACGTTAATATCCGTGCTTTCTAAGTGGCCTTCTTGGAACGAGGCTCAGGCCTTTGCCGCCCCTCTCTCGCTCACGTTCCATCGCCGTTGTAGGGGAGAGGGAGAGTTGCGGCGGCGCCGACTGCTAGCTCGCGCTAGAACGGCTTTCTTCGCCACCTCGTGGGAGACCAATTCGAATGGTCCGTCACCGACTGGATCCGCGACGTATCAGATTCATCCTTCTCGTAATCGGTGGACGCTTAGCGCAGGATAGTCCGCTATACCCTGGGCCTGTCGAGATGTCGAAAGTCGAGCAATTCAGTTTGACGGCATGATCGTCGACGTTCGTGACGGCGTCCTCACGCAATTTGTTGGTCCTGTCATCGATGAGCGCCGCCATCGAATTCCCTGAAAACATCCTTTTTGCACTAGCGCGCGATGTTGGATACCATGTCATCGACATTGAAATCATCGCCATTGTTCCACTTCACTCCTTTTTGCAGGTAAAGAATTTACTGGGGTGGCATCTTCATCGACATCCCAACTCTCAAGCAGCCGGGGCGCGAATGTGTACTTCGCCGACCAGTCATATGTTATAGCGTCCTTCTGGCGTTCGCGGTCCATGGCCGAAGCATTCTACCTTTCTTGGAGGTTTTCTGAATGGATTGTGACGTCTTATCGATTGTCCGCACATTCTGGCTCAGCCAGGCAGGTGATAGGAACGAGCATCCTCCCCCACCATTGCCACATACGGCACATGGTACCGAAATCCAGAGGACTGGCGAAGTCTAAATAAACTCAAGCGCCACGCTACTTTTTTGCTGTCAAGATGACGCTGCCCCAGTTTCTATCCAGTTTTGAGTTCGTTTTCGGCGTGGAGAGCTCGTACATGTCGCTCTCCCAGTTACCCCACATGCACGCAGCGCTCGGGCGCGCCCACGAGCGCGATGGACCGGCGTAGGTTCTCCAGCCAGCGGTAGCTCTCCTTCGTCTCGATCGGCACACGTGGGATTGATGTGCCGCTTGAGCGCGAGCGTTCCCTTGAATCTCGTTCGGGTCCAGCACTTCAGTGCCGTCAGACAGAGGGGTGTGCCGTGAGGTTGACGGCCAAGCTCGAACGCATCAGTTCCCCGCAGAAAGTCAGCACGTTGGGCTGCCCAGACTTATAGCGCCCGGCGTTGATGATTTTGGTGAAGCCGATTTTGCCCGGTTGCGCGCGGCTGTAGATAAATTCGATCGTGTCCTGCAGGATAAGAATCGGACCTTCGTTCGCCGCAACGCGCGCCGCAGTCGCGGCGAAATGGCCGGCGAGAACGCTATGTTCGCTCACACGCGGTTGCCAAAGAAGCGGTAGGCCGCCTTCGCCGCTGCCCAGTCGCCACAGACCGCCGGGATCGGCTTGCTCGGCGCTGCTGAGATCCAGCAACCGCTGCAGCCGGCGGACCAGGCGCTTGTCGGAAAGGGCCGCCGCGCAAAGCCCTTCCTGCCAAGCGGCTTCCTTGCTGCTGGTCTTGTCTCAATCCATAGCGGCACCGTGATTGGGTGTCACGGACAGAATCACGGCAGATTCATACGGGGCAATAGGCCCGCCGACGATGTGGGTAATCGAAAGCTTCACCGGATGGGTACTCTTCCTGCCAAGTGCACGAGTCCGGTCAATACCGTTGTCAGGACCGGGACCATGTGCCGATCGCCGCCACGCGTCGCCTTCAATCCCCGCCGCACGTAGGGTCAACGAGGGAAAAACGGATGTGTTCCGCTTCACCGTTCGCTCCCCGGTCCCGGACCTTCACCCGGCTGACGCAGGGCTGTCCGGGGAGGTGGCGCCTCGCTCGATGGTGATGGTGCGCCCGATCTCGGCGTCATTGACATTGGCGTGGCTGATGTCGAGGACGCGCGGGCGGTCGCTGTCGGGATCGTAGGCGACATGCAGCTTCATGCCGCGGATGCGGCCGTTCGACTTGGCCCAGCCGCAGGCCTTGCCGAGCGGGATGGGCGTGGAATCGATCAGCCGCAGCATGGCCGCGCCTTCGCGGCGCGTGTGCCGGTCGAGCTGGCTGGCGAGGGTCTCGAAGGTCTCGGCAAACATGCCGACGGGGCGCCGCCGGTTGGCATCCGACAAGGTCGAGCGGCTCAGCCGGTCGCTGCCCAGGTGATAATGATGCTGGCAGTTGGCGTTCCAGACCGCTTCAAGGCCGCGCAGGCTGTCGGCGCCGCTCAGCTGCGCGTAGATCAGCACCATGAGATGATCCCGGCTGTGGAACGACTTGTCGTAGGCGTCCCCGTCATGGCTATCCACAATCGTCTGGAAGCGGCGCCGATTGATCGGTTCAACCAGCTTGCCAAGATGCTAGACCTAAAGCGCATGCCCCGTCCCTTTCTGAGTCTCGACAACCAGAAGGTAGACGGAAAAACCCCGTCTTATACCAAGAGTCATGGGGTTTGACTGACATGGGCCCATTCGCGCATCCCGATTGATGTGATGGTCTCGGAAGCTGCGAGGAGTTTCTGCCAGGCGTCGCAGGCCGCATCGATGATATCGTCATAGCTGTCGAAGACACGGTTGGAGAGCCAGTTCTGGCGCATATACTGCCAGACGTTCTCGACCGGGTTCAGCTCCGGCGCGCGCGACGGCAGGAAGATCGGGGTGATGTTGTCCGGTATGCTGAGGTTTGCGGTGGTGTGCCATCCGGCGCGATCCATGACGAGTACAGCATGGGCGCCCTTTTCGACATGGCGGCTGATCTCGTTAATATGGAGTTGCATGGCCTCGGTATCGGCAAATGGCAGTGCGAGAGGCGCCCCGGTACCACGTGCTGGGCAGATGGCGCCGAACAGGTAGGCGCTCTTGTAGCGCTGGTCGGCCGGCTGTCGAAGCGATCCTTGATGACTTTCTTGAGGTCGATCCGCCGCCAGCGAACGACGCCATCGACGGCACGATCCGGGCCCTTCTCCACAAGCGCGGCCAGTTCGGCCTGCTGCTCATGCGACAGCCGGGACGCTGGTCCCGGCGCCCATTGGTCCCCAAGACCATCGGGGCCGGTCGCGTTGAACCGATGCACCCAGTCGCGTAGCGTCTGGCGATCCATCCCGCCGATCCGGGCCGCATCGGCCCGGCTCATGCCGTCCAGAACCGCCGCGATCGACAACAGCCGGCTGCTCTGGCGCACATCCTTTGAGTTCCGGGCAAGACGGCGAAGCTCCCCCGCCGAAAAGCCCGTCCGCAACTTCACCACTGATCCCATCGCCGAATCTCCTTCGGCTATAGGGAATCACCGCGCGCAAATCTGCCAAAATCACAAAGAGTCAGCAGCCAAGACCGTTGGTATTACGGGGCATGCGCATGCGGCATTTCGGTTCACCACGCTCCTTCCCCGGACAGCCCTGCGGCTGACGGGCAAAAAACCCCACGGGACGTCATCGGCGATAGCTCAGTTGTGAGCAGCTTTGGTCCACAGCAGGCCCTCGGACCATACGTATTCAACGCGTCCCCACTGGCACGCTGATGCAACATCCGGGAAGAATCCACGTCCATTGTAGTTGGCGCTCGTATTGCAAAGCAGTGGAATGCCTGTGAGTTTTTCATACTCGACAAGAAGCTCCGCGACCTTGTGCCTAGAGGTTCTGGGAATGGTCTGCAAACGAGCAGATCCGTCTAGATGTATAACGGCCGGGATTTTATCCCGCCATTCTGCCCGTGTCTCATGATCGAATAGCATATAAGGATCAGGCGTCCCTGGGTTGAAAATTTCCGGCGCGCGATCTTCTAGGCATATAGGTGCGACTGGTCGGAAGTGTTCGCGAAGTTTGATGTCGTTAAGGTAATCCTTCATTCCCGTTGATGTCGCGGCTGCGAGAATGCTTCTGCCACCCAATGCCCGTGGTCCCAGTTCGGCGTGGCCGGTAAGGAACACCACGGGCTTATCGCTCGCGAGGATGGTAGCAAGTTGATGCATGCTGCACGGCGCAGCCTCCCATTCGGACGGCACATCCCTGCCTATCAGTGCGGGGCCGCTGTAGACTGACCATTCCAGCGGCACGAAGCCTCTGTCGGCCGCCATTGCGGAGCAAGCAGCACCTATTGCCGCGCCGCTATCATTCGGAAAGGGGGGCACCCAGACAGCATCGAATAGACCGGTAGCACGTAGTGTGCTGTTCCATTTGATATTAAGGCCACAGCCACCGGCTATACACAAATTGCACGATCCCGGAAACCCCGAATGCCGTTGCAAAACGCTCGTCATCTCCCGGATGAGAAGACGCTCGAGGAAGCAATGAAACGATGCAAGTATGTCTTCGGGCCGCTTGGCCTTCAATTGGAGCGCACTCGCGTGGAAGAAGTCGTGGATAGCCGCAAGTGAGGATTCGACCCTGCTCTCTGCATGGTAACCTCGAGCATGTTCAGCATCGGCCGCAAAGCGCTCCGAGTAGAGCTCTCGAAACACAGTTATGATGTCTTCATCAGCAGATCCCAGCGCGATATAGGCCATTAGCTTGCCGGCAACACCCAAATCGTCCTTGTTGCTGCGGTTCGTATAAGGTCCGAAGTGATCGGCTGCGGCAGCATAGGCTTCACCTATCAGCGGAAAGAGGCACTCGATAAACCGGGCGCCGCAGGGATCTACATAATAGAGACGCGGAAAAATGATGCCGTCCCATACGAGGCAGAAGGCGGATTGTCCGGCTTTGGCAAAAGGGCTGGTGCAGTATGCGGAAGCCAAATGGCCTGCCACGTGCGGATAGCTTCTATAAGGAAAGAACCTGCCGTCGAGCATCAGGTTAAAGCCGTCACTTGAGGTGAGAAGACCCTCGGCATGGGGTTCAACATATGACGCCCACCTGAGCGTGAGAGGTTTCGCCCCGCTGAGGACCTGAAAACCCCTCCTCCACCACCCGCCGTCGACGACGAACCGATCAACATCGCTCGGATCCATGCCGTGCTCCGCCAAGGCGACAACAACGGCGTCGAGATTGTCGATGGCTTGATACCGTCGATTGTTGTCTCGCTTCTCGTGCTCGACACAAAAGACAAGGCGTCCGTCCTCTATAAGGGCGACCGCTCCGTCATGCCTCAGTTTGATACCACAAATGCGCATAGTGCCTCCATGTCCAAGCCGTCGACAGGCGACCTGACAATGTCGCACCGAACTTAAGGCCGTTTACAATCCTACAGAGCAGCTCAATCAGCCCTTGATTCAAACGAACTAAACCAATGGCTACGTCGGGGACAGCTACCAAATCGAATAGGCTGTCATGGGGCTCTCTGATCGCCGCCCGCGACGAGAGTGCTTCGCCAGCCTCTCTGCGGTCTCGACTCTCGCCTCCTCGGCACGGCAGCCGGACTTCTTGTGGAACACCTCCGCCTTCCAGCGCAGGGCGTACCAGGCCTTGCTTCTCGACCGCCACGGAAAGATCTTTGACCGGCAGGTTGGTTACCAGCTTCCAGTCGATCGGATCGCGACCGGCCGGCGGATCCTCTTCGAGGGCATTGATGTACGTCAGAACCTGCGGACTGTAGCGCCCACGGGCGGTAAAGTGTTGATGGCGGGAATTTCACCTGACGCGAGGTCGTCTCGTCCTGATCGACGGTAATGCGATGACGTCCCGCCCAGGGCGCCGCCGCAAATTGGGCAAAGACGACAGGATTGTGTGGGACAGCATCGGCAGGCCGCTCGGCCAGCCTGCTCGTCTGCACCCGCACGAGGAAACTGGTACCAAGGTCCAGCGCGGTGCAATAGAGCGCGTAGATACCGCTCTCCCGGTCACCCCCAGCACACAGCGCTCGGGCGCGCCAACGAGCGCGATGGACCGGCGCAGGTTCTCCAGCCAGCGGTAGCTCTCCTTCGTCTCGATCAGCACACGCATGGGATTGATGTGCCGCTTGAGCGCGAGAGTTCCTTTGAATTCCGTTCGGGTCCAGAACTTCACTGCCGTCGGACCGAGGGTGTGCCGTGAGGGTGACGGCCAAGCTCGAACGCATCAGTACCTGACCTGATGTGGTGGACGGCCTCCGCTCCCGGCATCAATGTGCCAAAGTGTGGCTGTCGAAAGTCACATGAGGGAGAGCCGTCCATGGAGAAGGTCAGTAACCGCCCGGTTGTTACCGCGGAGATTTCGCTTTGATGCGAGCGATGAGTTCCTGGTCATCGACGAAGGCTTCGAGGAAGTCATTCCATTCGTCAGCGGTGCGGCGCGCATGGGTAAGCATTTGCTCCAGCTCTTCCATTCCGTCGCGGGTAAGCGAAGTTATTGCCTCGTCCGGTCCGGTGTAGACGCTGATGATGCTGCCGTAGCTCAGGTTGTCATCATTGCTGACGATCGCCTGAAGGAGTTCGGCATCTTCATCGAGCAATTTGGCGACGTAGTCGATGCTGAACACATGGGTCACCGTTGCCATCAGGCAGCCTCGGCGGAGATGGCGGTGACAGGTGACCAATTCCAGGGAACCAACTCGTCGAGGCGATTGATCTTGTGATCGTGGATGCGGTCGAGCACGTCTGCGAGATATGCCTGCGGATCGATGCCGTTCATCTTGGCCGTCTCGATGATTGTCATGGCGCGAGCCAGGGTCTCCGCGCCGGTGTCGGCGCCGGCAAATAGCCAGTTTTTTCTTCCGATTCCAATCGGGCGCAGGGCTCGCTCGGCGGCATTGTTGTCCATGGCGACGCGGCCGTCTTCGAGGAACAGGCACAATGATGGCCAGCGGCTCAGGCCATAACGGAAGGCTTTTGCCAAATCGCTCTTGCCCGGAATGCGGGTCAGTTGCGTTTCGATCCAGACACGGAATGCCCCGATCTTTGGTTTGCTATGCTTCTGACGTGCGGCAAGGCGGGCATCGGCAGGCTGACCCGCAATGCCGTGCTCGATGTCATAAAGCGCACCGATACGGTCGAGAGCCTCGCGTGCGATCTCGGATTTGTTCGAGGTCCAGATATCATGGAAGTCGCGTCGCCAATGCGCCCAGCATGCCGCTTCTCGGAAGCGGGATGTTCCATCGGCTCCAGGCTCATAAAGCTTGCCGTAGCCTTTGTAGCCGTCAGCTTGGAGGATGCCGCCTGTCTGCCTCAGATGGCGGAGGACGTGGTCTTCCTTCCAGTCCGGAGCAAAGTAGTAGACCGCGCCAGGCGGAGCGCCGCCCGCCCATGGGCGTTGATCGCGGACATATGTCCAGATCCTGCCTTTCTTTACGCCTTTCCCCAGCCCTTTGTCCTGCATGGAGCGATCCAGCACCCGGATCGGGGTATCGTCGGCATGAAGAAGGTCGCTGGCCATGATCACGGTTCCGATCCGCTCGATCAGGGGCTGAAGCACCTGCATGGCGCGACCGCACCAATCGACCAACGTACTGTCGGGGATGTCGGCACCCATGCGGGCGAAGATTTCGTTCAGGCGATACAATGGCAGGTGATCGTCGAACTTCGAGACCAGGATGTAAGCCAGAAGGCAGGCGCCCGCCATGCTGCCTGGTATCGGACGGCTGGGCGCGGGCAACTGCACTATCTTTTCGCAGCAGCGGCAGGATTTCTTCAACCGAGCGACCTCGATGACCTTCATCTGCGCGGCGATCATGTCGAGGATTTCGCTTGTGTCTTCGCCCACAAGACGTAGTTCACCGCCACAGGCGGGGCAGCAGGCGCCGGGATCGAGCTCCCTGCGCTCGCGAACTGCCTTGTGCGACACGCGCGGACGCCGGCGCGTGATCCTTTCGGGCGCGTTCGTCATAGGCGCGACAGACGCTGCCTCGTCGGCCTCATTGATTGGCCCGGCATTGCTCTCCGCCGCGGCGATCAAAAGATCCTCCAGCGCCAGTTCCAGCTGCTGGATTTCCCGCTCGACTTTTTCCGAAGACTTGCCGAAGACCTGTTTCTTCAGCCGGGCAATGCGCAGCCGCAAGGCCTGGATCAACTGGTCATGCGCCTGCAACGTCGCCGACATCTTCGCATTTTCCGCCTGCAAGGCGGCGATCATCGCCTTCAGAAAGGCAGGATCGTCTGGAAGATTTTCGGCGACATTCGGCATGCACCTGACTACCATAAGTCAGGGCGAGTAGCCATAAAAACCATTAGATACAGAGAGATAAATCACCGGACACGCGCCGGCGGCGCACCCCAATTGGGGCGTCGCCAGTCAATTCCTTCCCACAACATCGCCATTTGCGCTGACGTCAGCCGGGCCGTCCCGTCGGCCGCCGACGGCCACGGAAAGCGGCCCTTCTGCAAGACCTTGTAACAAAGACAGAACCCCTGACCATCAAAATAAAGAAGCTTCAAACGGTCGCCACGCCTTCCCCGAAAGGCGAAGACCGCGCCTCCCGTCGGCTTCTGGCGCAACACATCCTGCGTCAGTGCAGCCAAACCCTCGATCCCTTTGCGCATGTCCGTGAACCCGCAGGCAAGGTACACCCGAACCCCAGTTCCCGGTCCGATCATGCTGTCTCAACCGCCTGGATAAGCCGAGTCAGAGTGGCGGTATCGATCTCTCTGTCAAAGCGCAGGTTCCGCCCACAGCATAGTTGCAATTCGACCAGCGCTGACAATCTGTCGGTGCCTTTGCCCCTACAGGGTTCGCTCCGCGCCACGGGCATGTCCACGGGAAGGAACATGGGACCCGCCGACGGCAACAGGAGCCCCTTCCTCCTCAGCTCTCGCCGCCAGGTGTAAATCTGCTGCCGTGTCACATCATGCCGCTCGGCAACCTCAGTCACAGTCGCCCCGTCAATTCCAACCGACATGACGATGTCGAGCTTCTTCTTATCACCCCAGCGACGACGCCGTTCAGCACCAAGAATCTCGACACGCATCGCAATCCTCGCACAAGACACGTCGCAAACGACGTCGTTAAACACGTGTCATAGGCCATCACGACGATATCAGGCAGGCGGTGACAATCGGGCGGTTACGAAGGTCAGCACAATCGGTCTGATTGTCGCCAAGCACGTCTTTCAGATGCACCGGCGTGGACGCGGAGGGCGCGGTGGTTGTGCGCCTGGGGAAGTTGGGACTGTCAGATCCCATGGGCGGGTGGATAGCGATCTGCTCTCTGGCAGAGTGGAGTTGTTCCACCAACTCTCTCTGGAGACGACCATGGATATTGTAGCCGACCGAACCGAGGAACCGACCGCCATCCGCACCGATCTTGGTGCGGTCTTTGTCTCGATGGAACTGAGCCGATCGAACTGGCTGATCACGTCGCTGGCGCCGGGCAACGGAGCCAAAATGTCGAAGCACGTGGTGCACGCTGGCGACGTCGCCGGCCTGCTGGAGCGTTTTGCGCAGCTTCGGGAGAAGCCGCAAGCGCGGGCGGGGCGGCGCTTTCCTATTATTGTGATCCAGGAGGCAGGCCTCGACGGGTTCTGGGTGCATCGTGTGCTTCAGGCAGAAGCGATCGAGAGTTACATCGTCGATCCCGCCTCAATAGCAACCTCGCGCCGTCGCCGGCGGGTGCGGACGTTGCTCGCCTACAAGTGGAGCGAGCCACGGGTTTGTGCCATGTCCAGGCGCCCAGCCGGGAAGAGGAGGACCGCCGCCACATCACCCGCGAGCGCAAGACGCTGACCCAAGAGCGGGTGCAGCACGTCAATCGCATCAAGGGTCTGCTGTTCGCCCAAGGCATCTCCGGATACGAACCAGCGCCGCGACCGGCGACAACGGCTGGAGGAACTGCGGACCGGCGATGGCCGGGCGCTGCCGACGTATCTTAAGACCCCAATCGGCCGTGAACTGGACCGACTCGAACTGCTTCTTGAGCAGATCAAGGCAGTGGAGGCGGAACGGGACACACTGTTGAGCAATGAGGTGCGAGGCGCGATGATGCCTGCGGCGGCCGTGCTGCTGGACATCAAGGGCGTCGGGCGGGAGTGCGCCGCCGTTCTCTAGTCAGAAGGGCTGTTCCGGCATTTCGACAATCGCCGGCAGGTGGCGGCCTATGCCGGCCTAGCGCCGACCCATGCGCAGCAAGATCCAGCCCAATTGTGATAACCTCATTCATGGACGCCTCCTTCAAGTGGTTTGCAACGCCACCACTTTGGCATGGACGCCCCTTCGCGGTACGATCGTGCCATCGGTCCCCGTTATCTCCGAAATCCCATACCTTCTACGACAGCGCGCCCAATGCGACGCGCTGTCCAATGTTTCGGGATCGTTGTTTTAACTACAACTTATACGTCAGTCAGCCACCAGCGCTCCAAGCAGCGGAAACTATCCAAATCCCAGTTCGATCCAAGGTTGTTGTGACCGACTTTGGTGGAGAGCGCGTTAACGTAGTTGGCAAACACAGGAATGACTGCACCGCCGTCGTCTCGACAAAGTTGCTGCATCTCAGCATACATCTCGCGCCGCCTGGAATCGTCGAGTTCGCCCCTCGCAATTATGAGCAGTTCGTTGAAACGCGGATTTTTCCAATGGGTTTCATTCCATGGCGCTCCCTCAGCATAAACCTCCGAGAACATCCAGTCCGCGGTGGGCCGGCCATTCCAATATCCGGTCCACCAGGGCTTTTTCATCCAGACATTATCGTCGTAACCGTCGGCCGGCTCGCGCACAACGTCGATCGTAATGCCTGCCTTTGCCGCATCCTGTTGATAGAGGACAGCGGCATCCACGGCGCCAGCGAACACGTAATCCGACGTTGACAATTTGACCTTCAAGTCTGCTAACCCGGCCCTCTTGAGATGGTATCGCGCCTTGTCCAAGTCCTGTTCACGCTGCGGAAGGTCTTTGGCGAAGTAGCGATTCGAGGCAGCAATGGGATGGTCGTTTCCAAGCTCGCCGTAGCCCCGTAGGAGCATGTCGACCAGCTGCTTTCGATTGAGAGCGTATTTGAGTGCAAGACGCACATCCGGGTTGTCGAACGGGGCACTGTTGACCATCATCGGAAATATATAGTGCTGTGTGCCCTTAACCGACGTAATCTCAAGCTTCTCATTTCGTTCAAGCAGGTGAATTGTCTTTAGATCACACCTGTTCATTGCGTGGATCTGTCCGGTCACCAGAGCGTTCGTCCGTGCTGTACTGTCAAGAATTGATAGGACCTCAACCGAGTCGAACCACGCCGCATTCGGCTTCCAATAGTTCGTAAAACGCTTGGCTGTGGCTTTCACGCCGAAGTCGATGTTTTCAAGAACATAGCCACCGCAGCCCACTCCAGACAGATCAACATTTCCGTCCTTAGCCGGCAGGATGGGCAGCTGAAAGTGCTCTGTCAGGTACGGAAAATCTACGCTTGGTTTCGTTAGCGAGAAGACAATCGTTTCAGGCCCATCCGCACGAATTTCTTCGATAGGATCAACGACGACCCTTGCACCGGACGTGGACTGCTTGCCCCTATGATGGTTAATAGAAGCAATAACGTCATCTGCCGTCAGCCTCTTACCATTGTGGAATTCAACGCCCTGGCGCAGTTTGAATGTCCAGGTTTTTGCGTCTTTCGACGGTTCCCAAGACTCTGCGAGTTCGCCAACGAGGTTTCCGTTGAAGTCAATCTCGGTAAGGTAGCCATGAAGGCCATGGGCGAATATACACATGGATGACTCTAAATACCTAGCTGGATCCAACGAGGCGGCTGTGGAACCCGAGCCCACGCCGATTTTGAAATGTCCTCCTTTTTTGGGTTTGGCCGCTTTAGCGACAGCAGCAGAAGCGCCGCTAGCCGAGCCAATGACCATAGCACAGGCCGCTGCGGACTGAATAAAGCGCCTGCGGCTGATTGCCAACACACGCGGTGAAAACAGGTTCTCTTCACCCATTTAACCCTCCTTATTTGATCGTTGACGTTGGTTGTGCAACAAGTCTGGAAAACTGCGCATGAGCAGCGTCAATGCCTTAGTCCCGAAACCGGTGGTCCTTATTGTCCTCCATGTAACCGACTATTGACGTAGTAACATGAGTGGTTGAAGCTGCAGCGGTGCAAAAAAATCACCTGGCGGGTGATATTATCTCGAATAAAGCCCGGGCCGGTCGAGTAGCCAAGCCATCGGCTTTCGCCCTCGCAGATCCGGCCGGGCGGATTTCCCGCATCCCGGCCACATTGGCCCAGCCAAACAGGTGTTACTGAGCAATCGACGCGTGCTTGATTGCTTCCCAAACCTGGCAAGCATGCAAGCCTTCTTGTCTTCAATCTTGACAGGGAACATGAGAGACTAAGCTGTCGGCCTTGAACTATCGGTAAGCCATCGATCTGGCTTGGTAAGAGTCCGTTTTGAAATTCACGGATGGGCATTCGCCTGAGCAAATTGCGACGAGGATCATTGCGTGGGACCGTCGATGCGCTGCTCATAGTCACGCACCAAACGGCGCCATCGCATCATCCAGCCGCAGCACGTGCCGGTCGACAATGCGTCGGGAAACCGATTTGAGGAGGGCCGAATGCGGGATCGTGTCGAAGTATTTTGACAAATCGGCGTCTACCACCTCGGTATGGCCCCGGCAGATCAGCCGGCGCGTTTCCTTGACTACTTCGCGTGCGCTGCGACGTGGTCGGTAGCCATAAGCGCTGTCCTCGAAGTCCGCCTCGAATATCGGTTCCAACTCCAGCTTGGCGGCTTCGGGAGCATCACCCGCACCCGGCTGTGGCCGGTAAGTCTTCGAGACAAGTTCCCCGCGCAGGCCCGCCAGCCACTTCCCCACGCCTTCCGCTTCGATCTGCGCGAAGGCCGCACCGTCCACGCCCGGCGAGCCCGCATTGGCGCGGGCCAGCACATAGGCATGACGCAGTATGTCGTTGCGGAAGATCTTGTCGTCGAGCACATAGAAGCGGAAAGCGGACTCCGCCTTCGCCTTACAATAGAGCTTTCTCTGCAGGGTACTGATCTTATTGGGTTTCGAGGCTCATCGCCAATCACCCCCTCCTCACCAACTTCGAAAGCACACCAGAAGTCAGGGTCCTTTCCTCCGCCGGGATTACCCGGCCTCAACGGTCGTATGACCCTGTCCGACTCCCGCCCGGTCCATCGCCCAGAAGCGATGTCGAAGCCGCGACCTCCGACCGGACGGGTCTCCCCAATTACCCGTATCACCCTTCCAACGTGCCGTGCCCAATACCCCGGCAGACCGGACAGGTGCGTGTGTCGATTGCTTCCCTGTCCGCACAGTCGCCCCGAGCAAGAGGTGGGTCGGCGTCTTCATTGACTCTTTCGAGGCCTGCTCAGGCTTCACTCGCGTTACGGCCCGCTGGATCGCTCTTCGCGATCTGGGCCATCCGACCCCCGGCTCTGCTTCGTCCACATCCAGAGCTTGAATCACAAACCGGTCCGACACGAAATCCTCTACAGCCGAGTTTCCAAACGGCCTCTGAGCGTGTCCCGACACACCGGCCGCCACAAGAATCCCCCCAACCGGTCGCAAGGCGAGCCATCGATGCCGTCAGGCAATGATAACTTAATATAACTTTAACATTTTCGGCCTTGTTGTTACTACGAATGCGTACGACATTCCGTCACTAGATGGGACTAGAGACGTTAGCAAGTACAACCAATCTCTTGCTCGGAAGTAAATTCGCCTTTGCCATAAGTCATGAAAATACTTCGTGCGCTCGCTCTCCTCGTTTAAGGGAGGATGAGCCCCGACGTTTCGCGAAATCTTCAGTAGTTACTGCGTCTGCATAGCCTACGCAAGAGCACGCCATGACCGCTTCATCATTCGCATTGATCATTTTCACTGTAAGCATGAACGCACTAGCTCAAGTCGCTTTGCGCGCGGCTATGCTGACGCTTGGGCCATTACTGTCCGGAGGTTCACACCCAATCAAAATCGTTTTGGCATTTGCTGGCAACTTTTATTTTCTGGGTGGGTTGTCCTGTTATGCACTAAGCCTCTTATTGTGGCTAATCGTTCTATCAATCTATGACGTTAGTGTGGCCTATCCAATGCTATCAATTGGATATGTCATTGCGGCTTTACTCAGCTTGTTTCTGCTTGGCGAAGTAATACCACTTTCAAGACTGGCCGGCCTCGCGTTGATTTGTGCTGGCGTTGCCATAATTGCCTGGACTTCGTAGTCTCATTCGACACCTCATCACTAGAGGCTCATACTTTGTCGGAGCGTATATGGCATCCGCTCTCGCCCGGCGGAGAGAGAAAGTTGTCGTTTTCGCTCTCGATGAGCCGCAAGCAACTAGATCTAGCAACTCGATAGATTTCAAAAAAGGGTGACGTGGGACAGGACCGTGATCTCAGGAAGCTTTGTCTCCCACGGTACGATGTGGTCTATCATCTTGCAGCGCATCAATTTCACCGTGGTGTACCTTATACAAGTCGAGACGAGTGGTTTGCAGACGTGGACGTTAATGACACCCGCTGCCTGGGGGAAGCAATCTCAGCGGGTTCCACGCAGCGAGTTGTTTTTTTTACGGACATGACCCATGGGAAACCCGATCACGCACCGGTCAAACCGACCCATATGCAAGGTCCGATCGGACCGTACGGTAGGAGCAAGGTTCTAGCGGAGCGGCTTCTGATATAGGCCAGTCGGGAATTCGGCCTCCACGCGACTATATTTCGGCCAAGACCGATCACTGGCGCCGGGCGCCTTGGAATCTTAAACCTGTCCCGCTAGCGCATCGAGCGGCGGTTGCGGTCCAACGATCGGAAACTCGCCGGTCGTTGACCAGCTTGAAGAGAAGCGCGTTGACGGTCGGCTGGATCGTAATGCCCTGGCGCGTGGACGATCGATGAACGCTTCTGCAGGTTTCCTGGCGGCAATTTCCGCTCGCACCGACTCTTCCATCAGCATCTTGGCGCAGCCACAGTCCTTCTGTGGCCTGATAGGGCTTTCCGCTGCGAATGCGGTAGTCCTGGTTGCTTCCGGTCGGCGAATTCGACGCCGTGACAATCGCGTGCCGCACATTTTTTGCGCTGCCGTAAGCAGATTGATATGCCCTGCTTATTGATCGCTTCAAACCGGGCAACCGTTTTGGGATGAATGACCCCCGCCATGTGGATTAACGCGGCGCATTGGGCACACGGGCCACGAATGCGCGGACAGTTTCCATTTCTCGGATACCACCCGTCACACTTCCACACCTTGCTGACGCAACTGCGACAAGTGTTCTTCCGCAAGAGCCAGTGCCCCCTCCGGTTGCAGGAAGTCCGCTTCCGGCAAATCTGTCGTCAGCGCTGTCGCAACGCGCTGGCGACATTGGCAATGGCTTTGTCTTACAAAGCCAGGACAAACGCCAACGCGATGCAGGCGCCGATTAGATAGCTAGTCTTGTCCTTGAGAGCAAAAGCTACCGGATCGTCATGCAACTCCATGCGATGGCTCAGGATCCAGATCCTTTGCAGCCATATGAAGATGCCGGCGGGCGCGACGAAGAGCCATACGGAATTGTGATATGCTTCGGCCACTCTGGGGTCGAGCACAACGAAAATCAGCATGATGACAATCGAAGCTGAGCCGGAAGCAAGGCCGTAACCCAGGGTGAGCGGCCAATCCTCGGGTAAATATCCCCGCCCCTTGATAAAGTCCTTTCCTTGGGAGTGCGCATGCATCACCTCCACGTGACGTTTTGCGAGGGACAACGAGAAGAAGAGCAAGGATGAGAAAGAAAATAGCCACGGCGAGAATTCGAAGTCGTTCAGCGCCTGCCCCATGACGATCCTCAATGTGAACAGATTTCCAATCACAGTCACGTCAAGCAGGGCGTAACGCTTGAAGCAGAACGAATATGCTAATGTGAGCGCCAGATAGCTTGAAACAGCCAGCGCGAATCGATAGTCCAAAAGCAAGGCTATTCCAAGCCCGGTAGCGAGCAGGAATATGCTCGCCAAAAAGCCGCGGATGATGCTTATTCTGCCGGCGGCTATTGCCCTTAAGCGTTTGGTCGCATGCGCCCGGTCCGCCTCCAAATCGGCCAAGTCGTTGATGACGTAGGTTGAAGAAGCAACGAGACCGACAGCAAGGAAGGCGAACGCCGTCTTCAAGACGACAGGAAAGCCACCCACTGTAGGGACAAGAAACAACGGAACGAAGATCAGCACATTCTTCGACCACTGGTGTATCCTGAGTTCAGACAGCCAGTCCTTCACCGGCTCGTTTTTTTCTGGGACGATCGTCCTAACCTCGACGCCAACCTTACGGAGTTGACTTGCGTACCTTGCTGCGTTGCCAACAAGAACGGCTCCGGTGGATGCCTCCCAAATAGGAAGATCCGCAGCACTATCACCCACATAGATGAACCCATTGGGAAAGTTTTCCTGAAGCCATTTCAGCTTGTTGCGACCCTTGAGATTCAAGGAGCCATCGCTGCCCTTCGCTCCGTCGAATCCGCCAAGATGAGAAATGACGTTGTCAGCTATGCTCTGGTCAGCTGCCGTGACGAGATGAATTTCACGGCCCGCAGCGTGCGCACCACGTATCAGATCCAACACCTCTTCACGATATGGAAGCGCCCGCGCTTCAATCGGACGAATGTTTGCCAGCGTCTGTTTCAGGGCCGCGCGGTTAAACCATCCTGGAACGGCGCGAAACAGGCGCTGCGGCGAATGAAAGAAGGCATGACAGAAGTTCTCATGGCAGCTGTCCGACTTGGTCAGAGTGCCATCCAAGTCACAAACTAAAGGTAGGTGACGGTCAAAGCATCCCAGATCAAACATCATTATCTTACACCCTAATGGATAGTCAGAGTCATCGCTGCAACTCATCAAGGAGGCAAACAGCGCTGTCCGGGCCGAGTTCGACAGAGGAAGATGCTTGGTCTGGGGCTTACCGATTGTCGCCGCAACCGTGTCGCTTCCTTGAGAGCACCCACGCAGCGATGTGACCTAACGCATCGCTGTCGCATTAATATTCTCATGTCCACGGTCGACACGGCGGGGAACGCATCTAAGAGAGGGGTGAACCTCCGGATGGGCCCGAAGTCTGGAGATGTGAACTCACGCCGACCTGACATGTTGTTTCTTCGTTCCCAGGCTAAATCTTTGCAGTAAGAGCATCAAAAGTGGTGCCAACTATGCAGCGAGAGGCAAAGAAGGTTTTTCGTAGACTATTCAACGGCATGCATGAATTTGGGCAGAACTCCTGCCCTGTGTCGCGCACTCGACAAAAATCGACATCAGGACGGCGGGCCAGAGTGCGCTGCTTGATCGGCTACGCCCATCGGCGTCAGACCGAAGAGTGCGCTGCCGAAGCCTTTAAATCTTTCCCGCCTATCCATCATCGAGGGGATCAGGGTGCTCGACGCGCGCGTTCGCGCAGCCGCGAAACAGAATGCCATAGCCCGGCTGTTGATGACCGCACCCTGCGTTGGCGCTGTGATCGCGCTTTCGGTCGCCTCGACCTATGACGATGCTTCCCGCTTCCGCCGATCCTCCAGCGCCGGCGCCTATCTCGGCCTCACACCCAGGCGCTACGAACCCGGCGAAATCAGCCGAAACGGCCGCATCTCGAAGCGCGGCGACCAGCTGACGCGGACCCATCTTTATGAAGAGGCCAACGTCATCCTGACGCGAGAAATTGGCTTCTCTTGCCTGAAGGCCTGGGGCCTGCGGAATGCCAAGGGCGCCGGCTTCAAGAAGCGCGCAAGCTTGCCGTCATCCTCCACGCCATGTGGAAGACGAATGAGCCGTTCCGCCACGCCGTCGCTGCAGCCTGACATGGAGCTTTCGATTCCCGATCGACTCCAGTTCCCGAGATGCGTCCTTGCCGGGACGCTGCGCGGATGAGGTCGCTCCCACGTATGCGGTCCTACGGAACCGCGAACACCACTTCGACCCACCCGTTCCAACGCAAACATGCGGCGATCCTTGCGATCGACCCCGGAGAGAACCCTGAGCCCGGCAGGCGCTGCACCAACGAGGAGAAAGGAGCCCATTGACGAAGGCGATTAGAGAACGCTGCGGGCACGATCACCGACGCCGTCACGGCCCTACTTCGACGCCCTCTGGGCGTCCGAGAATTTGAGGCGTTCGTCCGCGAGCGGTCGCAACATTGGGATCGGATCACGAGGTGAGCGAGCCTACCAATTCTTGTAGGCGATTGCGGGACTCAGATTGGTTAGAAGCTCCGTCTTGACGCTGATATCCATTGGAATACGCCTCGTCCAGGAGGCTGGCAGGGAGGTCCCATGGCAAGAGAGAACCACTTTGCCAAGGGAAGGACGTTGTCGCTCTTGCTGGAGCGGACCTTGCTTGCTCTGTCCGCCTTAACCACAGCGATCCTTTTCACTTGGCTGCTATACTATAGCAGTTACGGTCTCAATCTCGAGGACGAAGGTTTCTACCTCAACTTCATCGCGAACCCATTCCCCTACGCAATCAATTCTCCGCCGTCCCTTTTCGGCTTCGTTTACCACCGGCCGTATCTGTGGGTGGGGGGCGATATTGCAGTGCTTCGGATGGCGAACGTCACACTTACTATGGCGCTGGGGTGGATTCTTAGCTTCCTTGCAATCCGGCACCTCTGGACGGTGGGCTGGCTGCAGGCGGCTGTGTTATCGGCAGGGATCGCCAGCATGGCATCAACGGTCTTTCGCTTCCGGCTGACGCTCACCCCGAGCTACTACGCGCTGGCCTTTCAATCGCTTTTGATCATAATGACCGGCTTGCTACTGGCCGACCGGCCAGGGCGCATGCGCCAAGTCTTGGGGTGGATCCTGGTCGGAGTTGGCGGCTGGTGCTGTTTCATGGCCAAGCCGACCACCGCTGCGGCCATTGGCCTCATAGTTATGCTGTATGTCGTCGTTTTGCGCCGAAAGTCGCTGCTGCCCATGTTTGGTGCGGCGGTGATCGCTCTCGCTCTACTGATTATGACCGCCTACTTGATCGACGGTGGCATCACCGGGCTGGTGACGCGTATGGTTAACAGCGCTGAGTTGGAAATCCTGCGGGGTTCCGGACACGAGGTATTTCGCAGCTTTCGGATCGACTGGCTCGCCACCAGCCGCTCGCAACTCGCTATCGCTGTGGTACTGGCCATGGCTCTTCTGCTCAGCATTTTCATGGGATCTGCGGACAAGTTGCTCCCATCGCTGGCGCTCGCTGCGGTTTTGATCGTAACAATAGCAATTGCACTGCTGGGGATCGATCCAATCAGCATCCAGCCTTCGACCCTGTTTCTGGTGCCGGCCTTCACATGCCTTGGCGCGATGCTCTATCGTAAGGATTTGGTTCTGCGCAGTCAGCCTGCAACCAGCATCGCTCTAGCGCTAACCTTCTTGGTCCTGCCGCACGTGTTCGCACTGGGCTCCAATGTCAATTACTGGTATATTGGCGCGCTCGACGCTTTGTTCTGGATGCTCGCGATCGTTGCTTTCCTGAGCCCTCTTGCGCGACAGGGATCCAGCCTCGCCACCTTATTGCCCTTGGCTGTGTTGGCACAGTTTCTCACTGCATCAGTCATCAATGATAGTCTCCTCAACCCGCCCTGGGACATGAGAGATCTGCGCTCTCATACCGCTGTCATGCCAATGCCGGGGGGTGGAAAATTGGTAATCGCGGAATCCCTCCAAAACTATCTGGCCACGGCCAGATCCAAGGCTCGTGCGGCCGGCCTCGAAGCTGGTACCCCTGTGGTCGATCTCACTGGCGACTCGCCGAGCCTGCTGTATGTGCTCGAGACGCGAGCGCTGGGTCTTCCATGGCTTATGGGATGGTATCCCGGCAGTAACGCGGTGGCGGTGGAAGCGATCGGACTTGAGGACTGCTCCGATCTGGCCAAAGCGTGGGTGCTGATCGAACCAGAGCGCAAGTATCATCTCGATCAAGCCAGGGTCATGGCTTCCTTTGGAGCCGGGAGTGCGGACTACGTCGCCGCTGCTACGTTCGATCCCCTCATCGTTAACCCGGATTACCGAATTGGTCGGCAGTTTCTGCTAAAGCCAATTCGCCCCGCCGCTCCGGCGGAGCAATGGTGCCGGCAAGCCAGGCGACAAACGGCGGATAGCCAGAAATGGAGCCAATGAAACGGAGCCAATATTGAAAGCTGTGCGAAAGCCGCAAAAGTCGAGCGGCAGTTTACATAGAGGAGCGGGAAAAAGCTGGGGGTAAGAATTTTGGGTATCCGGAAACCTGTCGGAAAGGATATTCGGTGGCAGGTCAATTGAGGATGAGAGTCTGGGTGGTGTCGTGTTGCCTACCATTTGCCTCATCGAGAATGATACCCGCTCGCCGGGAATAAGGGATTTGGGAGCAGCATATGGCGCTATGCTGCTGGCCTCGCCGATGAGCCGCTGCACGCTTGTTGTCGCCACGCTCTAACGCGCTTCTGCAAGGTGAAAAGCTGTCGCAAGGTGTATCGTCCTGGTAACGGGCCTGGATCTCGACGAGCAGTTCGAGTGCGGTCTGGTCCGGCCGTTCCTCAAGGCACTGTGCCATTCCTCCCAATCGTTCTTGAAGATATCAGGTCGTCGGCCGCGTGGTTTGACATTTTAGGCCCGATGACAACGCGCGAGCCGCCTAGCGCCAGACACCGACCCATCGGACGAACGTTGTGTATTGCTTGCGGGTCAATCGGCCTGGAAACTGAACGCACTCTTCGAAAAGCTGCATGGCGTTGATGTTGGGTTTCCTCCAATCGGTGACACGCGATCGGCCACGCCACGCGGAGCGCGTGGATGCGGCCTTGGCCAGGTTTGGCGTAGACCAGCTTTGGCTTGTGGCGGTGCTGCGGTCGGGGGCGAGATCGCTAGCTTGGTTGCGGCGGACGGACTCGCAATGACCTTTTGGAGGCTTCGCAGATAAAGCGGTTTAGCTATGATTGAGAATGTCGGACGGATCTCGCCGCCGTGCCAGGCGCTTGATAGGCTTGCCACGAATGCGGCCAGGTCAGGCGGCTCGGATGTCGGCGGGGGCGGTATTTCGCCGTCAGCCAATGCTGCCAGGTGAGCCTGCACAGCACTCATTTCCTCGAGACTTTCAGCGGATCGAGCCCAGGGGCGATCTCCGTCAGCTTGGTCTTGGCGGCCAACGGGATACTCTCCGCCTGTAGCAGTCGATTACAGGGCGTCTGTGGCGGATGATAGCGCGCTTAGCCACCTTTGCGCCGTCGCGCCGCTTGACAGCCAGCTTGACGAGGGCTGGAAGAAGTTCACAGACAGCCTGGATGTTCCGTAGAGACGCGTGATCGCTCTGGCCGTTGCCAAGCCTTCGAAGCGACGCTCGAGAAGATTATTGTCGATCGGCATGCTGCCGTCCTCGGTGTGACGAGTCAGATATCCCCATCGGTTCAGGGTGTATGAGACGGCGTTGCCGAACTTGCTGTCCGGCAAGACTTTTGGGGCGATGTCGTCGAGCCATGCCTTGAGAGCATGCCCGGCCTGGCCGGCTTCGTCGCGCAAGCGCTGCAGCAGTTTCAACAGAGCTGGCGCATCGGCATCGAGCTTCTTGAGCGGCTGGCGCTTGAAGCCCGGCCAATGCAATCCGGGATCGCTATGCGACCGCAGCGAATAAGGACAAGCGCAGGATCTTAGATGAGTTCATCGCGGCGACAGGGTATCACGAGAAATCCGCAATCCGTGTGTTGAACAGCTCGTCGAAGCGGAAGCGTCGACAGTCTCGTCAACGGCCTTCGATTTATGATGAGACCGCTCGAGGGGTCCCGGTAGGGACGATGGTTACCCATCGCCCCCCGGTCAGATCCGTACGTGCGGCACTACCGCATACGGCTCCTATCGGATGTTGTGACGGTAAGCCGAGCATCTGGATGCGGATGCATCAGGCGGCACGGTGGCAGGTATTTGCGAAGCAGCCTTTGGAAACGGTCCCAAGGCATGCGGTGTCGCTGGCTTCGACGCATCAATGCGTGTCGCCATGCTCGACCGACCTCCCATCGGAAACCTCCCAACCGTCTTAGATTGTCAGGCACCGCATGGTAGTTCAAATACCCTTGTAACACTTGCCGTAACCACCGACCTACCTTTGCCACCGGTTCATGGCGTCGTCGCATCAATGTCTAGCGCGTCATGCTGTCCCCTTCCTTGTCGGAACCCGTATGAGAAGCCGAGGAAGTCCTGCTCATAGATCGCGCTTAGAACCGTCGACACGGCGATCTGCACGACCTTTTCTTCCAACGCTGCAATGCCGAGTGGACGGAGTCTTCCGTCATTCTTCGGAATGTAGACCCGTCGGGACGGTTGTGCACGATACGCACCGGACTGAATTTCCCGATGTAGTTCGTGCACGCGCCCCCCGAGTGTCTTCTCATAATCGTACCACGTTACGCCATCCACGCCGCTCGCCGCCTGCTTGCGGAGCGCATGGAAGCTCTCCACCAATAGCGTCGGAGTGATGTGGTGCATCAGCGACGTGAAACGCATCTTCGGGTTCCGTTTCGGTCGGGACGGGCGACGCCGATACGACCCGGCATCGAGGGAGCGTCTTGTCTCTGCCTGCCTTGAGCCTGGCGTGTTGGTATCGAGGCTCACGCTCGAACATGGGGTCAATGCGAACCTTCTTCGGAAGTGGATAAAGAAGCGCGCCGAGACCCAGTCCCTCCCGCCGCCCCACCATCGGCGTTCATCCCGGTTCAGATTGAAAGCACTGCCGATCGGGGCTTGCTGCGACAGAGCAGCATGGCTGCGGTGGATTTGCCGGGGACTTGCGATGGATGCGTGGGTCGTCATCGAAAAGGAATGCGCATTTTTCCTCTCCAGCCAAGGTGAGCGCGTCGCTGCCGAACGGCGTGAAGTTGACGCTGGAATGCGGTGATGTGGATGCGTTGGCAGCGGTAATCGGAGCGCTGGGTCATGTTCAGACTGGGCGCTGACTTGAAAGTCTACCTTCACCGCGAGCCGATCGACTTCCGGGCCGGCATCAACAGCCTTGCGGTTCTGGTCCAGGAGACGATGGCGCTCGATCCGTTTGCTCCGGCGGTTTTTGCGTTCTGCAATCGCCGTCGCGACCGGATGAAGCTCCTGTTCTTCGATCGGTCGGGCTTTGTGCTGGTCCTGAAGCGGCTGACCGAGGACAGGTTCCGGTGGCCGCGCCGGGAGGCAGCGGTGGCCACGCTTACGACCGAGCAATTGCACTGGATCCTCGACGGCATCGATATCGATGCGATGGTCCGCCATCCGGTGCGGCAATATCAGGTTGCTGGTTGAGGGCTCTCGAATTGAGCGGTTGACGCGGCGGCATGCTTTCGATTCAAAATCTGATGAATCGACCCGGCGAACCGACTGCTGAAGAGTTGAAGGCGCGCATTGCTGCGCTGCAGGTGCAGAACCGTCAACTCGCCGAACGCGTCGTCAAACTCGAAGAAGAGCTGGCGCTTGCACGACTGCATCGTTTTGAGCCGAAGAGCGAAAAGCACATTGACCGCCTCTTCAATGAAGCCGAACAGGCCGCGCGATGAGGACGCCGCCGACAGCGAAGATGGCGATGTCGTTGTCCTGCCGGACAAGGGCTTGCAGGCGAGCAAAGGGGCAACGGGAAAGAAGCGCGGCCGCAAGGCCTTGCCGGAAAACCTGCCGCGCGAGCGCGTCGAGTATGACCTTCCCGACGACCAGAAGGCTTGTCCCTGCTGCCGTCACCAGATGCATCGCACCGGCGAGGCCGTTACCGAGCAACTTCATATCGAGGTGAAGGCGAAGGTTCTGCAGAATGTGCGGTTCAAATATGCTTGCCGCCATTGTGAGCGCACCGGCATCAACACGCCGGTCGTGACCGCGCCGATGCCCGCGCAACCCTTGCCGGGCTGCATCGCCACGGCTTCGAGGCCGGCCTTCGCGCTCGTTCACAAATACGTCGACGGCACACCGCTCTACCGCCTGGCGCAGGCCTTCGAGCGCGCGGGTGTTCCTGTCAGCCGTGGCGCTCTGGGCCACTGGGTGATCGGCTCGAGCCAAAAGCATCTCTCCCGCATCTATGACGTGCTGATGCTGCGGCTCAGATCGCAGCCCCTCACCCCTGGTGCGTGAGCAGATTCGCGCCATCGAGCAGGAACGCCTGCGCCGGCTGGCTGCCCCGGCCGCGACAGCGAGCGGCCCGCACGCGATGGTACGCCTCATCGCGCGGATCATCGGCACCGGCGTCAGGCGGCCAGATCCTGTCACGCGGCTTGCGCGATCGCCGCGCCGTGGCGCGCTATGCCGGCCGCACCGGGACGCCGGACGAGAGCGGCCAGCGCCGCCGCGAGAGGGGGGCTGGCACGCGCCGGCAACGCCCGCGTGCGGCGCGGCATGATCCAAACTGGCGTGGCGTTTTCTGAGCTTCCAGAAGGACAGTAACCTCGCCCAAGGATTCCGGGCGCGCGAGCGACGGTCGCAAATCCCCACGCAAGACGATGATCGTGGCACTCGCCCGCAAGCTAATGCCGTTCGGTCGCGTCTCTACAGATTTTCCAGGTCAAGTTCAGGGCCTCGTTCTATTCGACCGCGTCAGCAGTTGAAAATTTGACAGTTGCAGCTGTGGAATTCAAACTTCGGAAATATTGGCGCAACATTTAATTCACGCAATATAACCCTGCTGACCCTGGCAAATGTAGTAACGTTTTGGTAATGCCCGATCTGCCGATGACGGCGCGGCGAGCCTCTCGCTTTGCAGCCCTGTGCATCTTGGCGGTCCCAACCTCCAGTGAAAATTTCTCCGGAGACACATTATGGAACGCCTGCGGATGAGAGCCTTCCCTCACTTCAAGGACCCGTAACCGAGGTCCGACCAGTTTGCTTAGTGTCCCGTCAATGCATTCGACCGAGACAGCCAGGGAGACATTTGCGATCGAGTTCGGCCGGTTCCTTGAAAAGACCAACGGCATTGCGCACATGGAACGAATATTTGACCTTTTATCCGCCTTTGCCCTCCATTTTGATTGCCCGTGGATCGCCTATGGGCCTCTTGCACCTGGCCAAAGTGGTTTAAAGCCTGGCCAGCGCGATCCGACGGTCATGCTGAATAATTACCCTGCTGAATGGCAGGCGCGCTATTTCGAAATGGGTTACGACAGGATAGACCCAATCATCAAGACGAGTCGACAGCGAGCAGACGCCTTTCGATGGAGCGAAGTGTACAACGACGGAAGCACGACTGACAACGAGCGACGCGTTTTCGACGAGGCTGCAACGTTCGGTTTAAGGTCGGGCATTACCGTTCCATTGCACGGCCCGGAAAGGAGGCTTGCCATCATGAGCTTTGCTCAACCTTGGGACCGCGAATTCCAAAATCGAACAGTCACCTATTTGCAACTTGCTGCGTTACATTTCCATCTGAGCGTCGCCCAGTTCGAGAATTCGGCGGTATTCGAAAACGCCCCAAGCCTTACGCCGAGAGAAAAGGAGTGCATTCTGTGGACGGCGAAAGGAAAGTCATCTTGGGAAATAGGAACAATTCTAGGGATATCCGTGAATACGGTCAATTTCCACATTAAAAACGTGAAGAAAAAATTGGATACATCAAGTAGGACGCTCGCAGCTATCAAGACAGTAAAGCTCGGAATTGTCGAATTGTAAAAAGCGACGTAAAAGACCATCATGACGAATGTAAAATCGGAGTGTTCCGATAGGGAAAAAATGGTAAGCATTGTTGCCACGAAGTTCAGATGCCCACCGCCCGACCCTTGCATTGTCCCAAGTGCTGAAGCAGCAGCCGCACCCACAAGGAGTCCCTACCGAGAACGAGGCTGGTCCATTCCGTTAAGAGCGGTGCACCACGAGTTTGCTGGGGGCGTGCGAGACATACATTGGAAGGACCTGACGTGCTCCCCGTTTTGTCCGCGTCTATTAGTTAGCCCTGTTCACAACGCGTCCGCCTGTTCGCTGCGCCCTTGCAGGACGCTTGTCCCAATCGCCTGCGACGCCGAGCCAGCTCCAGCGGATGAAGCGGTTGTAGAGCGTCTTGCGCGGACCGTAGCCGGCCATCGCATCCTTCCACTGCAGCCCATTGCGGATCACATAGACGATGCCGCTGACGACGCGTTGGTCATCGACCCTCGGCACCCCGTGCGACAGCGGAAAATGTGGCGAAATCCGCACCATCTGGCGCTCGCTCGGCAGAAACAAATCACCCATAGCGGCCTCCTTCAATGGAGACCACGAATCACATCTCAAACGAAATTGATAGGTCCTGAGCCTAGGCGATCACCGGCATCGTACTTAAGACACCCGGTGATGATACCTGCCATCTTATGTAGTCGCAAAGGCAGAGGTTGCGGGCTACAACTGCGTTGAGCCACCTGATTGCCAAGCCAGGGTGGACTGGTTCAACCATCGGCGGCTCCTCAAGCCTATTCGGGTAAGTACAGGACATTGGGGCCGAAGTTCGGCCGCACGTAGTCCTTGCGACGGTTTTATGGTCGTGGGTTCTCGGTGCTCTGGCTTAAGCAATGATGTTCGATCACTGCCAGCAGAGAAGGGCGTTCCGATGCGATTTAGAATTGCTATGGAAATCACTAAGCTTCAAGGTCAAATTCCAGTGCAACTTATCATCAAAGGCTATCGATTTAGTAAATACGGAGCGGTGGCCTTCGTCCTTCACGAGATTGGGCCTAGAGCACGTCCTGTGATCGATGAATCGATTGTGATGTGACGGCTGCGTTTTGTGCTGATTCAACATCCACCTCGATGGAGGT
>NZ_JAMYKV010000068.1:0-28653 GCF_040317535.1 Mesorhizobium sp. M1409
TCGCCTTGATCTCGACCAGCACCTCGCCCTCGCGCGGACCGTCGAGGTCGACCTCCATGATCTCCAACGGCTTTCCGGCGGCGACTGCGACTGCGGCACGCGTTTTCATCAGGCATTCCTCCCAAGGCAGTCGAAGAATTTCATGTTCCGGCGGGTTTGCGGCCTGCCTCGCAATACAAAATGTCCGTTTCCAGGTTGCCGTAAGATCGTAATAATCCAACGATCCACCTCATAAGTCTATTCTACCAAGGTCCTCCACCTCACCCGCCTCAAGGCAGCCGCGTTATGGACACGATGCTGATCAGTTCGGAACTTTCCGACAGTTCCGGGGAAGCCCTGACGGCTACCTCATTGCCGCGGGAGTAGGACTAAAGCAGAGCCAGAACGCCTGCTCAAAAGGTTGATAAATCCCGCAGGTTCACTAAGCTCACCTGGGGCACCTTGGCTTCGCTCGGCAACGATCGAGTAAGCGCAAGAAGTGGTAATTTGTCGATGACAAGTGCGGTGCCGGGCACCTTGGCGGCCCTTTTGTGCTTTCTGTCCCTAACCGCTGGTGCGTTGGGCCAGCAAGTGACTTTGCAGCGGGCGGGCGCGATCAAGCCGGACGCAAAGATAACCGAAATCAAGATAGGCTATTTGCGGGCCTACGCGCCGCGACTGATGCTTTCGCTGCTCGACGTGCCGCCGCGTGACGAAGGTCTCGCCGGTGCCAATGTCGCTATCGGCGACAACAATACGACCGGGAAGTTCGTCAATCAGAAATTCAGCCTCGACGTTACCGAGATAAGCCCGGAATCGGACGCGGTTCAGGCATTCGACGACCTGGTCGCCAAGGGCGACCGCTACGTGGTTGCGGACGTCTCGGCCAAACAATTACTGTCGATCGCCGACATCGCCCGCGACAAGGGCGTGCTGATCTTCAACGTCGGCGCCCCCGACGATAGCCTGCGCGAAGAGGACTGCCGCGTAAATGTCTTCCACATCGCGCCGACGCGAAGCATGCTCGCCGACGCGCTGGCGCAGTATCTCATGGTGAAGAAATGGCCGAACTGGGTGCTGCTTTACGGTTCGCATGAGCAGGACCACCTCTATGCGGACGCGTTGCGCCGCGCGGCAGCCCGCTTCGGTGGCCAGATCGTCGCGGAGAAGGAATTCAAGGACACCGGCACGGCGCGCCGCACCGATACCGGAGCCACGCAGATACAGCAGCAGATCTCGGTATTCACGCAAGACCTCCCGGAGCATGACGTGCTGCTTGTGGCCGATGAAAGCGAGGTGTTCGGGACCTACGTACCGTACCGCACCTGGACGTCGAGGCTGGTCGCGGGCACGGCCGGTATCGTGGCATCATCATGGCATCCCGCGAGTGAGCAGTGGGGCGGCATCCAGATGCAAAGTCGCTTCCTGAGGACGACAGGTCGGCGAATGCTGTCCAAGGACATGTCGGCCTGGACGGCCGTGCGTGCCATCGGCGAAGCCACCACGCGCACCAATGGCGACGATCCGAAAAAGATCAGCGATTATATCCGCTCGGACGATTTCTCGGTCGCCGCCTTCAAGGGACAGAAGCTGACCTTCCGCAAATGGAACCTCCAGCTTCGCCAGCCGATCCTGCTTGGCGATGCCAAATCGGTCGTTTCGACATCTCCCCAGGAGGGCTATCTCCATCAGGTCTCCGAGCTCGACACCCTCGGCATCGATCAACCGGAAACGAAATGCGTTCTCAAGTAGCGCCAATCGGGAGGAATTCGTGCAGAGCCGAGCTTGCGTATTCGCCATTGTCGCATTCGGCCTCATGGCCGGCTCGGCATCGGCCTACACGGCCTATGTCTCCAATGAGAAGGACAATACGATGACTGTCGTCGATACGGCAACCATGCAGGTTGTCAAGACGGTCGACGTCGGCCAGAGACCGCGCGGCGTCACCATCTCGCACGACGGCAAGTTCATCTACTTGTGCGCCAGCGACGACAACGCAATCCAAATCATCGACACCGCGACGCTGCAGGTCGTCGGCACGCTGCCCTCCGGCGACGATCCCGAATTGTTCGTGCTTTCGCCCGACGGCAAGACGCTCTACGTCGCCAACGAAAACGACAATCTGGTCACCGCGATCGACGTCGACAGCAAGGAAATAAAGACCGAGATTCCGGTTGGTGTGGAGCCGGAGGGCATGGCCGTCAGCCCCGACGGCAAGACCATGGTCAACACCTCAGAGACCACCAGCATGGCGCATTTCATCGACACCGAGAGCCATGACGTGACCGACAACGTGCTGGTTGACACGCGCCCGCGCTTCGCTGCGTTCACGCCCGACGGATCGCAGATCTGGGTCAGTGCCGAGGTCGGCGGCACCGTCAGCGTCATCGATAACGCCAGGCGCGAGGTCGTGAAAAAGATCAAGTTCGCGATTCCGGGGTTACGGGCCGAAACTATTCAGCCGGTAGGCATCGCCATCAGCGCCGACGGCAAGAAGGCCTATGTCGCGCTCGGCCCGGCGAACCATGTCGCGGTGATCAACACCGAAAGCTACGGCGTGGAAAAGTACATCCTCGTCGGCCAGCGCGTCTGGCATCTGGACTTCACCCCCGATCAGAAAACACTGATCACCACAAACGGCAATTCCAACGACATCACTTTCATCGACACAGCGACCGACGAACCGGTTCAGTCGGTCACCGTCGGCCAGCAGCCCTGGGGCGTGGTCATATCGCCCCAATGAAAGCAGCCGGAAGACTGACGCCGGCGACGTCGAGCGCGCTATGCAAACATCCTGAAGGAGCCATCCATGCAGCATGTCAGGGCGGGGCAAGACGGAGATGAGGTAGCGGCGCTCGACGTCGCCGGCGTCTGCCATTCCTATGGTCCGAAGCGGGCGCTCAACGACGTCTCGTTTTCGATCGCGCCGGCGACTTTCACCGCCCTGCTTGGTCTCAATGGTGCCGGCAAGACAACTCTGTTCTCGTTGATCAGCCACCTTTACGACACGCGCCGGGGATCGATCCGCATCTTCGGCCATGACGTCAGCCGTGCTTCCGGCGAGGCGCTCAGACGTGTCGGTATCGTGTTCCAGGCACGCACGCTCGACCTCGATCTGAGCGTATACCAGAACCTTTCCTATCACGCCTCGCTGCACGGCATCGGACGGCATGAAGCCCGGCAGCGCATTGCAGCGCTGATCGAGACAGTCGACATGCGGGGCCGCCAGCACGACAAGGCTCGCAGCCTTTCCGGCGGCCAAATGCGGCGCATCGAGATCGCCAGGGCGCTGCTCCACCGTCCCCCCCTGCTGCTGCTCGACGAGGCGACGGTTGGTCTCGACATCCAGTCGCGCGCGGGCATTCTTGCCACCATCCGGAACTTGGTCGAAAGCGAGGGCATCGGCGTGCTTTGGGCCACCCATCTGATCGACGAGGTTGATGACGGCGACCATGTCATCGTGCTGCGGCAGGGTGACCTGGTCGCCAAGGGCAAGGTGGCCGACGTCGTCAAAGCAAGCGGTGCTGGTTCGATCCGCGACGCCTTTTCGAGGCTCAGCCGCAGCGAAGCAGCCGGCGTTGCGGAGATCTCGCCATGAGCGCTTCCGCAATGCCGGAAAAGGTCGCCGCCGTCACGCCGGCGACATCCGGCGCATTCGGCCTTCGTCACTATCTCATCTGTCTCAAAGGTGTCGTCGTACGGGAATGCCTGCGCTTCCTGCACCAGCGCGAACGTTTCATCTCATCGCTGGTTCGCCCGCTCGTCTGGCTGTTCATTTTTGCCGCCGGATTCCGGCAGGTGCTCGGCGTCTCGATCATCCCGCCCTACAAGACTTATGTGCTCTATGAGGTCTACATCACGCCAGGCTTGTGCGGCATGATCCTGCTGTTCTCAGGCATGCAGTCTTCGCTGTCGATGGTCTACGACCGAGAGATGGGCAATATGCGCATCCTGCTGGTCAGTCCATTCCCCCGGTGGTACCTGCTGTTATCGAAGATGCTCGCCGGTGTTTCCGTGTCGATCGCGCAGGTCTACGCGTTCCTGATCATTGCCTGGTTCTGGGGCGTCAAGGCGCCGCCGCTCGGCTATTTGTTCGTGCTGCCGGCCCTGTTCCTGTCAGGCATGATGCTTTGTGCGCTCGGCATGCTTTTGTCCTCGATGATCAAGCAGCTCGAAAACTTCGCCGGCATCATGAACTTCGTCATCTTTCCCGGCTATTTCGCTTCTCCGGCGCTTTATCCCTTGTGGCGCATCCAGGAAGCGAGCCCGCTTCTTTGCAAATTCTGCCTTGCCAACCCTTTCACCTACGCCGTCGAACTTATCCGCTTCGCCTTCTACGGGCAGGTCGACTGGGTGTCGCTGGGCGTCGTCGCCGGCTGCACGCTGCTGTTCCTGGGAGGCGCCATCATCGCTTATGACCCTTCGCGCGGCCTGATGATCCGCAAACAAGGCACGGGAGGAAACGGTTGATGGAACGGATGAGCCTCGCTCGCAGCCTGGTTGCGGCTACCATGCTCGTACCGCACGCCAGCGCTATAGCCGCGAATGCCGATCCGGACTGGCCCTGCGTGCAGCGCAAGGTGCCGCAACTCTCGCTCGGCCAGGTTTGGAACGGACCGGACTTTCCACCAGCGGCGAAGGACTGGTCGGAGGACCGGCTGGTCTCAGCCCTTGTCGAGGAGGTGGCAGCTCGCAGGCTGCCGATTGCAGACGCACAGAAGAAGATCAGGGATTTTGCGTCCTCCCTGCCGGCCGGGCAGCTTGCGGCGAAAATGGCGATGCTCGAGCAGGGCATGTTCGACCACATGGACGCCGAGCGTTCGCACGTGATTTCCGGCATTTCCCGTTACGCCCACAGACAGCTCGAAATGGCCGCCGAATTGCGCAAGGAAGCGTCCGAAGTCGACGTGTTGCGTGCAAAACCCAACACGGATCAGGACGAGGTCGAGCGGCGGACAGACCAGCTGAATTTCGCGACGCGAATCTTCAATGAGCGTGCGCAATCGCTGACTTATGTCTGCGATGTGCCCACGATAATCGAGCAGCGGCTCTATCAGCTGTCCAAGACTGTCTCGGAAACGCTCGCCCCCAAGAAATAGCACTTGCTTCGAAGACGCGCCCCGTCAGGTTCCCCGGCCGGGCAGCACACGCCAACGCTGCACGAAATAGCCAGGATGTGTCTCCAGCCAATGGGCGACCAGCGGCTGCGCCTGCATGAAGGCCACTCCGGGATTCATGGCCAGGCCGTCCGCCATTTCCTCGCGTTGCTCGCAGATCTGCGGCACCGCCGTCATGCAGACCATCATCACGATTGTATAAAGCATTGCCCCTTCCCTTCGAACTCCCGAACCCATGCCCGGGACGCATAGCGATTTGCCTGCAGGGTTGGTTGCCCATCCGTCTAGCTGCGTTTGTGAAGCGCCTGCCCCTGCCCTTCCACGCAGCAACATAACATGCGAGCCGGCCGACCACCATCGGCGGCCACCGTTGTTCACGCCCTTCTCGGGGCCTTTTCGCACGATCACGACGGCCGATATTGGGATTCACCCCGGTCGTTTTCCGGGCGCCATCGTTTGTTGCCTCGGTACTGCTTCATTCGCTTCGGGGTATGGATACAATTTGCCGAACAGGGGCAGGTACGTTGCGCCCTTGCGCATCAGAAAATCGTTGAAGGTCGCCAGGGCCGGCGAGATCACGTGATCGGCGCGCATCACCGAAAACCATTGCCGGCGGATCGGCATGCCGATCACGTCGAGAATAACGAGCCGGCCGGCTTCCGTTTCCGCGGCAATTGTGTGGGCGGAGATGAAAGCGATGCCGAGACCTGCCATCACCGCTTGCTTGATAGTCTCGTTCGACCCCATCTCGATGCCGAGATCGTCGATCCGGCCGGGCACGTCACCCAGGAATATCTCCAGCGAGATGCGCGTGCCCGAGCCCGGCTCGCGAATAAGGAAATGCTCCTCGGCGATCCTTTCCTTGGAAATGTCGCGTGCCGACGCCAGCGGGTGTTCGGGCGGTGCGATGATAACCAGCGGATGATCGCCGAAGACCGAAGCGCGCACCAAAACTTCCTTGGGCGGACGGCCCATCAGTGCGATGTCGATGTCGTGATTCTTCAGGCTATCGATCGTTCCGGCGCGATTGCCGATGGCAAGCCGCATGTCGATGTCGGGATGCTCCTTCATGAAGCCGGCCATGAGCCGCGGCGCGAAATATTTGGCGGTGGAAACGACGCCGAGGCTCAGCCTGCCGGTGCGCACGCCCTTGATGGCGTCCACCTCGTCGTCGAGCAGGCGGAGCCGGTCCTCGATAGCCTGCGCCGCCTCGACAAAAGCCAGTCCCGCGGCGGTGGGACGCATGCCGTCCGATGTCCGGTCGAACAAGGCCAGCTGGAACTCCTCCTCCACTTGTCGCAACTGGATCGTCAGCGCTGGAGGAGAAAGGCCTAACACCTTGGCCGCGCTGACGATTTTCCCCAGGCTGACGATTGCCTGCACGGTCTTGAATTGCTTAAGCGTCAGGTTTCTCATGAGGCATACTAAATTATTTTTATTGGTCAAGTAAAGTTATTGAATTTTACTTATCACGGATCGTTTGGTTTCATCTCTCGCAGCCGGCCCTGAGCAGACAAGGGCCGGACCGGAGGTTGCGATGCCAGCGGCAACGCTCGACGCTTTTCTCAACTCCTATCTCGGCGACCCGCCGGACGAACGCCGCTCCGCGGTCGTGGCCACCGTCCGTCAGCTTACCCAGGCTGCCACCAGGGTCCGCAATGCCATCAACCAAGGGGTGCTCGGCGCCGCTTTTGCCGGGACCCGCGGCGCCAATGCCAACGGCGATGTCCAGACGGATCTCGACGTCTTCACCGACGACATCTTCCTCGACGCCATGCATCACGCTCCGGTCGCGCTCTATGCCTCCGAGGAGCTGGAGCAGCCAGTCCTGCTCGACAGCCAAGCCCCCCTCGCCATCGCCATCGACCCGCTCGATGGCTCTTCCAATATCGACACCAACGTGTCGGTCGGGACGATTTTTTCCCTCCTCCCTGCAACTGGCGCGCCGGACGCCTCTCCGGCCGCCTCCTTTTTGCAGGCAGGCGTGAGCATGCTGGGCGCCGGGTTCTTTATTTACGGCCCGCAGCTGGCGCTCGTTCTGTCGCTCGGCAGCGGCACGCATGTCTTCGTGCATTCGACCAGGTTGGGCACCTTCGTCCAAGCTTACGAGAGCCGGATCATCCCCGAGCGGACCCAGGAGTTCGCCATCAACGCCGCCAACTACCGCCATTGGGACGAGGCCGTGCGCCTCTATGTCGACGACTGCCTGGAAGGCATCGAAGGCCCACGGGAGAAGGACTTCAACATGCGCTGGATCGCCTCGCTTGTCGCCGACTGCTATCGCATATTGATGCGTGGCGGCGTGTTTCTGTATCCCGGCGACCAGCGCAAGGGTTACCGACAGGGACGGCTGCGCCTCGTCTATGAAGCCAACCCGATCGCCTATCTGATCGAACAGGCAGCCGGCGCTGCCACCGACACGATCACCCGCATCCTCGAAATCGAACCCGAGAGCCTGCACCAGCGCGTACCCGTGGTCTTTGGATCGGCGCGCGAAGTCGCGCGCATCACCCGCTACCACACCGAACCCAGCGCTATCGGCGAGCGTGCGCCGCTGTTCAGCCGCCGCGGCCTGTTCAGAGCCTGAGCGACACCATGTCAGCCAAGCATCCCATCATCACCATCACCGGGTCGTCGGGCGCCGGCACAACCTCGGTCAAGCGCATCTTCGAGCTGATCTTCCGGCGCGAGAACATCGAGGCAGCCTTCATCGAAGGCGACGCCTTTCATCGTTATGACCGCGCGGCGATGAAGGTCGAGGTCGCCGAGAAGGAAAAGGCGGGCAACCCGAACTTCACCCACTTCCATGCCGAGGCCAACGAGTTGGAGATTCTCGAGGAGATTTTCGAGGAATATGGCCGCCGGGGAACCGGAAGGAGCCGCACCTACGTCCATGACGAGGACGAGGAGAAGCTATACGGCACACCGCCGGGGACTTTCACCGAATGGCGCGAATTCGCTCCGAGTGACCTGCTCTTCTACGAAGGCCTGCATGGCTGCGTCGTCACCGACAAGATCAACCTGGCCAGGCATGCGGACCTCAAGATTGGCGTGGTGCCGGTCATAAATCTCGAATGGATCCAGAAGATCCATCGCGACCGCGCTACGCGCGGCTATTCCACCGAGACGGTAATGGACGTGATCCTGCGCCGCATGCCGGACTATGTCCGCTACATCGTCCCGCAATTCTCGCAGACCGCGATCAACTTCCAGCGCGTGCCGATCGTCGACACCTCCAACCCGTTCATAGCGCGCTGGATTCCGACCCCCGACGAATCGATGCTTGTCATCCGCTTCGCCAATCCTCGCGGCATCGATTTCCCTTACCTGCTGTCGATGATCCACGACAGCTTCATGTCGCGGCCGAATTCCATCGTGGTGCCAGGCAACAAGCTCGACCTTGCCATGCAGCTGATCCTGACTCCGCTCATCCTGCAATTGATGGAACGCAAGAACCGTATGTCGTGAGGAGGACGCCATGAACAGCCAAGCAGCATTGAAATCTGTCGCCGCCGCCATCTCGGAGCGCGACATGGCAAACGCCATTCGCGCGCTAGCGATGGACAGCGTCCAGAAAGCGAATTCCGGACATCCAGGCATGCCGATGGGCATGGCCGACGTCGCGACCGTGCTGTTCAGCCGCTTCGTCAACATCGATCCGTCCAAGCCCGATTGGCCCGACCGCGACCGCTTCGTGCTTTCGGCCGGGCATGGCTCGATGCTGCAATATGCGCTGCACCATCTGCTCGGCTACGAAGACATGCCAATCGAGGAATTGCAGCGATTCCGTCAGCTGGGCAGCCGTACCGCCGGACATCCGGAGCATGGTCACGCACTTGGCATCGAGACGACGACCGGTCCGCTCGGGCAAGGCATTTCGACCGCCGTCGGTATGGCGCTGGCCGAGCGCATGCTTGCCGCCCGCCATGGCGCCGACCTCGTCGACCATTTTACCTACGTGATCGCTGGCGACGGCTGCCTGCAGGAAGGCATCAGTCACGAGGCGATCGACCTTGCCGGTCACCTGAAGCTCTCCCGCCTCGTCGTGTTCTGGGATGACAATGCGATCTCGATCGATGGTCCGACATCGTTGTCCACTTCGATGGATCAGCCGGCCCGTTTCAGGGCCGCCGGATGGCTTGTCGAATCGGTGGACGGCCACGACTTGGAGGCCGTCGCCGCGGCAATCGAGACCGCGCGGCACTCGGATCGGCCGTCTCTGATCGCCTGCCGCACGGTCATCGGCAAGGGTGCGCCCAACCTGGGCGGTTCGGAAAAGACGCATGGTGCGCCGCTAGGCGATGCGGAGATTGCCGCGACGCGCCAAAACATCGGCTGGGCCTACGCACCGTTCGCGGTGCCGGACGATATCCTTTCCGCATGGCGCGAGATTGCCGAGCGCGGGCAAGCAGCGCGGTGCGCCTGGGAGCGGCGGCTTGCCGCCTCGCCCAAGCGGAAGGCCTTCGAGCGCGCGATCGGCGGCAAATTGCCCGACGCGGTATTCGAGGCCCTTGGCGCCTTCCGCAGCGAGCACGTCCAGAAGGCAACAAAAGTTGCAACGCGGAAGGCCTCCGAAATGGCGCTTACCGCGATCAACGGCGCAACCGAGCTTACGGTCGGCGGCTCCGCCGATCTCACGCATTCGAATCTGACGATCACCAAAGGCATGGATCGGATAGTGCCAGGTGGTTATGCGGGCCGCTACATTCACTACGGCATCCGCGAGCACGGCATGGCCGCGGCCATGAACGGCATCGCGCTGCACGGAGGGTTCGTACCCTACGGCGGCACCTTTTTGTGCTTCGCCGACTATGCTCGCGGCGCGATGCGGCTTTCGGCGCTCATGAGCCAGCGTGTCGTCTATGTGATGACGCATGATTCCATCGGCCTTGGCGAGGACGGCCCGACCCATCAGCCGATCGAGCACCTGGCGATGTTGCGGGCGACACCGAACCTCAACGTCTTCCGTCCGGCCGACATCATCGAGACGGCGGAATGCTGGGAACTGGCGCTGAAGAGCGGGAAGCGGCCGAGCGTGCTTGTGCTCTCGCGCCAGAACCTGCCGATGCTGCGCCAGGCACACCGCCACGAGAACCTGTCCAGGCGGGGCGCTTACATCTTGCGCGAACCATCCACGCACCGCGCGGTGACACTGATCGCGACCGGCTCGGAGATCGAGATCGCCGTTGCCGCCGCCGAAAGGTTGCAGAGCGAACGCGGCATAGCCGCCGCGGTCGTCTCTATGCCTTGCTGGGAACTGTTCGAGGAACAAGATCCCGACTACCGGAAGTCGGTCCTCGGCTCTGCGCCGCGCGTCGCCGTTGAGGCGGCCGCCCGTCTCGGTTGGGACCGCTGGATCGGCGATATCGGCATCTTTGTCGGCATGACCGGCTTTGGCGCCAGTGCTCCCGCCTCGGACCTTTACCGGCATTTCGACATCACACCCGAAGCCGTCGCTGCGGCGGCGCTGAAGCTCATCATCTAAGAGGACCGACAATGGCCCGCATCACCCTTCGCCAGCTTCTCGACCATGCCGCCGAGCACGGTTACGGCGTGCCTGCATTCAACATCAACAACATGGAACAGGGCCTCGCCGTCATGGAAGCGGCCAGGGCCTGCGACGCGCCGGTAATTCTCCAGGCCTCGCGCGGCGCCCGCTCCTATGCCAACGACATCATGCTGGCCAAAATGATGGAGGCGTTGACAGAACTCCATCCGGCCATTCCGCTGTGTATCCATCAGGATCACGGCAACAGCGAAGCCACGTGCCTTTCGGCGATCCGCCACGGCTTCACCTCGGTGATGATGGACGGGTCGTTGATGGCGGACGCCAAGACCCCGGCAAGCTATGACTACAACGTCGCCATCACCGAACGCGTCGCGCGCCTGGCGCATTGGGTCGGCGCTTCCGTCGAAGGCGAGCTTGGCGTCCTCGGCTCGTTGGAAACCGGCCAGGGCGAGGCCGAGGATGGTCACGGCGCAGAGGGCACGCTATCGCACGACCAACTCCTGACGGACCCCGACCAGGCGGTCGACTTCGTGATCGCCACCCACGTCGATGCGCTGGCGATTGCCTGCGGCACCTCCCACGGTGCCTACAAGTTCACGCGCAAGCCGGATGGCGACATTCTGGCCATGCAGGTGATCGAGGCGATCCATGAGAAGCTGCCGAACACGCATCTGGTCATGCACGGTTCGTCCTCCGTGCCGCAGGAACTGCAGGACATCATCAACACCTACGGCGGCGAGATGCCCCAGACCTTCGGCGTTCCGGTCGAGGAGATCGAGCGCGGCATCCGCCACGGGGTGCGCAAGGTCAACATCGACACCGATTGCCGCATGGCCATGGCCGGGCAATTCCGTCGCGTCGCGACGCAGCATCCGGGCGAATTCGATCCGCGCAAATTCCTCAAACCCGCAATGGACGCCTTGAGCGACCTTTGCGGCGATCGTTTCGAACGCTTCGGCAGCGCGGGCAACGCCTCCAAGATCAAGGTCATCGCCATGGACGAGATGGCGAAACGCTACGCCGCGGGAAAACTCGACCCGCAAATCGCAACCGCGAAAGCCGCCTGAGCGGCGGTCCGCCAAAAAAGGAAAGGACCAGCGTCATGCCCAACAGATCAGAAACCGTGACCGGCAAGGAGCGCTACAGATCCGGTGTCATGGCATACAAGAAGATGGGCTATTGGGAGCCCGATTATGAGCCGAAGGATACCGACATAATCTCGGTGTTCAGGATCACGCCGCAGGATGGCGTCGACCCCATTGAGGCCGCGGCAGCCGTCGCCGGCGAATCCTCGACCGCGACCTGGACGGTGGTCTGGACAGACCGGTTGACGGCGACAGAAAAATACCGCGCCAAGGCCTATCGGGTCGACCCGGTACCGAACGCGCCCGGACAATATTTTGCCTACATCGCCTATGACCTCGACCTGTTCGAGCCAGGTTCGATCGCCAATCTTTCGGCGTCGATCATCGGCAACGTCTTCGGTTTCAAGCCGTTGAAGGCATTGCGGCTGGAAGACATACGTTTTCCTGTCGCATACGTAAAGACCTTCCAGGGTCCGGCGACCGGCATCGTCGTCGAGCGCGAGCGCCTCGACAAGTTCGGCCGCCCGCTGCTCGGCGCCACCGTCAAGCCGAAGCTCGGCCTTTCGGGCCGCAATTACGGCCGTGTCGTCTACGAGGCGCTGAAAGGCGGGCTCGATTTCACCAAGGACGACGAGAACATCAACTCGCAGCCCTTCATGCATTGGCGCGAGCGCTTTCTCTACTGCATGGAGGCGGTCAACAAGGCACAGGCAGAGACGGGCGAGATCAAGGGGACCTATCTCAACGTGACCGCGGCTACCATGGAGGACATGTACGAACGGGCCGACTTCGCCAAGGAACTCGGCTCCAACATCGTCATGATCGACCTCGTGATCGGCTA
The DNA here is from genome assembly GCF_040317535.1 of Mesorhizobium sp. M1409. Lineage (NCBI taxonomy): Bacteria > Pseudomonadati > Pseudomonadota > Alphaproteobacteria > Hyphomicrobiales > Phyllobacteriaceae > Mesorhizobium > Mesorhizobium sp. M1409. The sequence goes on from NZ_JAMYKV010000068.1 coordinate 12,532, forward strand.
CACGGCAATCCAGTCAATGGCGAGATGGGCGCGCAGGCACGATATGATCCTGCACCTGCATCGCGCCGGCCATTCGACCTACACACGGCAGAAGTCGCATGGCGTCTCCTTCCGCGTCATTGCCAAATGGATGCGGCTTGCCGGCGTCGACCACATCCATGCCGGCACCGTCGTCGGCAAGCTCGAAGGCGATCCCGCGACGACAAGGGGCTACTACGACGTCTGCCGCGGGAACTATAACCCGATGAAGCTGGAGAACGGCATCTTCTTCGACCAGCACTGGGCATCGCTCAACAAGCTGATGCCAGTGGCATCGGGCGGCATCCATGCCGGCCAGATGCATCAGCTCATCGATCTGCTCGGCGAAGACGTCGTGCTCCAGTTCGGCGGCGGCACTATCGGCCATCCGATGGGGATCGCGGCCGGCGCTACCGCAAACAGGGTGGCTCTCGAAGCGATGATCTTCGCCCGCAACGAGGGCCGCGACTACCTGCGGGAAGGGCCCGACATCCTCGAGCACGCCGCCCGGTCATGCCTGCCGCTGCGACAGGCGCTCGATGTCTGGAAGGACGTGACATTCAACTACGCCTCGACCGACACGCCGGACTTTGTCCCTGTGGCAACGGCGGCCGAATAAGGAGAACAGTCATGCGTATCACCCAAGGGGCCTTTTCTTTCCTGCCCGACCTGACGGACGGCCAGATCCGCGCGCAGGTGCAGTATTGCATCGACAACAGGTGGGCTGTCAGCCTCGAGTTCACCGACGATCCGCACCCGCGCAACACCTATTGGGACATGTGGGATCATCCGATGTTCGACAATCCCGACGCGGCGGGGCTGATGCTGGAGCTGAACGCATGCCGCAAGCTCTATGGCGACCGCTATATCCGGGTCGTCGCCTTCGATTCCTCGCATGGCTGGGAATCGGTCAAGCTCTCCTTCATCGTCAACCGCCCGGTAGAGGAACCCGGCTATCGGCTCGAGCGGCAGGAGAGCGCAGGCCGCATGATCCGGTACACCACCAAGCCCTATGCCGCCGACAAGCCAGCTGGAACGAGGTACGGCTGATCATCGGGACAAGAGGAGAATGCCATGTCGGCGCCAGCCTTTGCCGAAACGGAAGTGACCCAAAACGCCGTCCCTGCGGCGATCGACCTGCATGAGGAATTCGAAACTTCCGGCGTCAAGGACATCCTGACCGAGCTCGACCGTGAGCTGATCGGGCTTGCCCCGGTCAAAAGACGAATCCGCGAGACGGCGGCGCTCCTGCTGGTTGAGCGGGCGCGCCGCCGCATGGGCCTCGCCCACGAAACGCCGACACTGCATATGAGCTTCACCGGCAATCCCGGCACCGGCAAGACGACCGTCGCGCTGCGAATGGCCGACCTGCTGCATCGGCTGGGCTATATCCGCAAGGGCCATCTGGTTTCGGTTACCCGGGACGACATGGTCGGCCAGTATATCGGCCACACCGCCCCGAAGACCAAGGAGATCCTGAAGAAGGCGATGGGCGGCGTGCTGTTCATCGACGAGGCCTACTACCTCTATCGCCCCGAGAACGAACGCGATTACGGCCAGGAGGCGATCGAGATCCTGCTGCAGGTGATGGAGAACCAGCGCGACGACCTGGTGGTGATCCTCGCCGGCTACGTGCAGCGGATGGAGCGCTTCTTCGAAAGCAATCCGGGATTCCGCTCGCGCATTGCCCACCACATCGACTTTCCCGACTATTCCGACGACGAGCTTCTCAGGATCGCGGAACAAATGCTCGACCAGCAAAATTATCTGTTTGATACGAAGGCAACCGCCGCAATGGCCGACTACGTTGCACGCCGCCGCGCGCAGCCGCATTTCGCCAATGCTCGTTCGATCCGCAACGCGCTCGACCGGGCACGGCTGAGGCAGGCCAGCCGCCTGTTCGAGAGCGCCAAGGGACCTCTCGACGCAAAGACGCTGTCGACGATCTCCGCCGAGGACATTACCGCCAGCCGGGTGTTCGCGGTTGATCCAGCGGAAAGAGAAAGCAAATGACCGCAAAGACCATCATCGCCGCTTCCGTTCTGTCGTCAGATTTCTCGCGGCTTGGCGACGAGGTCGAAGCGGTCGCGCGGGCAGGCGCTGATTGGATTCATCTCGACGTGATGGATGGGCATTTCGTTCCCAACATCACCTTCGGCCCGCCGGTGATCAAGACAATCCGCGATCGAACGGATAAGGTATTCGACTGTCATCTGATGATCGCGCCGGCCGATTCCTATCTCGCTGCTTTCGCCGCTGCCGGTTGCGATATCATCACGGTGCATGCCGAGGCCGGGCCGCATCTCGACCGTTCGCTGCAGGCGATCAGGAGTCTCGGCAAGAAGGCCGGCGTGTCGCTGAATCCGTCGACGCCGGAAAGCGTCATAGAATATGTTCTCGACCGGCTCGATCTTGTGCTTTTGATGACGGTCAATCCGGGTTTCGGCGGCCAGGCCTTCATTTCAGCGGTCATCGACAAGGTCAGGCGTGTCAAAGCGCTCGTCGGCCAACGTCCCATCGACATCCAGATCGACGGTGGGGTCACGCCTGAGACAGCTCCCCTGGTCACCGCAGCCGGCGCCAATGTACTGGTCGCCGGGTCTGCCGTCTTCAAGGGCGGCACCGAGGTTGCCTATCGCGCCAATATCGGCGCGATCAGACAGGCCGCCGACGGGGCGATCCGGCGAGCCGCGTGAACCGCTTGGTTCGGAGGATGATATGGCGGCAATCCCACCTGTGTGCGATTTCGGCTGGCAAGCCGTCGATGCCGTTTTGCCCGGCACCGACGGCAAATCGCATTCGATCTTCGGCCAAGCCGGCCCCAACGGGCTGGTCGTCGCCTTCATCTGCAATCACTGCCCCTATGTGAAGGCGGTGATCTCACGCATCGTGCGCGACGCCGACGACCTCAAGGCCGAAGGGGTGGGCTTTGTCGCGCTCAACCCCAACGATGCGGACGCCTATCCGGACGATTCCTTCGACAACATGAAGCTCTTCGCCAGGGCGAACGCTTTCGCCTTCCCCTATCTCCACGACGAGTCGCAAGCGGTGGCGCACGCCTATGGAGCCGTGTGCACCCCGGATTTCTTCGGCTTCAACAGCGAGTTGACTCTGCAATATCGTGGCCGGCTGGACGCATCGCGACGGGATGCCGGCCCACCCGGCCTGAGGCGCGATCTATTCGAAGCGATGAAGCAGGTCGCTCGAACTTGTGACGGACCGCTAGACCAGATCGCTTCGATCGGCTGCTCGATCAAATGGAAGGAGGCCGCATGAACGTCGGCGCGAGCAGGCCGTTTGGGTCGAAGAGCGCGATCCTGTTCGATCTTGACGGCACGCTGATCGATTCGGCGCCCGACATAGCGGCGGCCGTCAACGAACTGTTGGCCGGCCACGACCTGCCGCCGCTGCACGTGGATCGGGTCAAGGCAATGATCGGTGGCGGCGTCAGGAAGTTGGTAGAGCAGGCTTTCGCGGCTTCCGGAGCCCCGCTTCTCGCCAGCGCGCTCGAAGAGGCCAACCGCGCCATGGCGCCGATCTACCGCAGACATCTGACCGGGCTGACGAGGCTGATGCCCGGCGTCAGGGAGATTCTCACCCGGTTCCACCTGAACGGAATAGCCATTGGCGTTGTTACCAACAAGCCGCAATTGGCCACCCGCGAAATCCTGCTGCATTTCCACTTGACTGAATATCTCGGCGCGATCGTCGGCGGAGACGCGGTGATATACCTGAAACCGGCACCCGACTCTCTGCTGATGGCGCTCGACCAGCTTGGGGTCGAACCCACCGACGCGCTGATGGTGGGAGACAGCAGCAGCGACGTTGGCGCCGCGCGCGCCGCCGGCATGCCCGTCGTTTTGCTGCGCGGCGGCTACACCCAGGTCCCCGTTGAGGAGCTTGGCGCAGATATTGTCTGCGACAGCCTGCTCGATCTGCCCGCCGCGATGCAGAGACTGCGTGCCGCCGCTTAAAGCCGCGTCGCGTCGAAACAGATTGAGGCGACGCGCTTCAAGTTTTTTGTTTTGATGCATGTGGTTCTCCCAAAACTGCTACGCACTTTTGGGGGACATGCATTGACCCGCAGCATCGACCAGGAAGATATTCGCCGACCGTTCGCAAAACGACTGGCGGCGAAGCCGTTACTTCGAGAATTGCTTGAGATAGGCGATGACATTGGCCACGTCCTTGTCGTCCTTGAGGCCGGCAAACGCCATCTTAGTGCCTTTCACCATGGCCTTTGGATCATGGAGATAGGTCGTCAGCGTTGGCTCGTCCCATTTCACACCAGATTTTCCGGCCGCAACCATAGCTTGGGAATAGCTGAATCCCGGATGCGTGCCGGCCGTACGGCCGACGACGCCGTTCAACGACGGACCGACTTTGTTCTGGTCCTTGTCCGCGACGTGACAGACCTTGCATTTCATGAAGACCTTCTCACCCGCCGCGGCATCCTGCGCTTGGGATTGGTTCGTGATGAAAGTCGCCAAGGATACGACGGCGAAAAATGCGATAGCGCGCATGGCAGTTCCTCATCGATCGACAAAGCCCCGGATGATTTGCATGCCATTGCTTTGACGAAGTCAACCGTACGAAGGTCCAGAGCAACTGTCCTTTCGGCTTTGTTGACGGCCTTTTGGCGAACGCGTAGCTTCAGGTCATTCTGGAATCCCATGGGCACCTCGGGAACCCGGTCGGGCTGAGTTTGTCCGGCTGATATTTTCCCAGGCAATGGGGCGGGCAGGATTTCGCCAGAACAGGCGTCTATGCGCGCAAGAGGTGCTGGATGAATATGGTCGACCTCATACTGACGGTTTGCCTGAGTGCCAATCCTGGCAACTGCCGAGACGAGCCTCTCTCTATTTCGGGAGCCGCGGCTCCCTGATCCAATGCATGGTCCTGCCACCCAGCCAAATCGCGAAATGGTCGCAGGCACACCCGACCTTCAAGCTCAGGCGCTGCAAATGCGCTTTCCCGACGAAAGACCGGGCGATCTGATCGGACCCCCCTGGTTTGTTGCAGTCGCGGGAGGAAACACGATGATTTCGCGGCGCGGAACGCTCCGATTGGCGGCTTTTGCAACGGCCGCGATGCTTGGCTCGCACCCCATTGCCGCATCTGCCGCGTCCAAGGTTCGCATCGGCGTGCTGAAGTTCGGTACGGTAAGCTGGGAGCTTGAAACGCTGAAAGACCACAAGTTCGACGCGACCAACGGGATCGATCTGGACGTTATCTATTTCGCCGGCGAGGATGCGACCAATGTCGCGATACTGGCCGGTGCGATCGACATGATCGTGACCGATTGGCTGTGGGTCTCGCGCCAGCGCTCGGACGGCGGCGATGTCACATTGGCCCCCTATTCGACGGCCGTCGGGGCGATCATGGTAAAGGACGCATCGCCGATGCGCACGCTCACCGATCTCAAGGGAAAGAAGATCGGCGTCGCCGGCGGGGCCCTCGATAAGAGCTGGCTGCTGATACAGGCGCTGGCCAGACGCGATCACGGCCTCGACCTGCCGGCGATCAGCGACGTCGTCTTCGGCGCGCCGCCGCTGATTTCGGAAAAGGCGATTCAGGGTGAACTCGATGCGGTGCTCAATTTCTGGCATTTTTGCGCCCGCCTCGAGGCGAACGGCTTTCGCCGGCTGATCGGCGCCGAAGATGCCGAGAAGGCGCTCGGAGCGTCGGGCCCGGTGTCCGCGCTTGGCTATGTATTCCACGAAAAATGGGCTGACGAAAATCCGCAAGCCGTCCGCGGCTTCCTCAAGGCTTCCGCGCGGGCCAAGGATCTGCTGGCTAGGTCCGACGAAGAATGGCAGCGGCTTGCGCCCGTTGTCCGCGGGGAAGGCAAGGAACTGGCAAAGCTGCGCGACCGCTATCGCGAGGGCATCCCCAGGCGGCCGGTCGCCAAGGAAGCGGCCGATGCCGGCAGGCTCTATCATGTGCTGGCCGGGATCGGTGGCGAAAAGCTGGTCGGCAGCGTGCCGGAGATGGCGCCGGGCACGTTCTGGCAGGAGCCGGCGAAATGACCGCGACAGAGCCCGGCGATCGCACGCCTGGCGACTTGGCCGACATTTCCAGCCGTGCCGGCCCTCGAGCGATGCTGATACCTGCGTTGACGGTGACGGCCTCCCTGCTCGGGCTTTGCCTGCTGTGGGGCCTGGCGGCGAATGGCTGGCCGAACCGTGCCTTTCCGGGTCCGGGACAGGTCTGGCAGGTATTGCTGAGAGAGGCGGCGACCGGCGACCTTTTCTATCATCTCGGCGCAACCCTCGGCCGGGTTGCCGCGGCATACGTCGTCGCGATGATTTTCGGATCTGTCATCGGCGTTCTCCTCGGCAGCTACCGTGGCGCGGACCGGTTCTTCAGTCCCTGGATAATCCTGTTCCTCAACATCCCCGCGCTGGTAGTCATTGTGCTGGCCTACATCTGGTTCGGCCTCAACGAGGTGGCGGCAATAGGCGCGGTTGCCGTGAACAAGATCCCGAATGTCGTCGTGACCATTCGCGAGGGCGCCAGGGCGCTTGACCCCAGTTACGCCGAAATGGCGGCTGTCTACCGATTCGGTCCCCTCGATCGCGTTCGCCATATCCTGCTGCCGCAGTTGCAGCCCTATCTAGCTGCGGCCTCGCGTTCGGGAATCGCCCTCATCTGGAAGATCGTTCTGGTGGTCGAACTGCTCGGTCGCTCCAATGGTGTCGGCTTCCAGATCTATCTTTATTTCCAGCTTTTCGAAGTCGCTGCCATTCTCGCCTACACGCTGGCGTTCGTGGCGGTGATGCTTGTCATCGAACTTCTTCTGGTGCAGCCCGTTGAACGACATGCAACCCGTTGGCGCCGTCGCCCCGCTTAGGGTCGACATTACCGAAAAGACCTTCAGATCCGCGCAAGGCGTCTCGGTCACGGCGCTCAAAGACCTTTCCTTCGAAGTCCGGCAAGGCGAATTCGCTTGTTTGCTCGGACCATCGGGATGCGGCAAGACCACGGCGCTGCGTATCCTGCTTGGGCTCGACAGGCAGTTTTCCGGCTCTTTTCAGCTGCCTGAAGGCGGCTCGAACCGCATAGCCGCCGTGTTCCAGGAACCCACCCTGCTGCCCTGGCGGACGGTTGAGCAGAATGTCAGGCTGGCGTTGCCGAAAGAACTGCGAACGAAAAATCTCGACGGGCTGTTTGACACCCTCGGTCTCGCCGGCATGCGCTCGCTCTATCCGGCGGAGCTTTCACTTGGCCTTGCGCGAAGGGCAGCACTTGCGAGGGCCTTCGCGACCGAACCGGCGGTGCTTTTCCTGGACGAGCCCTTCGTCTCGCTCGATGGGCGGACCGCCGAGCAGCTGCGGCACCTGCTTCTTGCGGTATGGTCGGCCAGGCCTACTACCGCCCTGATGGTGACGCACAACCTGATCGAGGCCCTGGCGCTGTCGGATCGCATCATCGTGCTCGCGCCACGGCCCGCGCATGTGCTCGGCATTTTTGACGTAAGGCCGCCCTGGCAATGCCGCAGCCCAGAGGCGATAAGCGACCTTTTGCGGTCGTTCCATCGGAAATTTCCAGGCGTGATCTGATCGCCCAGCATCGGGCGGGAATGCCCTTGAAGGGGCCCTCGAACAGCCGATGCATATCAAAAGCAACGCACGTCGGCTTCCGCCTGGGCCCGCTTCAACTCCGTTCGCGCGGCTTTTGCCGGTGCGCTTTCACGAAACAGGCCGGCATTCTCGCCTGTCGTCAGAGACATGCTCTTGAAGGTCTCGGCCCTTTCATAATGCTCGTAAGGGAGGATCGAGGCGATGACATCGATCGAGCAGGAACAACTCTCCAAGGCCTGACGTGTCTGTCCGTTTGTCCGCATGCAGCCGAGCACATAATCGACAATCGTCACCGTCGGGTAGTCTCCCGCAGCACCGGCTGGGTTCGCAAAGACCATAGTTGACGAAAAAAGCAGCGGCAGGATCGAAAATCCACCATATCTGACCATGAGAAATCTTCTCCTGTTGCCTGGCGCGAGGAAGCGAGGCAGCGAGGCAGCGCCATCGCGGCCAGTTGGCGACATGCCGCAAGGCCCGTCAACCTCCAACCGCCTCCATATAGGACCAAAGGAGGAATGCCCTGCCCATCGACAACAGCGCTTCGGGGCGACCCCATGACCCACCCCGCACCTGTCTTCTTGCGGTATGCTGACACCTCGCTTACTACTGGTGGACAAAGCCGGCTTCGCCGAGAAGTTTGGTGAAAATATGCCTAAATAAGAGGCAATCTCAGCATACCGTCAATACGTACAGATAAGAGTTTTATACGTATCGGGGCCGCCTTTAAGCCATTTTGGCCGCTAATCATCGGGCAGCGATTCTAGCTACATCTTTATATTGCATCGCAACATAATGATGCCGCACACGCAAGATTCCGACGGGTTTTTCCTTGCCTGCCATTTTGTAATGACATAGCCTTACCTCATTTCCGGCTTCAAGGACGTCGCCATAATTAGGGAATGGCGGCAGTCTTTCGTAGACCAACTGGGCGGGTAAGGGCTAGACTGTTTGGTTAGAGGTTAAAAACACCTCTGCTGGTTGAGTCTAGGTCGTGACACGCTGCCGGAAATACTTCCCAAACTGAATCGCTTGTTGAGGCCTTTGCGGGCTTAACAATCGATTTCCCGTTGTGAACCTGGGAGGATTGTGATGCGCGCACTTATACAAGCTACCTACATCGTAACGGCCTCTGCGCTGCTGCCGTTCGGTGCGCTCTATACGGCGTCAGCCAACGAAGAGCTCGCGAAAATGGCCAAAAACCCGAAAGACTGGGTGATGCAGACGGGTGATTACGCCAATACCCGTTATTCCCCGCTCAAGCAGATCACCAAGGAGAACGTGAAGAACCTGCAGGTCAAGTGGACATTCTCGACCGGCGTGCTGCGCGGCCATGAGGGCGGACCGCTGATTGTCGGCGATGTGATGTATGTGCACACGCCGTTCCCGAACACGATCTACGCTCTCGATCTCAGCAAGGACGGAAAGATCCTCTGGAAGTACGAGCCCAAGCAGGACACGAACGTTATTGCGATCATGTGCTGCGACACCGTCAATCGCGGCGTTGCCTACGCACCTGCCGATGGCGACCGCCCGGCGATGATCGTTCTCAATCAGGCTGACACCAACGTTGTTGCGCTCGATGCCAAGACCGGAAAGCTTATCTGGTCAGCCAAGAACGGCGACGAGATCAATGGTGGAAAGGGCGAATCCGGCACGTCAGCGCCCGTCGTCATCAAGGACAAGGTTCTCGTCGGTGTCTCCGGCGCCGAATACGGCGTCCGCGGCTGGATAACCGCATACAATCTCAAGGACGGCAAGCTCGCTTGGAAGGCTTATTCGGAAGGTCCGGATGCAGACACGTTGATCGATCCCGACAAGACCACCCAGCTCGGCAAGCCGGTAGGAAAGGACTCCGGCACCAATACCTGGGAAGGCGAACAGTGGAAGACGGGCGGCGGCACGACATGGGGCTGGTATTCCTATGATCCCAAGCTGAACCTCGTCTACTACGGCACTGGCAATCCCTCGACGTGGAATCCGGTCCAGCGCCCCGGAGACAATCGCTGGTCGATGACCATCTTCGCCCGCGATGCCGACACCGGCATGGCCAAATGGGTCTACCAGATGACCCCGCACGATGAATGGGACTATGACGGCGTCAACGAGATGATCCTCGTCGACGACATGGAGATCAAAGGCAAAAAGCATGATGTGCTGGTGCATTTCGACCGCAACGGTTTCGCCTACACCATGGATCGCGCCAACGGCGAGCTTCTCGTCGCCAACAAGTATGATCCGGCGGTGAACTGGGCCACCAAGATCAACATGGACCCCAAGAGCGACAAGTACGGTCGTCCAGAGGTCGTTGCGAAATACTCTCCCCAGGCGAACGGTGAAGATACGAACACCACCGGTATCTGCCCCGCGGCGCTGGGAACGAAGGACCAGCAGCCGGCGACCTACTCGCCGAAGACGGGCCTGTTCTACGTGCCGACCAACCATGTCTGCATGGACTACGAGCCTTACAAGGTCAGCTACACGGCCGGCCAGGCTTATGTGGGCTCTACTGTGTCGATGTATCCCGCACCGGGCGGCGAGAGCATGGGCAACCTGATCGCCTGGGACGCCGCGAAGGGCGAGATCGTCTGGTCGAAGCCCGAGCAGTTCTCGGTGTGGTCCGGGGCACTCGCGACGGCCGGCGACGTGGTCTTCTACGGCACGCTCGAAGGCTACCTCAAGGCGGTCGATAAGAACGGCAAGGAACTCTATAAGTTCAAGACCCCATCCGGCATCATCGGCAACGTCACGCCCTTCGAGCACGACGGCAAGCAGTACATCGCCGTTCTGTCGGGCGTCGGCGGCTGGGCCGGCATCGGTCTGGCAGGCGGATTGCTTTCGCCCGACCAAGCCGCAGCCTGGCACGGCGCCATCGATCAGGGCCGGGCGCAAGGCGACCAGAACACAGTTGTAGGCACGGCCGGTCTGGGCGCTGTCGGCGGCTATGCTGCACTTGCAGACTACACCACGCTGGGTGGCCAGCTGACCGTCTTCGGTCTTCCCGATTGACATCCGGGAGGGCTCGGAGAGCGACGGCCTGAAATATGAGAGCCCGGATCACCTGGAGGGACTTCCGGGCTCTCGATTTGCCGCTCACCCGAAACATCCATCAGTGTCCTCGCGACGGCACAACCTTTGTCCTTGGCAAAATAAGGAAGCGTCTGAATGTCTTCTCGCATTGCAATTTCCATTCTCGCCGTCGCTCTTCTCACTCTCGCCAGCTCAACTCTGGTGCGGGCCGAAGACAGTGCCGAAAAGGCCAAGGCGGTGAAGAACGACGGCGGCAAGTATTTGGACGCGGATGGAAACCCAACCTACAAGATAGAAAACGGAACGGTGGACTGGTACACGTTCAGTGGTTACCGCCGCTATCACTCGGACTGCCATGTCTGCCACGGACAAGACGGCACCGGCTCGAGCTATGCGCCGGCCCTGGCCAACAGCCTGAAAAACATCGACTACCCCACCTTCCTCTCGATCGTGGCCCAGGGCCGCAAGAATACCGGCAACGGCAAGGAAAACGTCATGCCTGCCTTCGGCGACAACAAGAACGTCTATTGCTACCTGGACGATCTTTACGTCTATCTGCGCGCACGCGCCGACGGCGCGGCGCCGCGCGGCAGGCCACCCAAGCACGAAGACAAGCCCAAGGCGGCGAAGGATGCCGAAGCATCCTGCATGGGGGGATGACATGACCGGCGGCGTTGCATCGAAGCTGCGCGTAATCCTGCCGATCCTCGGAGCGCTTGCCATGTTGCCGTCGAGCGCCGGGGCGCAGGGCGCCGGTCTCGGCGCTGCCGGAGAGCTGGTCGATCCCGACATCCTGCGCGTCTGCGCCGATCCTTCGAACATGCCATTCACCGACCAGAGCGGCCAGGGCTTCGAAAACAAGCTGGCTGAGCTCGTTGCAAGGAAGACAGGGCGGAAGACGGTCGCCTACACATGGTTTCCGACCGTCATCGGCTTCGTGCGCAACACGCTTGCTGCCAACCGATGCGATGTCATCATGGGCTATGCCCAAGGTGATGAGCTGGTGCAGAACACCAATGCCTACTATCGCTCCTCCTACGTGCTCGTGCATCCGAAGGACGACGACCTCGAGAGCGTCGAGACGATCGAGGATCCGAAACTCGCCGGCAAGAGGATAGGTGTCGTCGAACGCACGCCGCCAACTGCCAACATGGCCGCCAACAAACTCTTGCGAACGGCAAAAATCTACCCGCTGGCGGTCGACACGCGCGTCACCCCGTCGATGGGAGAGGTTGTGCTCAAGGACATGCTCGCCGGCAAGATCGATGCCGCGATCCTGTGGGGACCAATGGCAGGCTACTACGCCAAGCAACTCAACGCGAACGTTACGATCGTCCCCCTGGTCAAGGAAAAGACCGGTTCGCGCATGTCCTACCGCATTACCATGGGAGTACGTCCATCCGACCAGGAATGGAAGCGTACGCTCAACAAGGTGATCCGAGAAAACCAGGCAGAGATCAACAAGCTGCTGCTAGACTACAACGTCCCGCTGATCGACGAACATGACAACCCTATCACGGCGACGCCGGGGTGAGCTTGATCGGCATCAGCGGGAGAGAGGAGGGAAGGAACTGACCTTTGAGGTTGCTTTATTGCTTTGTTTTTTGGCTGTTTGAGTACCCAATCTTTCATTTGTCCATTTGTGAGGTAATGGACGAGCCATTGCATCGCCCGCAATGGCGCCAACGATATGACCGGCCCCTTCGGGCTGGCAGAAGAGGAGAATGCAATGAAGAAGAAGAACTGGAAGAAACCCACCATGTGCCAGGTGGCTGCGGGCTTCGAAATTTCGCGGTATCTGCCTGCTGAAATTCCTCCCAGGAAGTAGGCCGCAAAGGTGCGTGTCCTTGGCAACAGGGGCATGCACCTCCTTGCCGCGTGAGATCTTCGCGACGGCTTTGCGCGGAAAACGCGGGCGCGAAACCTTTTGCAGCGAGGATTTCCTGCCGCTCGGATGGGCTGCGGAGCGGGCATCATCATGCACGTGAAGATCATCGGATCGGCGGCGGGGGGCGGCTTTCCGCAATGGAACTGCAACTATCGCCTGAGCCGCGCAGCTCGCGCCGGGATGTCCGGCGTGCATTCACGAACCCAATCATGCATTGCCGCGTCGGCGGACGGGACAGGCTGGGTTCTCTTCAACGCTTCGCCCGACATTCGCCAGCAGATTGCGCAGACGCCTGACCTGCAGCCCGCAGCCGAGGCGCCGCTGCGCTCGACGCCTATCCGCGCGGTGGTGCTGACCAACGCCGATATAGACCATATCGCCGGCCTGCTCAGCCTGCGTGAACGACAGCCCTTCGCCGTCTATGCGACCGCACAGGTGCTGGCGACGCTGGAGGCGAATTCGATTTTCAGCGTTCTCGATCCGGCGATCGTGCCGCGACGCCTCCTGGCGCCAATGGGAGAACTGGCGATCTGCGATGCGGGCGGCCGTGAGACCGGTGTGGTCGTTGACGTCTTCCCCGTGCCCGGGAAGATCGCGCTCTATCTCGAGCAAAGTGGCGATCCCAGCGCCGATTTCAGCTCCGAAACGGGCGACACGATTGGAGTGCGCATCACCGGGGCCGGCAGTCGTGGCGCGGCCTTCTACATCCCGGGCTGCGCGCGCATCGATGCCGCCCTGCGCACGCGTCTGGCCGATGCCGCCTGCCTTCTGTTCGACGGCACCCTCTACACAGACGACGAGATGATCGCTGCCCAGGTCGGCCAGAAAACCGGCGCGCGCATGGGGCACATCGCAATGTCTGGAGAAGCAGGTTCGATTGCCGGTCTGGCCGATGTGAAGATCGGCCGCCGAATCTTCGTCCATATCAACAACACCAATCCTGTTCTCGACGAGAATTCCGCCGAACACGCGGCGGTCAAAGCGGCTGGCTGGGAAGTCGCCAGCGATGGAATGGAGCTGGAATTTTGAGCGATTTCCAACACGCGGCCAGAGATGGCCTGTCCAAGAGCGAGCTCGAGGCCTTGCTGCGGCAGATCGGTGCAGAGCGCTATCACAACCACCATCCTTTCCACCACAGAATGACCAGTGGCGCCCTGTCGAAGGCCGAGATGCAGGCCTGGGCGTTGAACCGGTATTGCTATCAGGCCGTCATTCCGCGCAAGGACGCCATGATCCTGGCACATGCCGTGGATCCGGCGTTTCGCGCCGCCTGGCGCAAACGCATCGAGGACCATGACGGCGAGGACGGCTGGAGCGGCGGCATAGCGCGCTGGTTGCATCTGGCCATCTCGCTCGGGCTCGATGCCGAAGCCGTCAAGAGCGAACGGCTGGCGCTGCCGGCGACCCGTTTCGCCGTCGGCGCCTACCTTTCCTTCTGCACGAACCGGACGCTGCTGGAGGCGGTCGCATCGTCGCTGACCGAAATGTTCTCGCCGCTCATCATCGGCGAGCGTGTGCCGGCAATGCTGGCCAAATATGATTACGTCACCGAGGATACGCTCGCCTATTTCAGCCGGCGGCCCGAACAGGCAGCGCGTGATGCCGACTTCGCCCTCGCCTACGTGCTCGGCCATGCCGATACGGCCGAACGCCAGCAACAGGCGATCGATGCACTGGTGTTCAAATGCGATATACTGTGGGCCATGCTCGACGCGCTTCAGCATGCCTATGGCGGGTCGGGAAATATACCGCCCGGCGCCTTCCGCCCGAAGGCAACCTGATGAGGGCGCTGCGCGAAAAAGCCATCGCGTCGTTGCGATCGGTGCCATCCCTGCCGAAGCACGTGCGCATACAGTACGACCCCGTGCGACAGGCCTTCGCCGTGCTTTCGCCGGAGAAGGTATTCTGGCCCAACGAAATCAGTCTCGACATATTGCGCCGATGCGACGGGCGATCCACGGTCGGCCACATCATCGCCGATCTTGCCGCCGATTATGACGCAGAACAGGAAGTCGTGGCGGCGGACGTCATCGCCTTCCTGCAGGAATGGTCGGACAAGCTGCTGGTGAAGCTATGAGTGAGCCCATTCTCCCTCCGATTGGCATGCTGGCGGAACTGACGCATCGCTGCCCGCTGCAGTGCCCTTATTGTTCCAATCCGCTCGAATTGCTGAAGGCCAATCGCGAGCTCGACACGCAGACCTGGCTCGATCTCTTCTCGCAGGCCGCCGATCTCGGCGTTCTGCAGGTGCATCTATCCGGCGGCGAGCCGACGCTGCGCCGCGACCTCGAACAATTGATCGCCGGTCTTTCGGCGCGCGGTGTGTATACCAACCTCATCACCGCCGGCATCAACATTGCCGAAGGCCGCCTCGAGGCCTTTGCCGAAGCCGGTCTCGACCATCTGCAGCTAAGTTTTCAGGGTGCCCGTTCGGCGACCACCGACCGTATCGGCAACCACCGGGGCAGCCATGAAAAGAAGCTGGAGACGGCACGCCAGGCCCGCGCGGCCGGGCTGCCACTCACCATTAATGCGCCGATCCATCGTCACAACATCGAGCAAGTACCGGAGTTCATCGATCTTGCCCTCTCGCTGGGCGCGGAGCGGCTCGAGATCGCCAACGTACAGTATGCCGGCTGGGCGCTGGCCAATCGTGATTGGCTGATGCCCGAACGTGCCGCGGTCGACCGGCAGGCGGAGATCGTCGCGGCGGCGCAGCAACGGCATGCCAGCATCATCAACATCGACTTTGTCCCGCCGGACTATTTTGCCATCTATCCAAAGCCGTGCATGGGCGGCTGGGCGCGAGACGCCTTCATGGTGACGCCCGACGGCACCGTGCTGCCGTGCCACGCCGCGCAGACGGTTCCTTCGCTCCGCTTCGAACGCTTCGGAACGCGCTCGCTCGCCGAGATCTGGACCGATTCGCCGGCGTTCAATGCCTTCCGCGGGACCGAATGGATGCAAGAGCCATGCCGAAGCTGCGAGCGGCGCGAGATCGATTGGGGCGGCTGCAGATGTCAGGCAATGGCGATTGCCGGCGATGCCGCCGCAACGGATCCGGTCTGCATCAAGTCTCCGATCCACGCTCGCATGGCCATGCTCATCGAAGAAACGCAACACACCGTGGCAAATACTGCGTCGGACGAAGCTTTCATCTATCGTCGGATAGGAGTTGGCTCGGAACAAGAGCAGTGCAAGAGTGTTCGCTAGCCTTGTTTCCGTCCATGACGCTTCTTTTTGCGAACATTTGCAACCACCCCTAGCAATCCAATATCGAGGCCTTCACGGCTTGGATGAGATCGATGACGAAATGTGGCCACCACCATGCCATCGCGGAGGTTGCAATTCGAGAAGAGCGCGGGCCCACCAGCGATGAGTTTGAGGCGTCCGCCTGGACGCCGAGATCCTTTTGCGGTCAGTTCGGGTTGCGCAAAATTCGTGCGGATTTGGCATAGAGCAAAGAGGCGCGACCTCATTGCGGCTAGTACCTGTGCACAGAGGATTCGACGGGTTGGATAGGTTGTAGCCGGGGCAGGCTATCGGGTTTGACGAGCAGTTCGATGCTGCGCGCGAGGCCGGGTTGCCTGCGGATCAACCCGCCGC
>NZ_JAMYKV010000069.1:0-28187 GCF_040317535.1 Mesorhizobium sp. M1409
GTCCTGTGAAAGGACGACCAGGATCCTCTCGGTCTCCTTCCCACTTCAAACATAGCATGGGAACAACACACAGGATCCTCGGGTCAGCGCTGCGTCGCTACGCTCCTTGCTCCGCCCGTGGATGACGAAATGACGGGCGCTGCGGTTGATCTCCACAATGTTCGAGCCAGCGGCACGCCCATTCGCTTCCTGCTCCAGCACCCTAATGCACGGCCGCGTACATGATCTTCTCCTCCGTGGCCTCCGCCGGTGAAAACTCCTCGACGATGCGGCCCTGGCGGCAGACAAGAATACGGTCGGACAGATTCATGATTTCAGGCAGATAGGACGAGATGACGACGACGGCCAGGCCCTCGTCAGCCAGCCGGTTGATGATCTGGTGGATCTCGGCGATCGCGCCGACATCGACGCCGCGCGTCGGTTCGTCGAAGATGACGATGCGCGGCCGCTGCACCAGCCCCTTGCCGATCACCACCTTCTGCTGGTTGCCGCCGGAGAGCTCGACCACGCGCGCATTGTCGTTGATCGCCTTGATGTTGAGCGTCTTGGTCCATTCGGCCGACAGCGCGCGCATCTCCTGCGCGTTGATCACCCAGGCCTTTTCGCGGCCCGCCGCCAAGAGCCCGCCGAACAGGTTCTCGGCAATGCCCATCGTCTCGAAAATGCCCTCGCTCTTGCGGTCCTCGGTGACATAGACGATGCCGTCGGCCACCGCTTCGCTCGGCACGAGATAGCGCACTGGCCTGTCATCCAGCTCGATGGCGCCGCCGCGCAGGAAATCGCGCTTGTAGATGCCGGAGACGATCTTGAAGGTCTCGGTGCGGCCGGAGCCGATCAGCCCGAACACGCCGGTGATCTGGCCCTCGAAGATCGAGAAGGACGTGTTGCGCACGACATTGCTCATCGAGATGTCCTGCACCGACAGAACCTTCCGGCCTGCCTTGCGCAGCTTGGCTTCATCGCGCTGCCGGTAGATCTGCCCCGACAGCGTGCGCCCGACCATTGCGGCGACGATCCTGTCACGGTCGAAGGCGGACGTGTCGTCGGTGATGACCAGTTCGCCGTCACGCAGGATGGTGATGCGGTCGGCAATCAGCAGTGCCTCTTCCAGCGCGTGGCTGATGAAGACGATCGACACGCCGCTCGCTTTCAGCCTGCGGATCAGCGCGAAGAAATGGCGTTTCTCCTCCGGCGTCAGCGTCGCCGTCGGCTCGTCGAAGATGATGATCTCGGCATTATGGTGCACCGCCCGTGCGATCTCGACCATCTGCCGCTTGGCCGCACCCAGCGTTGCCACCATGGCGTTCGGGTCGACTGGAAAATTCAGCGATTGCAGGAACTGCTGAGCCGAAATGTAGGTGCCGCGCAGCCGGTTGAGGAACTTTTCAGTGCCGAGATAAAGGTTCTGCGCCACTGTCATCGACGGCACCAGGCTGGTTTCCTGGAACACCATCGCGATGCCGGCTTCAAGGGCGGCATGCGGCGAAGCGTAGGCGATCTCTTGCCCCTTGTGGAACATCTTGCCGGAGGAGGCGTCGACCACGCCGGCAATAATCTTGGTCAGCGTCGATTTTCCCGCGCCGTTCTCGCCGAGCAGCGCGTGGATTTCTCCCTTGCGCAGCTCAAAGCTGACGTTCTTCACCGCCGGTACGCCGCGATAGTTCTTGGTAACGTTCTCCAGCCGGACGATCGGTTCCATCAAAAACCTCCCGATGCGAGGTCGATCACCAGCACGCAGTCACCGCCCCTGGAGGCGATGAACAGGCTGCCGTCCTTTTCCGCCACGCTGCAGATGCCGTGGCGCGTGCCGTTGGCGCGGCTGTGCAGGCTGAATTGCGGCTGCATGTTTTGGTCGAGCTTGACCACCAGCCCATAGGAGCGGCTCGGCGACCACGGCTTGTGGATGCCCATGGCGCGGATGCCGCCGCATTGCAGCGGTTCGAGGAAACTGCGGCTGGAGGCAAGCGCCGGCGCGATCCAATAAGCCGGCGGCACCTGGTCGAGCATGTCCTGCCGATAGTGCGTTTCCTGCAAAACAAATTCGATCAGCCGGTTGCGCGGCGCAAACAAGGTCAGCCAAGCTCCACCATCAACGGCAGGCGATAGGCGCGCGGGATAGCCTGGCAGATGCGTCAACACCGTCGAACGGTTGCCCGTCGCGCCATCGAAGCGGACAAGCTGATGGCGCCAGCTTTCGCTGACCAGAACATCCCTGCCGACGGGATAGAGCCCATAGGGGAAGGCGATGTCGCCGGCCAATTTGCGGAAGCCGCCACCTACCGCATCCCGCTTCCAAAGCGAACCGGACGCTCCCTTCTTCATCAGGTCGGCGGCCCATTGCGAGGGCGCGTGCTCGGCCGAGCCATTGGCCAGCCACAGCGTGCCATCGTCTGCATAGGCAAGTGCGGTGATGCAGCGGATCTCGGCCGGCAGCGAAATGTCCCTGCCGCCAATCAGCAGCTTGCCGTTCTCCAACCCGACTGTCAGGTCGCCCGTTGGTGATAGCGCCAGCGCGGTGACGGGAGACGGAAAGGTCTCGACCACGACAGTCTCCGCGCCTGCGGCAATCGCATGGATGGCGTTACCGCTGGAGGCCAGCAGCCTGTCACCGGTAACCAGCAGATTGTCCGGCTCGGTCAGTTCAGCAAAAGCCGGCGCATCGTCCAGCCGCGTGTTGGGGCGGAAGGCGCCGTCGAGCGGCGGGATGGTCACCGCCTTGCCGCGAAACAGGTCGAGCACCGGATCGAGGATCATGATTTCGCCCCCCAATAGGAAGCGGGGCTGGTCCAATTCGGATCGGCGCCAGCGATCTTGTAGCGGCCGATGCGGTTGTTGAGGATACCGCCGACGAACAGAAAACCCTTATGCTCGCGCATCGAGGTGACCATCGGATGCGCGTCGCCGGTGAGGTCGCCCATCGCCTCGACGATGCCGCCGGTCTCGTTGAATTTCACCACGCCGCCGGTGTTGATGTTGGGGAACAGCCATTCATCCTGCGGCAGCCGGCGCGTCATGCGCTTGCGCATGTCAGGGTGGCGCAGCGACAGGTCGAAGCTCGGCGTGCGCATGCCCAGCCAGGCCATCCAGTAATTGCCGTCGGAGGCGCGGTTGATGTTGTCGGGATAGCCCGGCATGTCGCGGATGACGCATTCGGCGGTGCCGGCCTTCGGCCCTTCCAGCCAGTAGCGATGCACGCGGCAGGCCCAGCTTTCGGCGAAGAACAGCGACTTGCCGTCATGCGCCATGCAAACACCATTGGTGTAGCGGTAGCCGTCGAGCAGCGTCCTGGTCGAACCGTCCTTCGGGTCGTAGACCAGCAGCCGGCCGGTGGCGCGGTTCTCGATCGAGTCCAGCGTCCAATCGTGGGCATCGTAGCGCTTGGTCGAGTCGGTGAAATAGATCCGCCCGTCCGGCGCGATGTCGCAGTCATTGGGGTCGCGCAACCGCGCATCGTCGACGATCGAAGTCCAGGAGCGCGATGTTTCCGCTGACAGGCGTTTGACCTCCCGATCCGGCGAGACCGAATAGAGCCCCATGGCGCCGACGCAGCTGATCAGATTGCCCGATTTGTCGAAGGCGAGGCCCAGCGGAAAGCCGCCGATGTGGGCAAACACTTCCGACCTGACATAATCCGGCGCGAAGAAGCGGACGATCTCGCCGTGGCGCGTGCCGCAATAGAGGTTGTCGTCGCGGTCGAGGATGACATCTTCCGGCCCCTCCAACTCGCCAAGCCCGATATGGTCGGCGGCAGACAGCCTGTTGTCGAGCTCGTAGGGCGTGCCGGAGCCGGGTGCGGCCGACTGTGTCTCGCCCATCTTGAGATAGACCGGCGCGACATAGACCTCGTTCAGCACCTTGTGGCGGTTCTTCAGCCAGCGGATGTCGATCGTCACCGCCACCGCCAGCATGATGCCCAGCACCATCTGGTTGGTGCCGGTGCCGTAGCCCAGCCGGATCAGCCCGTTGGTCATGGTCAGCACGATGATGGCGCCCATCAGCCCCTTGATCACCGAGCCGCGGCCGCCACCGAGGCTGACGCCGCCGACCACCGCCGCCGTCAGTGCCATGATCTCGAGGTTGAGGCCGGTGCCCGGCCCTGCCCCGCTTAGGCGGCAAGCGATGAGGAAGCCGCCGATGGAAGCGCAGAAGCCCGAGAAGACATAAGTCATGAACACGGTGCGGCGCACGCGGATGCCGGCATTGTGCGCCGAACGCCTGGAGCCGCCGACCGCCAGCACGTGCCAGCCCGGCCGCGAACGCGTCAGCGCGATATGGGTGACGATGGCCAGGATGATCGCCAGCCACACCGAGATCGACAGCCCCCAGAACGTGCTGTCGCCGATGAAGTCGAGCACATCCGATGTGGCGGTCGAGAGCTGCACATCGGCGGCATAGGTGGTGACCAGGATGTCGAACAGCGCCCGTCCGAAGATGAAGGTGACCAGCGTGGTGAGAAAGGCGCGCAGCCTGAGGTAGCCGACGAGATAGCCGTTGATGGCGCCGAAGATGAGGCCGGTGGCGAGCGAAGCGGCCAGCGCCAGCCAGATCGACTGTTCGAGGATGAAGAAGACATAGACAGCGGAAAAGCAGGATAGCGCGAAGATCGAGCCGACCGACAGGTCGATGCCGCCGCCCAGCATCACCACCGTCATGCCGGTGACCACCATCGAGAACTCGCCGAGCTGCCGGGTCGATTCCTGCAGCGCGGTCAGCTTGAAGAAGCCGGGAATGATCGAGCCGAAGGTTGCCAGCGTCGCCACCAGCGCCAGGAACGGAATGGCGTTGTCGGTCCAGCGTTTGGTCAGGATCTCGCCGACGACATGGTCGGGCACGAGATTGTAGCGCCAGGACTGGAGGCGTTCGCGAAAGGACATCGGCTGCTGCTATTCCATGAGAAAGAAGAAGGGGTGGCCGGCCGATCCAAAGGCAATCACTTCACGTCGGCGCTGCCCCTCACCCTTACCCTCTCCCCGTGAAGAACGAGGAGAGGGGTCGCCAGCGTTGGAGCTTACTTCCCGACCGTCGCGACAGGCGCTTCAATACGTGGGTAGCTCCCTTCTCCCCGTCACTATACGGGGAGAAGGTGCCGGCAGGCGGATGAGGGGCGGCGCCAACGTCGAGAATTACCTCGTGGAGACATCCCGGCCACCTCGTTGATATCAATCGCGCAGATCCTACTTCGCCGCCGCCTCGGCCTGCAGCGCCTTCAGATCCCAGCAGCTGTCGGGCTTGAGGTCGGCCTTGGTCGTCGCCTTCTCCAGCGTGTAGATGTAGGTGTGCGAGGTACCGGCCGGCTGCCCGCTCTGCAGCAAGAACTTGATGATGGCGTTCATGTCGCCCGACTGGCGGGCAAGATCGGTCATCACCACGGCGCCATACGTGCCGTCCTGCAGCTTGTCGCAATCGGCCGTCTTCTCGCCACCGCCGGTGGTGACCAGGAACACCTTGCCGTCGAGCTTGGCGTCGCGGATCGCGGCGGAAGCGCCGGTGGCGTCACCGTCCCAGAAATCGATGATCGAGCAAATGTCCGGGTTCTGCTGCAGCATCGTCGTCGTCACGTTGCGCGAGGTCGTTGCGTCCCAGTTGGAGTCGGGCTTCGCCACGACCTTGAAGTCGGGATGCTTGTCCAGCACCTTCATGATGCCGGCATACTGATAGAGGCTCGACGAATTCGCCTGGTCGCCCTGCACGAGGCCGATCTTCTTCGACGAGGTTTCGCCGCAGCCCTTGATCGCCGCTTCGGCCTCGAGCTGGCCAAGCCGGTCCCAGTCGCTGCCGATAAAGGCGTCGGCCGGGAAGTTGGCGGGATTGTCGACCAGGATGACGTAGGTGCCGGCGGCCTGCGCCTTCTTCATCAGCTTGGAGTAGGAGTTTAGGTCCGGTGCATGGATGATCAGCACATCAGGCCTGGTGTCCGACGAAATGGCGTCGGTGATCGCCTGCGCGCCGGCATCGACGACCCAGTTCGGGTCGCGCGTCTCCAACATGCCGCCCCAGGCCTCGACTTCGGTCTTCAGGTAATGCGCCCAGCCTTGCGCCAGGTCGAAGCCCATCGCCAGCGGCACCAGCATGACACGCTTGCCCTTGAGTGCCTGCGCATAGGCAGCCGGGCCGGGATCGTCGGCGGCGAAGGTTGGCGCCACGAAGGCGGTGACGGCGAGTGCCGTGGCGGCGGCCATCAATGTCCTGATGAATTTCATGTCAGATCCTCTCGTTTTCGATTTTCATTGCCGGCCGATCGGGATGGATCGGACCGGGTACCCCTAGATGTCACCCTGCTGGGCGGTCTGCTCGTCACGTGGATTGATGATGCCGTCGACGATGATTGCCCCCAGCAGGATCGCCGCCTTGATCAGGTTCTGGTAGAGCAGCGGAATGTCGATGATGGTCATGGCGTTGAGCAGGATGCCGATCAGCGCCGCACCGACCAGCACATTGCGCACCCCGCCGCGCCCGCCGGACAGGCCGATGCCGCCGATCACCGCCACCAGCACGATGTCATAGAGCAGCGTCGAATTGACGACGCGGGTGTTGATCGAATGCAGGCTGGCCGCCGTCAGCAGGCCGGCGATCAGCGCGACGAAGGCGGAAAGCACATAGCGCAGCACCAGCATCGGCCGCACCGGAATGCCGATGTTGCGGGCGGCCACCGGATTGTCGCCGGCGAAATAGATGTAGCGGCCCCATTTGGTGTAGCGCAGGAACAGGAAGAACAGGAACGCCAGGCCCGCGAAGACGAACACCTCGATCGGAACATCGAGGAAGCGCAGGCCACCCAGCAGCTCGACCCAATGGCCCTGCGGCACCGGCACGGCATCCTGCGTGATCAGCTGTGAGCGCACATAGCCGAAGACGAAGGAGCCCGTCGCCAGCGTCACGAAAATCGCCGGCACATCGGCATAGGCAACGAGAAAGCCGTTGAGCAGACCGATGGCCAGCACGCCGGCCAGCACATAGGCGAAGGCCAGCCCGTCCGGCGTCCCCGAATTCAGCAGTTGCAGATACCAGGCGACCGACATCGCCATGATCGCCACCGCCGAGAGGTCGATGCCGCGGCCGATGATGACGACGGCCATGCCAAGCGCCAGTATTCCCAGTACCGACACGGAGCGGACGATGGCGACGAGGTTGTTGGGGTCGATGAAGCCTGGCAGGCCTATTGCCGCGGCGACGAACAGCACCACCGCGATGGCAAAGACAATACCTTCCTGATTCAGGCTCCTGACATTCGGCCAGCCGATCGTGTTCATGTCTGCGTTTGCCCCGATGGCAGGTGCCGCCATTCCTGGGAAGAAAGCTAATCGGCTCAGCGCCTGTTCGTCAAATGAATCCGCGTTCAGAACCCAGGCTGGCAGCGATATTCACCGAGTGGACGCATCGATTGCCGAAGCTGGCGCAATGCCCGGAAAAGCCTGCACTTTTGGCAATTGGTTGCGCCATTGCGGCCGCTCGCGAAAGCGTGCACCAAGGCGAAAGGACAAGACGGAATTTATCTCCGCATCAGGCGGAAAAATCGATCTTAATTTCCCGGCGCGTGGCCGGAAACCTCGGCGCCCGCACCCGGCGGCAGCGCGAGAAAACGCAACGCCGCCACCAGTCCGATGGCGCCGATCGCCAGGAAGGCGATTCGAAAATCCACGAGGTCGAGAGCGGGCCGACCCCGGACGATCTGCGACAGATTGAGGATCGCCGCCGCCACCGCGACGCCGAACAGCATCGCCACCTGCTGCAGCATCGAGGACAGCGTCGCCGCCGAGCTGCGCTGCGCCGCATCGATATCGGCGAAGGCCAGCGTATTGAGTGCGGTGAACTGCATCGAGCGCGACAGGCCGGCGATCAGCATCAGCGCCGCCACCAGCGCATGCGGCGTCTGCGGCGAGATCGCCGCGCAGGCCATGATCGCCGCCGAGGCGATCATGCCGTTGACGACCAGCACCGACCGGAAGCCGAAGCGGCGCAGCGTTGGCGTCGTCACCGTCTTCATGCCGAGATTGCCGAGGAAATAGGCAAGGATCATCATGCCGGCATCGACGGGGCTGAGGCCAAAGCCGACCTGGAACAGCAGCGGCAACAGGAACGGCGTGGCGTTGATCGCCACCCGGAAAATGGTGCCCGCGGCCAGCGTCGAGATGGCGAAGGTCAGCACCTTGAACGACGAGAGATCGAGCAGCGGATGCGGCGCACGCCTGAGATGCCGCACCGCCAGCCAACCGATGACGATGCCCGCGGCAATCAGCGCCACGGTCGGCAGGACGCCATCCTCCGGATGCGCGATGCGCTCGAGGCCGTAGAGCAGCAAAGCGAGCCCGGCCGACGTGAGCACGAAGCCAGGCCAGTCCAGCGGTTTGGGGTCGGCCTCGCGGTCGCCCGGAATGAAACGCGCGACCAGCGTCAGTCCGACCACGCCGAGCGGGATGTTGATGAAGAAATTCCAGTGCCAGGACAGGTAGGTGGTGATGAAGCCGCCGAGCACCGGCCCGACCACTGGCGCAAACAGCGCCGGCCAGGTGATCAGTGCCGTGGCGTTGAGCAACTCCGACTTCGACGCGTTGCGCAGCACGAGAATGCGTCCGACCGGCGTCATCAGCGCGCTGCCAAGCCCTTGCACGATACGTGCGGCGACGAATTGGGTCAGATTTTCAGAGAAGCCGCAGGCAAGCGAGGCCAGTGTGAACAGGACGATCGCCAGCAGGAAGATGTTGCGGGCGCCGAACCGGTCGGCGAGCCAGCCCGACAGCGGCACGAACACCGCCATGGTCAGCATGTATACGGTGATGCCGATGCTCATCGCCACCGCCGGCACGCCGAACGACTCGCCCATCTGCGGCAGCGAGGTCGAGATGATCGTCGAATCCAGCAACTGCATGAAGAAGGCGATGGCGACGATCAGCGCCACGCGCCGCGCATTGGTGGCCGTTTCGGGTAAGGCTTCAGTCTCGGGAATGGCAGTCATGACGGAACCGGTTTGAACAGCATTTGACTGGCCGCGTCCAGAGACGGCGCAACAAACTTTCGTGTCGCGCCGCCGCCTGCTATGGGGATGAGCGGGGTGGCCGAGGAAAGTGTGCGCGTAAAATGAAGCCCATCTACATCGACTACCTCAATGCCCTCGACATCGATGCCCTTGCCATGACCGATGATGAAATCATTGCCGCCGTCGAGGCTGGCCTGGTGGCGCAAGGCAAGGGCCAGACGGTGATCGAGCCGCGCGTTCATCTCGAGCCGGACCCGTCCTTCCACGGCCATTTCAACGTCTTGCGCGGCTACGTCGCGCCGCTCGACACGGCGGGCGTGAAAATCGTCGGCGACTATGTCGACAATTACCTGCACGGGCTGCCTTCCGAATTCGGCATCCTCAATCTGTTCGATCCGCGCACCGGCACGCCGCGCGCCATCCTCGACGCCACCGTCATCACCGACATGCGCACCGGCGCCGTCACCGCAATCGGGGCCAAGCATCTGGCGCGCAAGAATTCCAAGGTGCTGGCCCATATCGGCGCGCGCGGCACCGCCTACTGGAATGTGCGCCTGCTCGACCACCTCTTCGACTTCGACGAGATCCGCGTCCATTCGCGCCGCCCGGAAAGCCGCGACGGTTTTGCCGCCAAACTGTCCGCCGACCTCGGCAAGACGGTGACGGCGGTGGCCGACTGGAAGAGCTGCATCGAGGGCGCCGACATCGTCGTCGAAGCCTCGCGGCTACCGGAGCCACAACCATTGTTGAAGACCGAATGGATCAAGCCCGGCGCGCTGGTCGTGCCCTATGGCACGATGAGTGCTGTCGAGCTGTCGCTGACGGACATCATGCGGAAGATGGTCGTCGACGACTGGGGCCAGTGCAAGGGCGGCAAGTTCGGCTCGCTACGCGCTCATGTCGAGACCGGACGGCTGAGCGAAAAGACGCTGCATGCCGAACTCGGTCAGATCGCCGCCGGTCTCAAGGTCGGGCGTGAGAATGACGAAGAAACGATCCTGTTCTGGCATCGCGGCCTGTCGCTGTCAGACATTGCACTGGGCAAGGCGATGCTGGCCAAGGCGCGGGCGCAGGGCATCGGCCAGAGGCTGCGCTTCGCATGACCGCGCTTCTCCTCACCGGGACCGACGTCGGCGTTGGCGACGTCGCCGCCGTCGCCCGTGATAGGCGCAAGGTGGAGATTGGACCTGATGTCCTCGGCCGGCTGGAGAAAGCGCGAAAAGTGCTCGACCAGGCCGCCGCATCCGGCCAGCAGATCTATGGCCTGAACACCGGCCTCGGCGCCAATCTCGGTATCGCTGTAGAGGGCGACGCCAGCACCTTTCAGCGGCAATTGCTGGAGGGACGCAGCGGCGCGGTCGGCGAAACGCTGCCGGTCGAAGCCGTTCGCGCAACCATGGTGGCGCGTGCCGCGATGCTGTCAGCTGGAGGCTCCGGCCTTTCGCCTTACGTCTTCGTCGCCTTGGTCGACGCGCTCAATGCCGGCGTCCATCCTGTCATGCCGTCGCTCGGCTCGATCGGCGCCGGCGATCTGGTGCTGATGACGGCACTCGCCCGCATGCTCACCGGCGAAGGCGAGGCAGACTATCAGGGTCGCCGCATGCCGGCGGTCAAGGCGCTGATGATGGCCCGTCTCGCCCCCGTCAGCCTGGCGCCGAAGGACGGCCTGTCGCTGATCAATGCTTCGGCGGTCTCAGCCGGCAGCGGCGCACTTGCGGTGACGGATGCACTGTCCGCCCTTGCCCAGCAGCAGCAGGCCGGCGCGCTGACCATGGAAGGTTTTGGTGCCAACCGCACCATCCTCGACCCGCGCCTGCATATGGCGCGACCGGCGGCTGGCCAGCAGGAGGCGGCAAAGTCACTGCACGATCTGCTCGCCCGTGACGAGCCGCCGGCGCCAACGACGTTGCAGGATCCGCTGTCGATACGCTGCATGCCGTCGATCCACGGAGCGCTGATCGATGCGATCGGTCAGGCCAGGCATGCCGTCGAGATCGAACTCAACGCCGCCGCCGACAACCCGCTGGTGCTGGGCGATGACGAGCTGGTGCTGTCGACCGGCAATTTCCACACCGCCGCACTTTCGCTGGCCTTCGAGACCCTCAGCCTGGCAATCGCTCAATGTGCCGCCGCGAGTGCCGCCCGCTTCATCCAGCTCACCGGTTCGGGCCGCAACGGCCTGCCGAAATATCTGTCGCCGGTCGGCGGCGCCTCGGCCGGGTTCGTGCCGTTGCAGAAGGTAGTGGCATCGATCCTTGCCGCCATTCGCCACAAGGCCAATCCGGTGATGCTCGACTTCCTGCCCGTGTCGGAAGGCGTCGAGGATCATGCCACGCAGACGCCGCTGGCGGTTGCAAAATGCGCCGAGATGATCGACCTGTGGCGGCGGCTGATCGCCTTTGAATTGATGGCCGCCGCGCAGGCCGTCGACCTGCGTGAAGGGCTGACCCTGGCGCCACGCACCGCTGCAATTCACAAGGCAATACGCGCGCTGGTCCCTGGCTTGAAGAAGGACCGGCCGCTCGGCATCGACGCCGAAGGGCTCTACGCGATGCTCGCGGGTGGAAATTGGCAAGCGGCCTTAAGCCCGACCGACCTTGTCCAGGAACAGGCGTAGTTCGCCCGGATCCATATGCACGACATGCCTGTCCTCGGGATAGGCAAGGCTGTTGACGTCGGCGACATATTCCGAGAACGCGGCGATGCGCTCTGCTTGCAACCGATCGTATTCGGCGGCGAAATTGCGATAGACCTTGGAATGGCGCGGCATGTGGCCACGGTTCTGGCCAAGAATGTCATCGGCGAACAGATATTGCGCGTCGCAGCCTGTGCCCGCCCCCATCGACAGCATGATCAGCGACGTGCGCTCCGAGATCGCTTTCGCCACCTCGACCGGCACCACCTCGATTTCCGCGCCGATGGCGCCGGCGGCCTCCAACTGCTTGACCGCCGCGAAGATCTCCATGGCGGTGTCGGCCGTCTTGCCGACGGCTTTGAAGCCGCCGGTCCAGGTGGCGCGCGACGGGATCAGGCCGACATGGCCTATGACGGGGATCGCATCGTCGGCCATCCGCTTGATGGTGGCGTAGCCGGCGCTGCAATAGACCGCGTCGGCCCCGGCCTTGTAGAGCCGGAAGGCCCAGCGCAGGAAATCGTCTGACGTGCCGATCTCGTAGAAATTGTCTCCCGGCATGGTGAACAGACTGGGCGCCGCGTCGCGGTATTGCGGGTTGAGCACCAGTTCGGGCGGCACCGAAACGATGTCGACCCCTGCCCGCTCGGCCGCCTCGGCCTCGTCCATCGTCAGCACGCGCAGCATGGTCAGCTGGCGCTTGCCCTTCATGGCGCGCAGGTCCGCGACGGTCGGTCTTTTTCGGCTCATCGAAAGGGTTTCCCTCTTGTTGTATGCTGCGGCAGGTCAGCCGATCTCGATCATGACCTTGCCAGCTTCGATCCGCACTGGATAGGTCTTGAGATTGACGCACACCGGCGCGCCCTTGGCGACACCTGTCTTGTAGTTGAAGCGGCCATTGTGCTTTGGGCATTCGATGATGTCGTCCATCACCAGCCCGTCGGCCAGATGTGCCTTCTCATGCGTGCAGTAGCCGTCGGTGGCGAAGTACTCGTCATCGGGACTGCGATAGATGGCGAAGGTGCGGCCGCCATGATCGAAGCGGATGACGTCCTCTTCCTCGACATCATTGACCCCACACGCTTCCACCCAGTCGGCCATCTCTGTCTCCTGCGACTCTATTCCGCTGCCGCCGGAACGGTCAGCGCGTGGAACTCCTCCCGGTACGGTCGCGCCGTCGGCGGCAATTCACGCTTGAGGAAATAGTCCTCGTACCGGAGCTGCCTGATAAGCACCGGCCAGACCTCGCGATAGGCATGCCACATCGATGGATTGGGCTCGGGCAGATCGTGCTTGATCAGTTCGTGAAGTTTCGGCAGCGCATGATAGGGCACCATCGGGAACATATGATGTTCGACGTGATAATTCATGTTCCAGTAGATGAAGCGGCTGATCGGGTTCATGTAGACGGTGCGCGTGTTCAGCCGGTGGTCGGTGACGTTGTCGGCCAGCCCGATATGCTGCAGCAGGCCGGTCAGCACCATGTGCCAGCTGCCATAGAGGCGCGGCAGGCCGATCAGCACCAGCGGCAGTAACGACCACAAATAGAACGCCAGCGCGATCGTCACGACATAGATGGCGATATGCCAGCGCGCGGCGATGACCGCCTTGCGCAGCTCCATCTCGGGGATAAAACTCTTTTCGTCGGGCGAGATGCTGCCGAACGCATTGCGCACCAGTGTGGGCAGCGAATAGCGGAAATCGAGAATGCCCGTGAAGGCAAGTGCGGCGCGCAGCAGGTCCGGCGGACGCATCACCGCGATCTCGGCATCGCGGCCGACGATGATGGTGTCGGTGTGGTGGCGAGCATGGCTCCAGCGCCAGGTCACCGGATTGCGCATCAGCATGAAGCTGGCGATCTGGTAGACGACATCGTTCATCCAGCGGGTGCGGAAGGCGGTGCCGTGGCCGCATTCGTGCCAGCGCGAGTCACTGGAGGAGCCGTAGAGCACACCATAGACGAGCAGGAACGGCACCACCCACCATGTGCCCCAGAACCAGATGATCCCGGCGGCGGAGCCCAGTATGGCAGCGATCCAGATGATCGTGTCGCGGATGGCCGGTCCGTCCGAGCGTTGCATCAGCTCCTTCATCGCCTTGCGCGGCACATCGGTGTGATACCATTCGGCCGAGGCCAGCCCGGTCTCGATCGCGATGCGTGTGCTTTCGCCGACCAGGCTGTAGTCGCGCTTTCTTCCCATCACATCGACCTCCGATTTCCGGCCCGCCAGCCGGAGCATTCGTTTCGCATCATGCCCTGTCCGCCAATCCCGGAAAATTGCCCGACGGCACAGGATAATCCTGTTGCGGCTGCCTGGCGATCGACGCGATCTTCGCTTCAGCCGCGGCAATCGCGCCGGCGCCGTCGAGCACCCGGAACACCGCGTCATAGGAACGGCTTTCGCCATGCTCCAGCCAGATCATCTCGCCGCGCTCGCGCGCCGCGAGATTGCCGAGCACATGGTGTGTCGAGGGCTCTATGCCGAGCGCATACTGCCCTGCCTGGAAATTCTGCCATTGATAGGCGCAAGGCAGCTGGTCCTTGCGGGTCACCACCTCGAAGCCAAGTCCGAGACGGTCGTTGACAACAGCCACTGGCACCTCGCCATTGGCGTCCGCCGCCATCTCGTGCTGCCAGACCTGCTCGCTGAAACCCAGTCGCGGCGCCGGCACCGTGCGGTAGCCGACCTTCTGCGCCTCGTAGAGCTCGCCATCATGGCCTGCCCAGACGACGTCCCGGATCGGCGCCAGATAGCGCGCGCCCTCGTCGAGCAAGGGGTGGCTGACATTGACATGGTAGAAATACATATGCGGCGTACGGTTGAAGCCGTGATTGACGACGCGGTCCGACAGCCGGATCTCGTTGCCGCCGACATCGGCCTCGATGCGCCGCAATAAATGCAGATCCTCGCCGAACACCGCCGATTGCTGGACGATCCCTTCGGCCCACAGCACGCAGCGGTCACCATCCCAGGCCTCGCCATACCCGGTCAGCCGCGCCGGAATGGTGCCGACGCGGCCGTGCAGCGAATGCACCACGGTCTTCCTGCCCGGATAGTTGTAGGTATCGACCGGCACTTCTTCCCGGCCCAATATATGGTCGAGGCCGCAGGTGACGAGCAGGCCGGAAAAGGAGCGCGCCCAGGCCAGTCCGCCTTCCCCCTCGTAGTCGTGCAGGCCGGGGTTGCGAAAGCCGCTCGGCGAATGCCAGCCGATCGCCTGGCCCTTGAAGTCGCAATCGGCGATATCGAGCGCCCGGTCGACCAGCGCCGTGAAGCGCAGGCCCGAACCGGTGCGGAACTCCAGCATGCGGATGCCGCGTTCCACCCCGTCGCCAAGCGTCATCAGCCGCACGCCGGCGAATTGCGACAGCATGCCCGAACGTTCCGATACCTGACGGCGCGAAAGCGTCTTGCCGTAGAGTTCTACCATGTCACGGCCGCTTCTTCACTGCACTGTCGTCCCATCAATCGGCTGCGCTAATGACCATCAAAGACCGTTGGCGCGGAACTTCCCGTCGAGGAACTTCTTGGCGCGCGGCACGTCGTCTTCCGAGAGATGCTCGATGATCACCGGGATGTTCGGATGCTTCTGCGCCAGCCGCTGAAGGTAGAGATCGTAGTTCAGCGAGCCGAGGCCGGGTGCCGGCAGCTCGATCTCGCCGACGCCACGGAACGTGTGGCTCTCCAGCGCGTCCTCGTCACCGATATCGGCATGCTTCTCGGACTTGTCGCCGCCCGAGCGCTTGACGTCCTTGGCGTGCGCTATTCTGATCTTGTCCGTCAGCGTGTCGAACACCTGGTTCAGGATCTGGTCCATCCTGTCGATGTTGTGCGTCTCGAAATAATTGGTCGGATCCATCAAGAGTCCAAGGCCGGGATGATCGACCTGCGCGAACATCTTCACCGTCTCCTCGACCGAGCCGACGACGTTGTTGACATAGGTCTCGAGCAGGAACACCGCGCCGTGGTCATAGGCTGTCTGGGCAAGGTCGGCGACCACCTTGCGGCATTCCTCGAACCCTTCCTCGGTCTTGTTCTTGGGGTGATGCACCCAGTCGGACTCGGTGTTGTAGGTGCCGGTCTCCGAGATCACGTACGGGCTGCCGAAATGGCGGGCGTTGCGGATGATCTCCTTGAGGTAGCCGACGCGCTTGTCGCGCTCGGCCTTGTCCGGATGGATGATGTTGGTGTAGCCCGACACGCAGCAGACCGGCAGATTGTGGTCGCGGAAAACGTCGCGCACGGTCTTGGCCTTGTCCTTGGTGATCTGCCCGGCCGACAGGTCGACATCCTTGAAATGGAGGTCGAGCTGCACCGTGTTGAAACCGAGCCCGCGGATCTTCTTCGCCGTCTCTTCGAGGCCGTACGGGAAATAGCCCGTGAAAATACCTGCCTGCATCATGGTGTGAATTCCTCCCTTTAAGCGACTCAGTGATTCAGTTTGTCGAGATTTCGGACAGCTTGACCGTGCGGCCCTCGTCGATCGAGCGGTAGCCCGCCTCGACCAGCGCCATGGTCTTGACGTTGTCGGCGACCGACAGCGCCGGCGGCGTGCCCGTCTTCACCGCGTGCTGGAGCTGTTCCATCACGCCGATAAAGGCATGCGGGAACCACATCGTGTCCCAGCTCGGGCTGACCCACTCGCCGCCGGTCGTCTCGGTGGAAGCATAGGTCAGCGTCGAGGCCGCACCTGTCGGCCAGCCGATGGTGCCCTTGGCGACCCCCTTGGTGCCGTCGACGCGCCAGTTGATGTGCTGGTCGTCCTTGTAGCCATCCTGGCGCGGGCCGGACCAGACATCCTCCAGCGACACGGCGAGCACGCCGGACGGGAAGCGCAGCGTCGACACGGTGATGCCGTCGGAATGGTCGAATTTCGTGCGCGGATCCTTGCGCGTCAGCGTGGTGATTTCATCCGGGTCGCCGAACAGGAAGCGCAACACGTCGAGATGGTGCACGCTCATATTGGCGAGCGTCAGCCGGTCATATTCTTCCAGGAAGCTCTGCCAGTGCGGGATGGCGTGCATGTCGATCTGCGCGAAGACGATGTCGCCCAGCGCGCCGCTGTCGATGATCTGCTTCAAGACGCGCATCGACTGGTCGTAGCGCATGTTTTGGTTGACCGAGAGGATCTTGCCGGCCTTGGCCGCCTCGTCGCGCAGCTTGACCGCTTCCTCGACCGACAGCGCCAATGGCTTCTGCGCCAGGATCGCCTTGATGTGCTTCTGCTTCAGTGCGTGACGGATCAGCGCCGGCTGCTGGTCGGGCGGAAAGGCAAGGTCGATGATCTCGACATTCGTATCCTCGATCAGCTGCTCCGGCGTGTCGTGCACGGTCGGGATGGCCCAGCGCGCCGCCACCTTCTCGGCGCTGGCCCGGGTGCGCGAGGCGATCGCCACCACCGGGAAGCCAGCTTCCTTGTAGGCAGCGAGATGACACTCGGCCATGATCATGCCAGCGCCGACGCAGCCGATCTTGAATTCCTTCGTGCGGACCTTCACGTCCGGCTCGAAGCCCTTGTTTGCCATCTGATCCTCCCGAAGCTCTTTCCTTGCGGCCGCCGTCATCGTGCCAGCGCTCCCCCGCTCTGTCCGAAATAATGCACCCTGGCCGCCTCACAGGATATCGCCACCATGGCGTCGGGCCGGATGTCAGGCTGGCCGCGCAGCAATGCCTTTAGCCGCGCCTGCCCGGCAGCGAGCGTCAGCACGGTGTAGCCGCCAAGCGGCTCGACCTCGAACACCCGCGCTGGGCGGCCCGGGCCCCCATCCCCTTTTCCATCAACGGGCCACGGTCCGACCTTGATGTCTTCCGGCCGCAGTCCGATCTCGACGGCGTCCGCGGGCGCCGCCTTGTCGGCAATGCGGATCGTGCCTTCGGCCGCCTCGACACCGCCCTCGCCGCGCACCGATCGAAGGATGTTCATCATCGGCGAGCCGAGCAGCCGCGCCACATAGGTGCTGGCCGGGCGGTCATAGATCTCGGCCGGCGCACCGATCTGCCTGATCCTGCCATCCTCCAGGATAGCGATGCGGTCGGCGACCGACATCGCCTCTTCCTGATCATGCGTGACGTAGATCAGCGTCTTGCCGAGCTCGCGCTGGATGCGCTTCAGTTCGACACGCGTTTCCTCGCGCAGCCTGGCGTCGAGCGCCGAGATCGGGTCGTCCATCAGATAGGCGTTGGGATCGCGCACCAGGGCACGCGCGATCGCCACGCGCTGCCGCTCGCCTCCCGAAAGCTGGCCCGGCGGCTTGTGCAGGATGTGGCCGATATGCAGCTTCGCCGCGACGTCGGCGACCCGCCTTTTGATGTCGACCTCGGCGACCCGGCGTTCGACCAGGGGGAAGCGGACATTGTCGAGCGCGCTCATATGCGGAAACAGGGCCAGGTTCTGGAACACCATCGCCACGTTGCGCTCGGCCGGCGACACCTCGTTGACCGGTCTGCCGCCGATCAGGATTTCGCCGGCATCAGGGGTCTCAAGCCCAAGCACCAGGCGCAGGATGGTCGACTTTCCCGACAGTGGCGGCCCAAAGAAGCAGAAAAACTCATTGTCGTTGACGGTGAACGAGGCGTCGTCGACGGCGAGTGTGCCGCCGTAGCGCTTGGTCACATTGCGGAAGACGATATCGGCCATCTCAACCTGCCTTCATCGCAAGACCGGTAGCGGCGTCGAAGACACGCACCGACGACGCGGTGGGGGCGACGACAGCGGTGTCGCCGATCGCCAGCCCGACATCATTGTCGAACACCGTTTTCACGGCAGCCTCGCCCTGCCCGAGATGAACGATGGTGCGCGCACCGATCCGTTCGACGAAAGTGACCTGCATGGCGAGGCCCTGACCATTCTGCACCAGCGTCGCCTGTTCCGGCCGGAATCCGTAAAGCACCTCGCCGCGCGCACCACGAACGGCCGCCGCCAGATCACTCGGCAGCGGCGGGGTGATGCCCACCGGTCCGAGATCGACGACCAGCCCACGGTCGCTCTCCGCCGGCCTGCCCTTGAGCAGGTTCATGCCCGGCGCGCCGATGAAGCGGGCGACGAAGACATTGGCCGGATCGTTGTAGACCTCAAGCGGCGTGCCGACCTGCTGCAGCACGCCATGATCCATGACCGCGATGCGGTCGGCCATGGTCATCGCCTCTAGCTGGTCGTGGGTGACATAGACCATGGTCTGGCGGAACTGGCGCTGCAGCTGCTTCAGTTCGGTGCGCATGACAGCCCGGAAAGCGGCGTCGACATTGGACAGCGGCTCGTCGAGCAGGAAGATCGCCGGCTCCATGATCGCCGAGCGGCCGATCGCCACCCGCTGCAATATGTTGACCGACAGCCGGTCGGCCTTACGGTCGAGCAGCGGCGTCAGCTGCAGCATTTCGGCGATGGCGCCGACACGGCGGTCGATCTCGGCTTTGGCAGCTCCTCGCATTTTTGGGCCGTAGCCAAGGTTCTGGCGCACCGTCATATGGGTGAAGATGGCGTAGTTCTGGAACACGAAGCCGACGCCGCGCCGCCCCATCGGCACGCCGGCCATGTCGCGCTCGCCAAACAGGATCTTGCCCCCGGTCGGTTCCTCCATGCCGGCGATCATGTTCATCGTCGTCGACTTGCCGCAGCCCGACGGACCGAGCAGCGCCATGAACTCACCATCTGATATTGCCAGGTCCATGGTCTTCAGCGCGGTGAAGTCGCCGAATTTCTTGACCAGGTTCTGCAGGTGGATCGCGCTCATGCCAGTACCTCGCGTGCCCGCGCCATGCGCTTCATGGCGAACACCGCGACGATCGAGAGCACCACCAATATGGCCAGCGCGATCGCCGCCACATAGCCCCAGATCAGGTCCTGCGTGGTGAGCTTGTAGATGTAGACGGAGATGGTCTCGGTGGCGACGCCGGGACCACCGCCGGTCATGATGTAGAGCGTATCGAAGATCTTGAAGTTCTCTATTACCCTGATCGCCAGCGCGATGATGATGATCGTCTTCATCTTCGGCAGCACGATGGTGACGAAGCGCTGCCACGGATTGGCGCCGAGCAGCGTCGCCGCCTTGATCTGGTCCTCCGGCACACCGACCAGACCGGCGAGCAGGATGAGGAACATCAGCGGCGTCCACTGCCAGATATCGGCGACCATGACGGCGATCAGGGCCAGGGTCGGGTCCGACAGCCAGGCGATGGTGACGGGAGAACCGGTGAGCGCCGACAATATGTCGTTCACCGGACCGCCCGACTGGAACAGCATGAAGAACATGTAGCCGGCCACCGCCGGCACCACCATCATCGGCATCAGCAGGATCGAATAGAAGATCCGCTTGCCCGGAAAATCGTCGGCAAACAGCGTCGCCAGCGCCAGCCCCAGCAGGAACTCCGCCGGCACGCAGACGATCATGACAATGGCCGTGCGCTTCAGCGCGCTCCAGAAGCGTGGATCGGCGGCAAGATCGGTGTAGTTGGCAAAGCTGTTCCACAGCGACCAGGCATTCCACCAGCCGAGGCCCGACAGCGGCGACCAGTCGGTGACGCTGATATAGAGCTGCATCAACAGCGGGAAGGCCGAGATGAACAGGACGAGGATCTGCGCCGGCAGCGTCAGCCGGAAACCCAGCCTTCCGCCCTCGTCGCGCGAAACCGGCCTTGCTCCGACGGCTTTCATCTCGTCCTCTGCATTCATGGCAGTCACCGCGCTCATTGCTTGAGCGCCCCGAATGTCAGCCCGCGCACCAGATGACGTTGGATGGCGATGCCCATGATGACCGGCGGCACGGCGGCGATCAGGCCGAGCGCTGCCTTTGCGCCATAGAGCTGCCCGGTCATCGAGGACGACAGCGAGGCCATGTAGACCGGGATCGTCACCCATTCGCGCGTCGTCAGAAGCAGCGCGATCAGATAGTCCGACCAGTTGAGGATGAAGACGAAGAGTGCCGCACTGGCCAGCGGCGCGCGCATCATCGGCAGCGTGATGCGGGTAAAGACGCGCAGCCGCGAACAGCCTTCGACCAGGGCCGCCTCCTCGATCTCGCGCGGCATGTCGTCGAAGAACGTCTTCATCAGCCAGAAGGCGAAGGGCAAGGTGACGATGCCGTAGATCAGCGCCAGGCCCCACCAGCTGTCGGTGAAGTTCAGGAAGGCCCACATGATCATCACCGGGATCATCACCGCCATCGGCGGAAACAGCCTGAGCTGGATCAGTGCCAGCGGCAGGTTCTGGCCGGAGCCGAAACGCGACAGTCCGTAAGCCGCGGCAGTGCCCGCCGACATGGCGATCACCGTGCCGAAAACCGCCGACAGCAGAGACGAGAGGATAGGTTTCAGCGCGGTGCGGTCGAGCGCGACGATCAGATTGTTGGTCGACTCGCCGAAGACGAAACGGAAATTGCTGAGCGTCGGGTTCTTCGGCCACCATGTCAGGTCGGCACCGGTCGCCGACCATTCGGCGATCGGCTTGAACGCCATCGACACCATCCACAGGATCGGCACCAGCGTCACCGCCATGGCCGCGAGGATCGCGGCGTAGCGGAATATCTCGAAGGGAATGGAACGCTTCATCTGGCGGCTTTGCTGGTGGCGTTGTGGGCGGAGGGGAGAAGCAAGCTCCTCCCCTCCTTCGATGTGATCCAGGGAGACGGATCAGACGATCGGATCGAGAACTGTCGGCCAGGCCTCCTTGTTGGTCTTGATGGCTTCGAGCAATTTGTCCTCGCCGGTGCGGCGGGCGATCTTCTTCCATTCGGCCTCGGTGTCGGCCATCGCCTGCTCTGATGTCTTGGCCTTGGTCAGCGCCGCCATGAGGTTCTCGTCCAGCGCATTGTGGAAGGCTGTCGCGCCGGGATAGTTGATGGTCGGCACGGTGCGGGCTACCGTCTCGCGCACCACGTCCATGTGGTAGGCATGGTATGTCTGGCGCACCAGCGGATCGGAGAAATCCGAAAGCCGGAACGGGTCCAGGTAACCACCGGGGTTGGCGCTCATCCACGCGTAGATGCGGGCGGAACCCAGCCATTGCAGCAGGAGATAGGCAACCTCCTGGTTCTTCGACTGCGACGAGACCATGCCGGTCAGCGAGAACCACAGCACGGAACGGCTGATCAGCTTGCCGTCGATCTCGCGGCCGGGCGGCAGCATCGAGCCGATCTTGCCGGTGACAGCCGAGTCCTTGTTGCCGGCATTGTCGAGGAATTTCGGCAGGTTGGAGAAGGCGCAGGTCATCGCCGCACCGCCCTTGGCGAAATTGCCATATTGCTCCGGCCAGCCCCAGGAGATCGCATCCGGCGAATGATGCGCGAGCGAAGCGACATATTCGTTGGTGGCGGCAATGCCCTGCTCGGAATTGACCATCGGCTTGCCATCGTCGCCAAACAGGAACTGGTTGGGCGAGGCCATCGAGACATAGCGCTGATACCAGTTGGTGTAGCCCCAGCCCTGGTTGCGAAGGTCGGTCGAGCCGAACAGGCCCTTGTCCGGGCGCTGGAAGAAGGCCGCGATATCGCCATGCTGCTTCCAGGTCTTCGGCGGCGTCAGATCATAGCCGTATTTGTCCTTGAAGGCCCTCCTCTCGGCTTCGTCGCCGAACAGGTCGCTGCGGTAGACCCAGGTCTGGAAGTCGCCGTCCAGCGACACGCCATAGTTCGAGCCACGATATTTGTTGAGCAGCGACACGCCCTTGGCGCCGTTGACATAACCGTTCGTGGGATCGTCCCACTCGGGCTTGTACTGCGCGACGAAGTCGTCGAGCTTGGCGATGCCGCCGGTCTCGGCGAGGTCGCCGAGGCGGTTCCATTCGGTCGAATAGATGTCGTAGGCCCCACCCTTGGTGGAGATGTCTTGCATCGTCTTGGTGAATTCCTGGCCGTTCGGCAGGCCGACGATTTCGATCGGAATGCCGGTCTCCTTCTCCCACAGATCCTTGATCGATGGCGCGCCGGCCGGGAACGGCTGCGTGAGCTGGCCGATCGAGCCGTCGGACAGGCCGAGTACGATCTTGGCCGGCGCCTTGCCGGCACCCTTTAGCGCCTTGGCCGCCTCGATGGCGCGTCCTTCCGGCGTGTCGGCGCCGTACTGATAGCGCTCGGCCCCATCGAAGCCCGTCGGGCCGCCGATCATGCCTGGCGCCAGCGCGTCGGCCGCGTAGGCGCGGCCGGGACGAATGAATTGCGGCGCAATGCCAGTGGCGGCCATGATCACGGCGGCCTTTCCTCCGGACGCAAGCAAGCGACGCCGCGAGATGCGGATCAAATTGGACATTGAAACTCCTCCCTTAGGGCCACGTTTCCTCCACGACCCTATGAGGGATATTGACGGCAGCATGGGAAGGCTGTCAACATCATAAATAGTCAAAAGACATCACAACATTGCAAAAGGGCGAGGAAATGCGCAAAACCGGGATCCATACCTCACTCCTGATGCCTCGATCTGAGGGAAAACGCCTCTTCCCGGGTCTGCGAAGCCCTGCCGGGCGATTTGATTTAGCCCGGCGGCTTGCACATCGGCCAAGGGCGGATACATCATTTCCCATCAGAATCGCGGACGGCACGAAAGCCGTCGCCAGCCGACCTGACGCATGCAGGAGATGAAAGACGTTGCGGTCCACCCTGACTGACATAGCCCGGGAAGCCGGTGTCTCGGCCGCCACGGTCGACCGAGTGCTCAACAACCGCCCCGGCGTACGGGCGCGCACGCGAGAAATCGTGCTCGAAATGGCGCAGCGCCTCGGCTATATCGCCGAAAGCCCGAATGGGGCGCCGCCGCGGCCTTTGCCCGGCGACATCATCCGGCTTGATTTCGCGCTGCCCGCCGGTACCAATTCCTTCATCAAGATGCTGCACCGCCAGATCGAGGCGCAGGCGCGGTCACGGCCAGACCTCGACGTTCACATTGCCACCATCGAAGGGTTCAATCCGGATCGTCTCGCCCGCCTGCTGCAGGATCTGCGCGGCCGGACGCAAGGCGTCGGCGTCATCGCGCTCGACCATCCGACGGTGCGCGAGGCGATCCGCTCGCTGTCGGCCAACGACATCAAGGTGGTGACCATCGCCTCCGACATCCTGCATGTGCCCAGGGTCGCCTATATCGGCATCGACAACCGCGCCGCCGGGCGGCTGGCCGGCTATCTGCTCAACCGCTTCATGGGATCCGGTCGTCCGGGCAAGGTGGCGCTGTTCGCCGGCTCGCTGTCCTATCGCGGCCATGAGGAACGCGAGATGGGCTTCCGCCATATCCTGACGGAGGAATCGCCCAATCTGCAGATCGTCGAGATGCGCGAAATGCTCGACGACCGCGAGAAGGCCTATTCAGAAGCGTCCGCCCTGCTGGAGCGGCACCCCGACCTTGCCGCGATCTACAATGTCGGCGCCGGCAACACCGGCATCGCCCGCGCGCTCAAGGAGCGCGGCCGCGCCCAGTCCATGGTCTTCCTCGGCCACGAGGTGACGGACGGCACCAAGGACCTCCTGCTCGACGGCACGCTCGACGCGGTCATCGACCAGAACCCGCGTGTCGAGGCCCGTGAGGCGCTCAACACCCTGACCCATGCGGTCCGGGGGCTGCCCTATGAACTGCACCAGCCAAGGCTGCAGGTGATCTTCAAGGAGAACATCCCGGAGATCTGAGCAGCAAGCTTGGTCAACGCTTATCCTTCTGGATAAAGCGCCTTCGCCAGGTCGCGGATAGCATCTGATGTCCGCGGGCCGAAGCCGATCATATAGGCGCCGTCGAGCACGATCAGCGCCTTGTTGACCGACGCCGGCGTTGCCGCCAGCGCCCGGTTGGCGAACACCTGCTCGGGCGTGGGTCCGCCCTTGCCGTCACTCATCATCACGATCACATCCTGCGCCATCTCGATCAGTTTTTCCTCCGACGCCGCCTTGTAGCCCTGCACGACGTCCATCGGGTTGAGGCCGCCGGCATAGCGGATGATGGCGTCGGCCGAGGTGCCGGCGCCGGCGGCACTCAACTTCACGAGACCATGGAAGAACATCACCTTCTTACGCCGCCCCGGCGGAATCTTCGACGCCAGATCGGCCGCCGCCTGAAAGGCAGTGAGCACCTCGGCGGAAACCACCTTGCCCTTGTCCTCGAGCCCAAGGGCGGCGGCGAGCGTGATCTTGCGCTCGATGCCTTGTGGGCTGTTGTCCTGCGGGATGAAGACGACCGGGATCGCCAGCGACTTCAGCACCTCGACCGCTTCGGGAGGCCCGCTGTCCTCGGCCGCCAGGATCAGGTCGGGACGCAAGCTCGCCAGTCCTTCGACCGAAAGCCGGCGGCGATAGCTGACATTGGGCTTCTGCGTCACGGATGGCGGATATTTGCTGCCGCGATCGACGCCGACGATCCTCCCGCCGGCACCCAGCGCATGGACGATTTCGGTGACGTCGGAGCCCAGCGTCAGGATCCTGGTTCCCGGTCCCGGCGCGACGGTTGGTCCCAACGCGTCGACAACGGTCTCGGCGGCCAGCGCCTTGAAGCCACCGGACGGCGCCAACACCGACAGCGCCAGGAGCAGCACCGCCGCGATCCTGCCCGGTTGCAACCAGCGAATCCCCCTGCCCTCGCTCACACTGCCGACCATCACGCTACTCCAAGCCAATGCTTCTCGATGACGGTCGGCTATAAATTTAAAGTTGACTTATGTCATCATGTTTTAATAAGTGGCTCGTGCCCCGACCGCATGGTCGAGGTTTTTTCGATCATGCCAGCCAAGGCCGTTCAGCCACCGCCAGCCGTTTTTGCTTTTTGCTTGGGGGCTGCATGACAACGACAACAAACAAGACCTTGATGGCGAGCACCGCGCTCGCCTTCGTGCTCGGCCTCTGCGCCGTGCCCTTTGCCAGTGCGCAGGAACAGGACCAGGAGAAAAAGGCCACCGCCAAGACCGGCCGCCTGGCGCCGGCCAGTGCCGAGCAACCGGCGACGATGCTTGATGTGATCACCATCTCGGCGACGATGATCAAGACCGCCGTCATCGAATCGATGGCCGCCATCAGCGCCATCGATCAGGATGAGCTCGACCGCATCCAGCCCGACACCGCCGCCGACATCTTCCGCACCACGCCGGGCGTCGCTGCCTCGATGAACGGCGACGACCCGGCGACCGCCATCAACATCCGCGGCCTGGAACAATATGGCCGCGTCGTCGTCACCCTCGACGGCGCCCGGCAGGACTATTGGCGCGTTGGTCATGGCTCTGGCTCGTTCTATGTCGAACCCGACCTGATCAAGGAAGCCACCGTCATTCGAGGCCCGGTGTCGAATGCTTATGGTTCAGGCGGCATCGGCGGCGTCGTCTCCTTCGAGACCAAGGATGCCGGCGACTTCCTCAAGAAGGACGAGCGCTGGGCGCTGAGCGAGAAGCTCGGCTACGAGGACAATGGCGACGGCTTCACCACCAGCACCACCGGCGCTTACCGCTTCAGCGACGATGCCGACATCATCGGTAACCTCATCCACCGTGACCGCGACAGCTACACCGACGGCAATGGCGACACCGTGCCATGGACCGGCGAGCGAGTAACCAGCGGTTATCTGAAGACGACGC
Organism: Mesorhizobium sp. M1409; assembly: GCF_040317535.1. NCBI lineage: Bacteria > Pseudomonadati > Pseudomonadota > Alphaproteobacteria > Hyphomicrobiales > Phyllobacteriaceae > Mesorhizobium > Mesorhizobium sp. M1409. Next base: position 26,136 of record NZ_JAMYKV010000069.1, read on the forward strand.
TGCGGCCGGCCGATGGCCACGAGCTGAAGCTCGGCGCCATCCTTCAGCGCTACAACGACCAGATCACCGGTTCGAGCGGCTCGACCTCGCCGACGCTGAGCCGCTACGACACCAACACCACCAACCAGACCTACACCGCGGCCTACACCTGGAAGCCCGACGACAACGAGCTGATCGACTTCAGCGCCAATGCCTATCATAACCGCACCCGCGCCGAGCAGACGCAGGTCTGGCCCGTCTCGGCGATCGGCAATTTCCGTTTTTACGATGTCGCCACGACAGGCTTCAATGTGAAGAACTCCTCACGCTTCGACGCCTGGGAGATCGCCCACTCGCTGACCTACGGGCTCGACTATTACTATCTCGAAGCGTCATCCGAGGCCGCTCATTTCGGTGCCGGCGAGCAGCAGGGCTACGGCGGTTTCCTGCAGTGGCAGGGCGACTACGAGAACTGGCTGCAGGTGATCGCCGCCATGCGCTACGACGGCTACCAGCTGGATGGCGAGACCCGCACCGTGCCTCCGCAGGAAGCCTCGATCTCAGGCGACCGCTGGTCGCCGCGTCTCACCGTCGGCGTTACACCGTTCGAAGGCTTCCAGCTCTATGGCACCTATTCCGAAGGCTACCGGGCGCCGGGCCTGCAGGATGTCTTCCGCGGCGGCGGCGCGCATGGCGGCGGCGATAGCTATCGACCCAATCTTCTGCTGCAGCCCGAGACGGCGAAGAACTGGGAGGCCGGCATCAACGTGAAATATGACGACGTGCTGACCGCGGGCGACCGGCTGCGTGCCAAGGTCAACGTCTTCCACACCGACGTCGAGGATTACATCGACGTCGACCTGACGGTCCTGCCGCGCACGGCGATCAACATCGGCGACGCGCGCCTGAAGAGCGTCGAGGTCGAGATGGTCTATGACTACAATTGGGGTTTTGTGAATCTTGCCGGGGCGTTGATCGACGCCAAGGTCGTCAGCGGCGTCTATTCCGGCCAGGCGCTGAGCAACACGCCGCTCGACCGTTTCTCGGCCACCATCGGCTTCCGCATGCTGGAGGACCAGCTCACCGTCGGTGCGCAATATCTCAGCGTCGGCAAGATCACCCGCACCAGCCGCACCAATCCCAACGCCGTGCCGGTCGTCGACGACGGTTTCGAACTGGTCAACGTCTTCGCCAACTGGCGCGTCAACGACAACCTGAAGCTCGATTTCGGCGTCGATAACGTCTTCAACACCGCCTACACCGACCCGCAAAGCGCATGGTCGACCTCGGCGGCAACGGAACAGGGCAAGGGCCGCACTTTCAAGGTGGCCTTCACCGGCAGGATCGGAGGCTAGAATGAGCGAAGCATCGGTGCGCGAACTGGTCTGCGAAGCGCGGCTCGACCTGCGGCACCTGCCCGACTACATGGAACGCATCAGCGACAGGCTGCAGAGTTTCGAGGCCGATGCTTCGCATCATGGGCGGCGCATCGATTTCCGTTTCGCCTTTGGCCGTGCCTCCATCGACGTGGAGCGGCGGGTGATGCGGGCCAATGCCGCCGACAGCGACGGGCTGGCCCGCATCAAGGACCTGCTCGCGACGGCGGTCCAGGTCTATGCCAGGGAGGAAAACCCCGAGATCGTCTGGACCGGCGATCTCTCGGGCGAAACCAGCCTCGCTCAGTTCCGCGAGATGACGGTGACGGATGTTCGCGACCTTACCGCTCATATGCGCCGCATTCGCCTCGCCGGCGAGAACCTTTCCCGCTTCGCCAAATTCGGCGGCATGCATATCCGCATGCTGTTCCCGACCAGGGAGGTGCCCGATCCGCTGTGGCCGGTGCTCGGGGGCAATGGCTTGCCGGCCTGGCCAGCCGACGACCGGCGACCGGTGGCACGCGTCTACACCATCCGCGCGCTCGACGTGACCAAGGGCACCATCGATGTCGACTTCCTCGTCCATCCCGGTGAGAGTGTCGGGGGGGGGGGGGGGGGCGCGGCGCGGGGCCCCGCGGGGGGGGGGGGGCGGGGGGGGGCGGGGGGGCCCCCCCGGGGCGCGCGCCAGGGGTGGTAT
>NZ_JAMYKV010000070.1:0-26736 GCF_040317535.1 Mesorhizobium sp. M1409
GCTGCTGTGTGGGGTCGCGCGGGTTCTTTTTGGCGTTATACAAAGAAATGGCTTGAAACAACGGGCCGGGCTATTGCCGCGGGCCTTTCCATTTCTTGCAACGAATCGATGGAACGACTACTCGCCGGCTTCTCGTCCGGACACCTGTTCAATCAAGATCCGGAAGAAAACGTGCGGAGCGCTGTCCGAAACGGGAGGCGAGACCGGCTTCAATGCGCCGGGCTCCCACCAGTCGGTATGTTTGCTCAACATCGACCACGCATGATCGCGTTCGAGTTTGTGGCCAATTCGATCCGGCAACTCTTCGTATCGGCCGTCGGCAACGACGCTTCTCCACCCTCGGCCTTGGCCATGTTCGTCGACCTGGACGCATACCAGCGGATTGGCTCGCATCCATTCGATCTTCTTGCCAGGCATGGAGAACGCGTAAAGATGCGCATCGGAATGAGCGTAGTAAAGAGGTACGACGTAGGGCTGCCCATCCTTCGCGCACGCCAGGCGGCCAACACGATTGGCCGTCAGCATTTTGGTACATTCCAAGGCGGAAAGCGTGCGGATCAGCATGACGTGATCTCCTATTTCTCTCGGTCATTCTGTGGGATTGATTTCGTGGCGGCTTTTGAACCGTGGCCGGTGGTCTGTTGCCCGCTTCGGTGTTGCCTGCTGATTTTCGACCGAACAGCCTCATCCATAGCAGCGACAACGTCGCTGTCGGAGAGTTGAGGAAACCTTCGATAGTGGTAGCCCAAGGCGCGGAACTGTCCTGGCTGACTAAGGCAAACGACGCGGTCCGCTTCCCGCGCCAGTTCGGCAACAGTCTCCTGTGGTGAAACAGGAACAGCCACGATGATTTCCCGTGGTGACCTACGCTTGAGGGCGCGGATCGCGACCTTCATGGTCGTGCCGGTCGCGGCACCGTCATCAACGATGATCACGGCCTTTCCAGCGATCGACAACGGTCTGTTCTTACCTCGATAGGCAACGCGCCGACGTTCCAGTTCGGGACGTTCTTTGGCGATCAAGACACGTAGCGCGTCTTCGTCGAGTGAATAGGTCTCGACGATCTCACGATTCAGCACGACCTCTCCGGGGTCGCCATCGACGATTGCGGCGACAGCCAGCTCGGGATTGCCTGGGGCGCCTACCTTCCGGACAATAAGCAGGTCAAGAGGGGCGTTGAGAGCTTTGGCCACTTCCACCGCGACAGGCACGCCGCCACGCGGCAATGCCAGCACAACAGGCTGATGCAGTTGAAGCTTGCTCAGCTCCAGGCCAAGCTTCACTCCAGCGTCCTCCCGGTCGCGGAACATCGGTCAATCCACGGGCCACAATTTTCGAAGCGACTTCTTCATCGAGTTTCTGATCCGCACGATCTCACCATGCGATATATGGCGGTCGAGCAACTTGAACACCGCGTTGATCGCGACGTCGAAATCAACCTCGTCATCATAGCCGAAACTGTTTCTGACACTGACGACAAAGTCGTGCTTCTTGCGCTCACTCGCAGGTGCCGACGGGTTCCAGCCTTCGAAGTAGATGCCGCGAACCAAAACAGGCAGCTGCGCGGAAAGATCGGCCATTTCCTCTGGCGACAGCCAGTCCCGCACCGTGTGCAGAACGGACCGCAAGAGGCGGCACGCGCTCGGTTCGCTCCAGCAGAGATCCTTGGCGAGCTCATTGACCCACTGCTGCGCCTGCTGGGCAGCGTGGCTGAAACTGGCGAAAGAGGTATGGGACATCTGGCTCATCAGGGTACTCCTTGACGTTTTCATCGTCCTCCTGAAGCGTTGAAGGCGTCCGCGCATTGCGCCGGATCAATTGGCCTATCTCAATTCGAGGTGAGCCGACGCTCTGTGGAGCGTCTTTGATCACGATCAAGGGAAGGTGGCGTCTTGCGGAAAGAGGTTCAACAATTCCTGAAATGATCCAGGTCAAAGCGCGCCGGGCTGTTTCCGTCAAAGATAAGACGATGTGGGAGCCAATCTCAAACGCACCGTTTGGTCGGGACCTCGAACTGGCCGTCTTCGATGACGAAGGGGAGCATGCGCTCGTATTTCCCTGCACAAAGGGACGGGAGGGTTGGAAAAACGCCGCGACTGGCGTCCGTGTTGACATTCGCCCGACCCATTGGCGCGATTGGGAGCCGGGTAGGGAGGCCGCAGGCAACGGCAACGCCTTCGGAGACCGTCCCTAGGGTCTGGATTCGACGATCAATGCCATGCGTACGAGATGCGACAGGCTGCTCGCCTGCATTTTGCTCATGACATTGGCACGATGGATCTCGACCGTGCGCGGGCTGATGCCCAGATCATAGGCGATCGTCTTGTTTGGCAGACCGGAGACGAGTCCGTCCAGCACTTGCCGCTCCCGCTCCGACAATGTCGACAGACGTCCGTTGATTTCCGCGGATTGTGGATGCGCCGCAGGCGCCTGGTTGCGGTTGGCCAACGCGGAGCGGATCGCGTCGATCAGCATCTCGTCGTCGAACGGCTTTTCGATGAAGTCGGAAGCGCCTTCCTTCATCGCCTGAACGGCGAGCGCCACATCGGCATGGCCCGTCATGACAATCACCGGAAGTGTGTGTCCTCGGGTCCTGAGTTGGCGCAGGAACTCGATGCCATCTATGCCCGGCATGCGCACGTCGGTGACGATGCAGCCGTCGAGACTACTCGTCGACATCGATAGAAAAGCCGTGGCTGATTCGTGCAGGCGCACTGCAAAATCTGCTGTCCCTAGGAGAAAACCGAGAGACTTGCGAACGTCCACGTCGTCGTCGACGACATGAACCAGATCACTGCTGGCCATTTGTGACCTCTTCTTTCTCCACGATGCGCAGGGTAAACCGGAAAGCGGTTCCGCCGGTCGGTATTGCCTCTGCCCATATGTGACCGCCATGCGATTCAACGATGGTGCGGCAAATCGAGAGCCCGACACCCATGCCCTGCTTCTTGGTGGTGACAAATGGCTGGAAAAGCTGGGCCGAGACCTCCGGCGCGAGGCCTGCGCCCGTATCGATCACGCTCACCTCGGCCATCCCGTCATCCCGGGCGACAGTTGTGACCTGCAACTCGCGGCGCGGCGCGTCCTGCATGGCCTCCACCGCGTTGCGCATGAGATTCAGCAAAACCTGCTGAATCTGGATGCGGTCAGTCAAGACAAGTTCGGCGGCGGGGTCAAGTTTGTAGCTGACGAGGACATTTATCTCCCTGGCACCAACCAGGGCCAGGGACGAGGCTTCCTCGATCAGTGCCGGCAATCGTTCGACCTGACGCTCGCTTTCGCCTCGTGCGACGAATTCCCTCAGATGACGAATGACGTCTCCTGCCCGCAGGGCTTGCTCAGCTGCCTTTTCCACGGCATCCCGCAGCATGGGCGCGTTCTCTTCCGTGCTCTTATCGAGCAGCCGACGACTGCCCTTGAGGTAGTTCGTGATGGCGGTAAGCGGCTGGTTGATCTCATGTGCAAGCGTTGAGGCCATTTCGCCGAGTGCGGTAAACCGTGCCATGTGCAGCAGTTCCTGCTGCTGCTCCTGGATTCTTGCTTCAGCCCGGTGGCGTTCGGTCAGGTCGCGGCAAAAGCCGGTAAAGAAGCGCCCGGTTCCGGGATGCATCTCGCCCACGGAAAGCTCCATCGGGAAGATAGAGCCATCCTTGCGCATACCGGTGACGGTGCGGCCTACCCCTATAATCCGGCGCTCTCCCGTCGTCAGGTAGCGAAGCAGATAGGCATCATGCTCGTCGCGGTAGGGCGAAGGCATCAGCATTTTTACGTTTTGACCAATGACTTCGCCTGATTGGTAGCCGAACAGAGCCTCGGCAGCGGTGCTGAAGGATTGGATGTCGCCCTGCTCATCGATGACAACCATTGCATCTGGCACTGTAGCCAGGATCGATCGCAAATGGTCCTCACGCAGCCGAAGCGCGGCGTTCGCAAAGGAGAGCTCGCTGACATCCGTGCCTTCAATGAAGATCGCGGTGATACGGCCATCGTCGGCCTTGATAGGCTGATAGACGAAATCCAGGATGCGCTCTTCAATCGGCCCGTCGTCGATGTTGCGAAGGCCGACCTTCACGCCTTGGCCCCTATAGGGCTCGCCAGTCTTGTGCACATGGTCCAGCTGTTCGAAAAACCCTTGGCCTTCGAGTTCGGGAAGGGCCTCGCGCACCGATTTTCCAATCACCCGCCTGTGGCCGATCAGCCGTTGGTAGGCGGCATTGGTCAGTTCGAAGACATGATCCGGCTCACGCATCAGAGCCATGAAGCCCGGAGCCTGCTCGAACATTTGCGACAAAACTGATTTCAGCATCGTCCCGCCGGTCGACAAAATAAGCGCTTCGTCCTGACTCACCTGAGATCCCTGGGTTCGAGACGCCTGAACGAAGGCTACCTATCACTTGTCTCCATACACGCAAAAACGGATCGAGCCCGACTTTTTCGGATGCGGATGCGATTGGCGGGTCTTTGACGCGCATCAAGGCATCAGACGCTGGCGAATGCAATTCATCACGCATTCCATCGTTTCAGCGAAAGGCCCGGCAATGTCCTACAAGTCAATCATTGTAAACCTCGCCGTCGATGGGCCTCCTGCACCTATTATAAGGGTGGGGATCGAACTCGCGGAACGATTTGGAGCCCGTCTTATCGGCTTGGCGGCAGCGGATGTCCCGCCCCTGGTCGCGACAGGCGACGGCATGGTCTACGAAGGCGAGATCATGCAGATCCAGCGAACGGAAATCGAGAAACGGCTTGCCGAACTGCGTGCCGAGTTCGAGAGGCTGGTTCCTGCTTCGATCTTTAGCGAATGGGGCCAAGCCATCTGCGGCCCGACTCGGTTCCTCAGCGTTTCGGCCAGGGCGGCCGACCTCATCGTCACCGGTGGCAGGGATGGAGACAACGTCTTTCGCGCCGTGGATATCGGCAGCCTTGCACTCGGTGCCGGCCGTCCGGTCCTGGTCGCCGCGAGCAATGGCGAACACGTCCTTGCAAAAACTGTCCTGGTTGCCTGGAAGGACACCAGGGAGGCACGGCGGGCGATGGCTGATGCGTTGCCTTTCCTGGCCAAGGCTAGCGAAGTCGTGGTCGCCACGATCGATACCGATCGCGACGAGAGCATTCGCGACAGCCTTGCCGATGTCGCGGTCTTTCTGGAACATCACGGCATCATGGCACGAACCGAGATGTTGGCCGGCGAAGCCGACGGCGACCGGTTACTGACATTCGCGCGCTCGATCCATGCGGACCTCATCGTCTCGGGCGCCTACGGCCATAGCCGCTTGCGGGAATGGGCGTTTGGCGGCGTGACCCGCACGCTGATCGAAGAGAGCGGCATTAGCCGCTTCATGTCGTATTGATGATAGGCGAAGCCGACCGGCGATCCGTCTGGCCAGACGACGTCGCCTATTGGTCCGGACAAGTTGGTTGTCGGTCAACGGCCATTTCTCGACCGTCTTGTCGCAAAGGTCTAGCGTCCCAAGCTCCCGTTTAGGCTCAGGCATTGGCAACGATGCCGCCTGTTGATCGAGATCAACGCGAGCCGACCGTCAATATGGAAATGATGGCCAGTGGGCAGGAGTGATCCGCATGACCTTTCTCGATTACCTGATTTCAGTTGATGCCAGGACCGTCTTGATGGACCGCATGATGCGGAAGCTGGGCGTCGACAGACAGTTGAAAGTCGTACCCGACCATGCAGCCGTCACCAACCGGGCGGTGGACCGCTGCCGTTCCTGTGGCCACCAAGATGAATGCTCGATTTGGCTCGATGAACACCAGCAAGCCGATAGTCCGCCAGACTACTGCCGCAACCGGGACTTGATCGCGCGGCTGCAGCATGCGACCGGACAACGCTAAAGCGCCGAGCGCTCAGGCTGAATCGAAGGCTTCATTCAATCTTCGTCGTCATTCTCGACCATTCGCTATCGAGCGAGCGATATTGATCCTGGGGCCGACAGTTTGCAACGCCAAGCCCGTCGGGCTCGTCCAGCCGCTACGAAACAAGGATGACGGACAGCGGATCGGCGCAAAAGAGATCATCCCTGACAGCCTTGACGCCGGCGACATTTTCGGCGGCGACGATGGCTGCCTGGCGCTCGCGTTCGTCGAAGATAGCGCCGCTGAGTTTCACCACGCCCTCGTTGACCATCACGTCGATCAAGTCGCTGCCGGCCCATTTCCGCGCCATAAGCTCGGCAATGATGCTCTGACGGATCTGTTCGTCGTCGATGACCGTAGCAGCCCTGTCCGGAAGGACGCTGAGCAATGCCCGCAGAAGATCAGAGCGGGTGATGATGCCGACGACTTTCCCATCATCGACGACCGGAATGCGTTTGACGTGGTGGCGTGTCATGAGCTCGACGATCTCGGCGAGCGATGAGTCAGGGGATGCCGTGACGACATCCTGTGACATCACCTCCTCAACCCGCCGGCCATTGGTGCGGACATATTCATCGGCCGCCTTTCCAGGGCTGACGAGAAATTCCAGCCAGCGTGGGCGCTTGCGCTGCGTGCCCAGTTCTCCCCGACGCAGGAATTCACCCTCGCTGACGATCCCCACCAGTACGCCGTCGCTGCGAATGACGGGGAAGCCGCTGATCTTTTTTGAGAGCATCAGCCCGGCCGCCTCGGCGATCGATGCAGCCGGGTCCATGCCGACGACCGGCTTCGTCATTATGGCTTCGGCTCGCATGTTCGCTCCTCGGATATCTATCCTTGACTATCCAGATCTATGCGCTGCGCGCTTTGATCTGGGTCATTTTCCGGAGCCCCATCCGCATCGGCGCCTTGGGTGGCACCGTCGGAGTCAGCCCTGCGGCTTGTCGTCCCGGTCGATCAGGATCCGCTCGGCGGCTCCATCGAGATCTTCGTATTGACCGCTTCTCAACGCCCACAGAAAGGCTCCCAGTCCAAGGGCACCAAGGAAGAGGGCCACGGGTATGAGGTAGGCAAGGGTCGTCATTGGAGTTGTGCCAACTGGCTGACGCCGTGGCGCCCGTCCTGTCGTGCATCTTGCGCCGCTGCGTTCGACGCAGAGCCTTGCAGACGCAGAGCATTTCCGATCACAAGCAGCGATGAGGCGGACATGGCGATCGCTGCGATCAGTGGCGTAACGTGCCCCAGAATGGCGATCGGAACGGCGACAGCATTGTAGACGATGGCGATCGCGATGTTCTGGCGGATCAGGCTTCCCGCCTTGCGCGAGACGTCCAACGCGAGAGGCACTGCCGCAAGGCTTTCACGCAAGAATACGAAATCGGCGGCATTGCGGCCGATGTCGGCCGCGGTGGCCGGCGCTATCGAGACATGCGCGGCGCTCAGTGCCGGCGTGTCGTTGAGGCCGTCGCCAACCATCAGAACCCGGTGTCCGTCTCTCGCCAGGGTTTCGATGCATTCGACCTTGCCGGACGGCAGCAGGCACGGAACGAATTCGTCGATACCCAGCGTTTTCGAGACTTCGCCGCAGGCGCCTGCTGTATCGCCCGACAGCATCCGCACCGACACCCCGGCATCGTTCAATCGCTCGATCGCAGCCCTGGCGTCGGCACGCGGCGCATCCTCGAAATCGAAGGTCGCGACAATGATCCCGTCTTTCGTCAGAACCGTCCCGCCATAGCCATGTCTGCCTTCGCCGCCGGTGCGGGCTTTCCATCCAGCCCATCCGCGTCGACCCAGCCGCCAGATGTTTCCGGCGGCAGCGGCCTCGATGCCGAAGCCCGGGTGCTCGGTGACGGCATCGAATTTGCTCTGCCCGCCAGGCGAGGCAAAGCCGGCTATGGCCTTTGAAAACGGATGGCGCGAATGCGCGGCCATGTCGGCTGCGATTGCCAGCGTCGCCGGATCGATCGACGACGCATTGACGAGCCGGGGCTTTCCGAGCGTGAGCGTTCCGGTCTTGTCGAAGACCGCGGTATCGATCGTCGCCAGACGCTCCATGGCCGAACCGTCCTTGACCATGATGCCGTGCTCGAACAGGCGTCGCGCGGCGACCACTTGAACGATCGGCACGGCGAGGCCGAGCGCGCACGGGCATGTGATAATGAGAACGGCAATGGCGATGGTTATCGCCCGGTGCCAGTCGCCGGTCACCGCCATCCAGCCAAGGAACGTCACGAAGGCGGTAAGATGAACCACCGGAGCATAAAGCGCTGAAACGCGATCGGCGATCCGGCGATAATGTGCCCGGCCGCCCTCGGCGGCCTCCATCAGCCGAACCATTTCCGCCAGGAACGAATCCTTCGCGTCGGCTGTCGCCTTGATCGTCAGCGAGCCGGTAAGGTTAAGCACGCCAGCCTGCACGGGTTCGCCTGGCGCCACGTTTCGGGGCGTGCTTTCGCCGGAAACCAGCGAGCAGTCGAGATCCGACGCCCCCCGAATGATCTTGCCGTCGACGGGAATCCTTTCGCCGGCTGCGATCAGCAACTGCATTCCTGGTTCGATCTCGCTAACCGGCAGGTAGTCGCGCGCACCGTCGGCGCGCAGCACCATTGCGCCACGCGCGGCCAGCTGCGACAGGCCTTTCACGGCGGTCCGGGCGCGCTCCCGCATGACGTGATCGAGCGTTCGGCCGATCAACAGGAAGAACAGCAGCGACACCGACGCGTCGAAATAGGCGTGGTCGCCATGGGTGATCGTCTCGTAAAGGCTCATGGCGTAGGCAAGCGACACGCCGACCGCGATAGGCACGTCCATGTTCATGCGGCCGTGGCGCAACGCATTCCAGGCCGAGCGGAAGAAGATGCCGCCGGCGAAGGCTAGCGCGGGGATGGCGATCAGTGCCGAGACCCAGTGGAACAGGTCGCGTGTCGCGCCTTCGGCACCGGACCAGACCGAGACCGAAAGCAGCATGATGTTGCCCGCCGCAAACCCCGCAACCGCGACGGCACGGATCAACTCCGAAAGAGTCTTGTCCTTGTCGTCGATCTCCGGGTCGAACAGATGCGCCTGGTAGCCCAGCTGCCCTAGCGCGACGACGAACGGTGGAACCTCGCCCCCGCGCCACCGGACCGAGACCCGTTTGGTCGACAGGTTGACGCGAACGGCCTCGACGTGATCGAGTTTTCCCAACGCCGTCTCGATGGTCTGGATGCAGGCGCCGCAGTGAACAGTCGGTACGGAAAGGTCGGTCTGACGAAGATCATCGCCAAGCGATCGGCTCGCCAGCCTGATTTCCTGGCTGGATGGCAGGACCGAGGTGGCGCTAACCAAATCCAGGGCCATTTCGGCGCCCGGCGCGCAGCAGCTCATTTCAGCGCTCCATGGGAAATCATGATCCTGCGCACGTCGCGATATGGTCTTGCCAGACCGGCATCGGCGTCGATTTCGACGATCCAGACACCGTCCTTCGGCATATGCTGGGCGGCGAATTCCTGACCCGAGGCGAGGGCGAGCTGGATGGACTCATCCTCTTTCTCGTAAGCGGGATGGCGAAACAGCACCTTGACGCCGTGCAAGGGAACCGGCGTGCCGGAGGCGTCGGTGAGGCTGTAGCGGATTTCGCCCCATGCCATGGTCAGCTTGCCGGTCCAGCCGAGGGCTGCCTGCGCGCGCCCTTCCTCGGCCTTCCTGTTGAATTGCTGGCTGGCGACATAGGTGTTTTCGACGACAAGGCCGGTCCAGCTTATGTTGGCAAGCGTCGCCATCGTCAGATTGACCGCGATGACCACGCCGAAAAAGGCAAGGATGATGGCCAACATGTGCCTGCCGGTGAATTCGCGGGATTTTCGCGTGGTGGCGCTCATCTGGCGATCTCCTGTGCGTTGAATGTGGCGGTGTATTCGTTCGACTCGAAACTCGCTTTGTCCTCGACCCGAAATGTGAAGGTCTGCGCTTCGCCATGGATCTGATCAGCAGGCAGGCGCACGAAAACCTTCAACATCTTCAGCCGGTCGGGTTCGACCTGGATCGCAAAAGAGCGACCGGCGGGGAGGTCGACACCGACGATGCTCATCTCTGCGCCTGGCAAACCCCCAAGGGTGACGATGATCGTTCTTGGTTCGGGGATCATGTTCAGCAGCTTGACGGTGTAGCCATTGCGGATGGAGCCGTCGGACAGCGTCACGAATTGCGGGTTGCGGTCGTGCAAGACATTGATCTCGAGCCGGTCGCGCGTCAGCAGCGAATAGAGCAGACCCAGGCCTATTAGCGACCACATAGCCATGTACACGTATGTGCGCGGGCGAAAGATCTTGCGGATGTGGAAATGAGCCACCCTGTCCGAGAACACGCCGTCATCCGTTCTGACCAGCGACGGATTGACTGAACCGGAGCCGCCCGCGGTCGCCAGCATCATGTTGGCGTTGTAGTCGGAGAGGGTCGCGTAGGAGATCAACCCGCGCTCCTTGCCGAGCTTGTCCATGACGCCGTCGCAGGCGTCGATGCAGAGCGCGCAGGTGATGCATTCGAGCTGCTGGCCATCGCGAATGTCGATCCCCATCGGGCAGACGGCGACGCAGGCATTGCAGTCGACGCAATCGCCGACTGGCTGCCCCGCGGCTTGGACCTTCTTGGCATGACGCGTGCGCGGTTCGCCGCGCCAGTCATTGTAGGTGACGGTGAGCGAACTTTCGTCGAGCATGGCTGCCTGGATGCGCGGCCAAGGGCACATATAGGTGCAGACCTGTTCGCGCATCAGGCCGCCGAACGTATAGGTCGTCGCCGTCAGCACGGCGACGGTGATGTAGGCGACAGGCGCCGCGGTGCCGGTGAAAAGTTCGCCGAGCAAGGTCGGCGCATCGGCGAAATAGAATATCCAGGCACCGCCGGTCGCCGTACCTATGATCAGCCAGATGGCGTGTTTCGATACCCGCAGTGCGAGCTTGCGAGCGCTCCAGGAGGCGGCATCGAGCTTGATGCGCGCATTCCGATCACCCTCGATGGCCCGCTCGACGACCAGGAACAGATCGACCCACACGGTCTGTGGGCATGTGTAGCCGCACCAGGCACGACCGATAGTCGACGTGATCAGGAAAAGACCGACCCCAGCCATGACCAGAAGGCCGGCCACATAGTAGAATTCCTGCGGCCATATCTCGATGAAGAAGAAGTAGAAACGTCTGTTGGCGACATCGAGCAGCACTGCCTGGTCAGGGGCAAACGGGCCACGGTCCCACCGCAGCCACGGCGTCAGATAATAGATACCAAGCGTGACCGCCATCACCAGCCATTTGAATTGGCGAAAGCTGCCCGAGGCCCGCTTTGGGAATATCTTCTTGCGCGCGGCATACATTGGCTGGCGCACCTTGGCGGAGTTGACCGCCTCGGCTTCGAGCCTTTCTACCTGCGTATTGTCCAGCACATGCATCTCCACTCGTGCGAGCCGCAATTTGCCCATGCCTGAGCCGCCAGCGCGGGAAAGTCTTGCCGCAGGGCAGGGCCAGGCGCGTTGATGCAAGTCAAATCGGGGTGCCGGAACGCAAATCGAGGCCCGGCTGAGCCGGGCCTCGTCGCTTGGGCGGTGAAGGGATGGGAATAGGCCCCCCGCTTCCTATTCTCCGCCGCCAAGCGAATGCACGTAGACCGCCAGCTCCTTGACTTTGGTCTCGCCTAGGCGCCCACCCCAGGCCGGCATCACGCCTTGTTTCGGCGCGCGGACCTGGGTGGCGATGGCTGCCTCGCCGGACCCATAGAGCCAGATGGCATCGGTCAAATCGGGGCCGCCGAGCTCCTTGTTGCCTTTTGCGTTGTCGCCATGACAGGCGACGCAATTTTCGGCAAAGACCTTGGCGCCGGGCACCACCGACGTTTGATCGCTGACGGTTTCGGACAGGCTGGCCACGTAGGCGCTGACCTGTTTGATCTGGTCGGCGGTGATGATGTCGCCAAAGGCTGGCATTTCCGAAAGGCGCGTATCCGGATCGGAAGCGAAGCGGATGCCATGCGTGACCGTCTGCTGGATCTGATCCGCCTTGCCGCCCCACAGCCAGTCGTCGTCATTAAGGTTGGGGAAGCCCTTGGAGCCCTGGGCGCCGGAGCCATGGCACTGCACACAATTGACTTTGAACGCGGCACTGCCGGCGGCGACGGCGAATTCGCGTAAGGTATCGTCCGCCGCGATCTCCGAAACACTCTTCGACTCGATCGCCGCGACATATTTCCCCTTCGCCGCTTCAGCCACCGACAGCTCGTTCTTGACTTCGTTACGGCTCGAATAGCCGAGCACGCCCTTTGTTGCCGAATGCAGCAAAGGCCATGCCGGATAGGCGATGGTGTATCCGATCGCCCAGACAATGGTGATGTAGAACGTGATGACCCACCAGCGCGGAAGCGGGTTGTTCAACTCGCGGATACCATCCCATTCGTGGCCAGTGGTTGAAACACCAGAGATTTCATCGATGTGCTCGTCGCTCATGATCACTCGTCCTCAAGGGGAATCCGGGCAGCTTCGTCGGCGAGCTTGCGGCTGCCGGGGCGTAGGGCAAAGGCGATCGCGCCGACAAAGAACAGAGCCATAGCGACCAGACCCCAGCTGTCAGCGAACTCCCGCATCAAATTGTAATCCATGGATAAAACTCCTCAGCGGTAGCCGGCGGCTTCGTCGTAGTTCTTGAAATCGACCAGCGTGCCGAGCATCTGGAGATAGGCGACGAGGGCATCCATTTCGGTGACCTGTCGCGGGTTGCCGTCGAAGTCGCCGATCTTGGCTTTGGGGTAGCGGGCTTCGAGGCCGGATGTGTCGGCGTTGGGATCAGCCTGCGCCAACAGATCGGCGTTCGCGTGTGCGATCATGTCATCGCCGTAGGGGACGCCGACACGCCGGTTGGCGACCAGGTGCGTTGAGAAGTCCTTCACCTCGATCGGTGTGTCCTTCAGGAACGCGTAGCTCGGCATGATCGATTCAGGCACCACCGAACGAGGATCCGTGAGGTGCTCGACATGCCATAGATTGGAATAGCGGTCGCCAACCCGGGCGAGGTCCGGGCCGGTACGCTTCGATCCCCACTGGAAGGGATGGTCATACATCGACTCGGCCGCCAAGCTGTAATGCCCGTAGCGCTCGACCTCATCACGGAACGGTCGGATCATCTGGCTATGGCAGAGATAGCATCCCTCACGCACATAGATGTTGCGCCCGACGAGCTCGAGCGGCGAGTAGGGCCGCATGCCTTCGACCTTCTCGATCGTATTGTCGAGGTAGAAGAGAGGTGCGATCTCGACGATGCCACCCACGGTGACGACGAGAAGTGAACCTACGAGAAGAAGCGTGGCGTTCTTCTCGATCAGCGCGTGTTTGTCCATCAAGCCCATTTTCTGGCTCCTTATTCGGCAGGCTGAAGGGCGGGAACGGAGCCGGGCATCGGCTCTTCCTCGCGCTGGTATCCAAGGATGGTCATGGCGATGTTCCAGGCCATGATCAGGGCGCCGGAGAGGTACATGGCTCCACCGATTGCGCGCATCACATAGTAGGGGTGCATGGCGGCGACCGTTTCGGCGAAGGAGTAGACCAGGAAGCCCTGCTCGTCGTATTCGCGCCACATCAGGCCCTGCATGATGCCGGACACCCACATGACCGAGGCGTAGACGACGATCCCGAGCGTCGCCAGCCAGAAGTGCCAGGTGACCAGCCGCAGCGAATAGAGACGGTGACGGTTCCAGAGCTTCGGCACCATGTAGTAGAGCGCGCCGAACGAAATCATGCCAACCCAGCCGAGTGCGCCCGAATGGACGTGCCCGATGGTCCAGTCGGTATAATGCGACAGCGAGTTGACCGCCTTGATCGACATCATCGGACCTTCGAAGGTCGACATGCCGTAGAAGGCGATGGCCATCACCATCATGCGAATAATCGGATCGGTGCGGAGCTTGTCCCAGGCGCCCGACAGCGTCATCAGGCCGTTGATCATGCCACCCCATGACGGCATCCACAGCATGATCGAAAACACCATGCCGAGCGTCTGCGCCCAATCGGGTAGGGCGGTGTAGTGCAGGTGATGCGGCCCGGCCCAGATGTAGAGAAAGATAATTGCCCAGAAATGGACGATCGACAGGCGATAGGAATAGACCGGCCTGTTTGCCTGCTTGGGTACGAAATAATACATCATGCCGAGGAAGCCGGCAGTCAGGAAGAAGCCAACGGCGTTGTGCCCGTACCACCATTGCGTCAGGGCGTCCTGGACCCCGGAAAAGGCCGAGTAGCTCTTGGAACCCAGGAATGAGGCCGGCATCGACAGGTTGTTGACCACGTGCAGCATCGCGATGGTGACGATGAAGGAGAGGTAAAACCAGTTGGCGACGTAGATGTGCGGCTCCTTGCGTTTCAGGATCGTGCCGAGGAACAGGATGAGATAGGCGACCCAGACGATGGTCAGCCAGATATCCACATACCATTCGGGCTCGGCGTATTCGCGGCTCTCGGTAATGCCGAGCAGGTAGCCGGTCGCGGCCATAACGATGAAGAGCTGGTAGCCCCAAAACACGAACCAACCGAGATCGCCCCCGAATAGCCGGGCGCGGCAGGTGCGCTGGACGACATACAGGGACGTGCAGAGCAGCGCATTGCCGCCGAAGGCGAAGACGACGCCCGACGTATGCAATGGCCGCAGACGACCGAAGTTGAACCAGGGCTGAATGTTGAGATCGGGATAGGCAAGCTGCAGCGCAATGACGACGCCGACCAGCATACCAACGACGCCCCAGAACATGGTGGCGATGGCGCCATAGCGGATTGGCCCATCCATGTAGGCGGACGGGTCGATCGGAGCTGCCACTTTGAAATTCGTGTTGCGGATGAGGATGGCGACAAAGCCGAGCAGCACAAAGAACAGCACCCACATATGCTGCCGGAATGGCTCGTCCACACCGAACCCGGCTGCCACAAGAGCCCCAAATGTGAACAGGCCCAAAGCGAAGATTTGCGTGCCGAACTTCATGACCTGTCCCCGACCTCCGATTCCGATGCGCGGACGCCAATCCGCTTGACACCAATTCAGCAGTCGCGTTGTCGCCGCCTTGATCCATGTCAAAGCCCAGTGCTTTCGGATTGGGCAGCGTTGGTCCGCAAATGACTGGAGGTCGCCGTTGACCCGGAAGAATGGGCAGGGATCGTCGCTGTTCGAAGCAGGCGATGGAAATCCCGAACCAACTGATCGATCCGGAGACGTGGTCCCGGCCGCGGTGATGAAGCGCGCGCACAGGGAAAAGCTGCAACTCTGCGATGCTTTGGAGAGAATTGCAGATGCCTTGCCCAGCGTCGATCGCCTGAAATGCCTCGGCACGGCCAACGCGATCATTCCGCTGCTGCGCGACATTCATCGATACGAAGAGACGGCAATCTTCCCCGCCTACGAGGAGGCCGTGGTCGGCAATACGAACCTTGCCTCAACCCGGCGACTGCGGGCCGAACATGTGGAAGATGAATGCTTTGCCGATGAGGTGACCGAAATTCTGCTGGCCATCGGTCATGGCGAGACAGTCGAGAACCCCGAGGCCATCGGTTTCATGTTGCGCGGCCTGTTCGAGAACTTGCGCCGGCACATCGCATTTGAACGCGAACATGTCCTGCCGATGATCGGGATCGGAGACGCGAGCTAGGCGCCGGAGCGGCGCTCAAGCCGGCCAAGGCTTTCGACTTCCACATGCCGGTTGTTCTCGATCCGGATGACCCCGTCCGTTCGCAGCCTGGTCAGCTGGCGGCTGACCGTCTCGATCGTCAAGCCGAGGAAATCGGCGATGTCGGCACGCGTGAGCGGCAGATCGAAGCTCGTTGCGTTGGTGTCTGGATCAAGAGTTGGGTCAATGTTTCTGGCGATCATCAGCAGAAAGCTGGCCACCTTTTCCGAGGCACTCTTGCGTCCCAAGGTGACCATCCAATCACGCGCCTCGTCAAGTTCGTTCAGCGTCTGCCTGAGCAGGCGATGCTCGAGTTCCGGTGATTCCTTCATCATCCGTTCGATAGCGGACTTCGGAAAGGAGCACAGGGACACGGCTGTTGCCGCTTCGGCGTTGATGGCGCTTTCGACCTTGAAAGGCCGACCCAGAAAATCGGGCGCGAACTGGAGGCCCACGATCTGCTGGCGCCCGTCCGAAAGGCTCTTGGTCAGCTTTACCACACCGGACAGGACGTTTGAAAAGCTGTCGACGGTTTCAGCGTCACCCACCAGCTCCGCACCGGGCCCAACCTCTTGCTTCGACGAGGCCTTGGCCAGTCCGACCAGTTGGTCCGGGTCGAGCGCACCACAAACACCGCGATGCCGTGCCTCGCACGACTGGCAAAGCACTGGAATGCCGGCACTGTGAACGTCCTGTCTAATGGTCATTTTCATGGGCTCGAGATCAAAGTGCCGGCAAGATACCACCGCTGCCGCGAGAAAATGTTGCGTCAGTTTGTCCTTGCAGCAGGCCGCCTTGATTGAAATCAAGGTTCAGGCACTTCGCTATTTCTAGATTGCCGCTCATGCAGACTACAGCTGCCAACGACATACAAGCAAATCCGACCGTCGCGGCGGGCGAAAACGTTCCGCGCTATACGAGCTATCCGACCTCGCCGCACTTTCACGCGGGGATCGATGCCGTAGTGGTTCGCAGCTGGATGGACGCGATCGAGGGCGATGACGAGATATCGTTGTACCTGCATATTCCCTATTGCGACAAGCTGTGCTGGTTCTGCGCGTGCCATACCAAACAGACCCGTCACTACCAACCGGTGGCTGCTTATCTTCGCTCGCTGCACGCGGAGATCGCGACGGTAGCCCGTCTTGTCAGCGGCAAGGGTCGTGTCCGCGCCGCGCACTTCGGCGGCGGCTCGCCAACCATGCTGAGACCCGACGATATGGTGGCACTGGGAACTGTCTTGCGAGACTGCTTTGACTTTCTTCCGGATGCAAGAATCAGCGTTGAGATAGAACCCAACGACATGGACGAAGCGCGCCTCGATGCGCTCGCCGAAATAGGCATGACGCGAGCGAGCCTCGGCGTGCAGGATTTCGATCCGAAAGTGCAGAAAGCGATCAACCGCGAGCAAAGCTTCTTGCAGACCAAGGCGGTCGTCGACGGCGTTCGTTCGCGCGGCGTCGAATCGGTCAATCTGGACCTGCTTTACGGCTTGCCGCATCAGACCAGGGAAAGCGTCTGTTCCACCGTGGCGCAGGCGCTGACTTTGGAACCGGACAGAATGGCGCTCTTCGGCTACGCACATGTGCCCTGGTTCAAGAAACACCAAACCATGATCGACGAGGCGTGGCTGCCCGGTCCCACGGAACGGTTTGCTCAATCGCAACTGGCGGCACGGGCGATCGTGGAACGGGGATACGAAGCAATCGGCCTCGACCATTTCGCCAAACCGGGCGATGCCCTGGCGCTCGCGGCCCGCGCGGGAACCCTGCGCCGGAACTTCCAGGGTTACACGGAGGATCGCTGCGAAACATTGATCGGGCTGGGGCCATCGTCCATCAGCCAGTTTCGGCAGGGCTATGTGCAGAACATGCCTTCGACCAGCGAATATGGACGCCTTGTTGCTAATGGCGGGCTGGCGGCTGTCCGCGGTATCGCTCTTTCCGACGACGACCGTGTTCGCGGCTGGATCATCGAGCGGCTGATGTGTGACTTCGCCTTCTCGGCGATCGAACTGGTGGAGCGCTTTGGCGAAGCCGGCCAAAGGCTGCTGCTCAAGGCAAGTTCCACCGCCCTACGGGAACCCAAAAGGTTGCTTGAACTTGATGGCGACAGTTTCGTCGTGCCGGCGGAAAGTCGCCCCTTTGTCAGAAGCATCGCGGCGAAGTTCGATAAGTATTTCGAAACCGGCAAAGCCAAGCATTCGGCAGCGGTTTGAGCATCGGCTCGGGTCAGAAATGCTCCCCGGCCTTGAACGGGCCGATGCGGGTGCCTGCCGCGATCAGATAGGCGGTCGACCAGCCGATAAGCAAGAACCCGTTCACGCCCTCGAGCGCCGCCAGGACACGCCACGCGTGAGCGGGCACGATGTCGCCATAGCCGACGGTCGAAAAGGTAATGGTCGAAAAATAGAGCGCGGTTTCGAAGTCGGCGAAGATATCAAGCAACCTGTATAGGCCTGCCCAGAGCCAGACCTCCACGGTCATGACGGCAAAGAGCCCCATCACCACGCTGATCATAGCGACGATACGGCTGCGGCGTCCGTGCATACGAAACCGCGCGACCAAGTATCCCATCGCGTGCGTAACGGCGATCAGACCAAACGTGTGAACCAGGACCGTCAGGCTTATGACGATCGTGCCAATGAAGAGATTGAGAGCCATGCAACGAAATTAGGAATTCCGAGGACACTTTCCTTGCGCAAAATCAAATCTGTCGCTGGCCTTTGAGGCGCCGGCCTTGTTTCGCCAAAGCCAGCCTATTGGCTGCCGCCTGTCGTGAGGGGAGTGAGGCGAAAGAACATCGCGAGTTTCAAGCTTGTCGCTATCCGTTCGGCGCGGTCGACGAACACCGCCGCCGTTTCCGGGGCGAAGAGTTCGGCTGCCGTTTGACCGAACAGGGCCTGCCAGATCTCGAAGTCGGCCTCCGTGACATCCTTGAGCTTGAGGTGCGCCGGCACCGGTCGTCCGTGATAGTTGCCGCTCTTCAAGATGACCGAACACCAGAAGTCCGTCATTTTCTCGAGATGTGGCTCCCAATCGCCGGTGATCTCGCGTGCGAAAATCGACCCGAGCCGCTCGTCGCTCCTGACCTTGGCATAAAATTCGCGGACCAGCTTTGCGATAGATGCCCGGTCAACGCCGGTGTGGTCCAGAGGCTGTTCCGCGACGGGGCGTGCGCTATCGGCCAAATCTGATTTCAACGTCATCATGCACTCTTGTTCATGTTGTCAGGAAAATCCCAGGCGCCGAAGCGTGGCCCGCACAAGACTGGGCCGATCGCGGACCAGCCGGAAACCCAGATTGTCGGGCGGGGTGCCGACCGCGCAACCGCCGCTCTTGCCGTCGCGAATGAAGTTCGACA
Organism: Mesorhizobium sp. M1409; assembly: GCF_040317535.1. NCBI lineage: Bacteria > Pseudomonadati > Pseudomonadota > Alphaproteobacteria > Hyphomicrobiales > Phyllobacteriaceae > Mesorhizobium > Mesorhizobium sp. M1409. The sequence goes on from NZ_JAMYKV010000070.1 coordinate 18,904, forward strand.
TGTAGGTGCGGTGGAAGCCCTCCACCGCGTGCACTCCGCAATTGTCGATCGAACTCGCAACGCCCACGCCGTCGCTGGCCATGGTTGCATGGACGTAGCACGTCGAGGTCCATTCCCAGATATTGCCCGCAACATCCGCCACTCCCTTGGAGTTGATACCAAAGCCCCCCTGGCCCCTTGGTTCAGGATCCGGCTTGCGCCCAAGCGCCGTTTCGGTGCGGTATTGAGCGAGCCAACGCAGCGCCGGGTTGTTCGGGTCACTTTCATCACTCTCTATGTCGCCCCGGAATCGTTCGCCGGCGGCATAGGCCCACTCGACGTCCGTCGGCAGCCTCCATGTCTCGCCCGTGCGGGCTGACAGCCAGGTCGCATACGCTTCGGCATCCATGTGGCTCACGCCGGTAACGGGAACGTTGCCGATCTTGCGTGAGTCGGCAAGTTTGCAGACGCCATCAGCCACACAGCGGCCGTAGTCCGACACGCTTACCTGATATTTCATGATTTCCAGTGGCGTATCGATGGTTTCCCTGACGACCGGTGCCGCGACCGGATGGCTCTCCCTCAGGAATTCACCCGGTTGCGGATGGTCAAACGACCCGGTCGCAAGAACAACCAGTTCGCTTGCGCCGAGTGGCCGAGGAGACTCCGGAGAACCGCTGTCGAGCGCTTGGGACAGGCCTAGCCCGATCAGCGCTGCGGCCCCAATTGCTCCGAAGGTGAAGACAGGATCGAAGGACATGGCATCAAGCCCGCCGCGAGTGCGCCCCTTCGTCTTTGCCGAAGGGTTGCACCGAGGCTCGGATCTCCCGTCTACGAGGCAATTGCCTTGGGCGCTTCGACCTGCGTCATCAGATCGTCGTCCCAGGTTCCTTCGACCGTGAAGTGCGCGGTCGCTCCGAGTTCGACCGCCTCGATCAGATTGTGGTTCACATAGGCATAGATGCCCGGCTGCAAGAAGGTGTAGAGTGCCGAACCTGCCGACCCGCCACGGATGAACCAGGTTTCCAGATCCTTGGCCGGCGGGTTGGCGAATTTGCCCTGTTCCCAGACATAGTCGCCATGACCGCCGATCAGGTGCGGTCGGGTATCGCGATTAGCCTGGGAATGGACGATCAGAACGGTTTCGCCGACCTTGGCCTTCATGGCGTTCGCGCCGGTCAGCGATCCTGCCTTGCCGTTGAACACGACATGGGTCGGGATCAGCCCGCGCATGACCTTGACGGTGTCGTCGTAGTTGTCGCCGGCCGAGTCGTACTTCTTGAATTTCCCCTGCTCGTCGCGCGGGATGTAGAAGTCGTTCTCGCCAACATAGTAGATGTGGTCGTAGCTGATCGGCTTGCCCTTGTCGTCCTTGAGGCCGTCGCGCGGCAGCACCATCACAGCCCCGCTCATACCGGACACGACGTGCCACGGGATCATCGCTCCGCCAGGCGCGCAGTGGTAGACGAAGGTTCCCGACCGGGTAGCCTTGAAGCGCAGCGTGACCTGCTCGCCGGGATTGACCAGCGTCAGTCCGCCGCCACCCAGCGCGCCAGTCGCGGCGTGGAAATCGATGTTGTGGGCGAGCGTATTCGTGTCGGGGTTGATCAGCGTGAGCTCAAGATAGTCGCCTTCATGGACAACCATCAATGGGCCAGGGATCGACCCGTTGTAGGTCATCGCGTTGAGCTGCGTGCCGTCGGCGTCGATGACCATCGGCTTCTCCTCGATCGTCATCGTGAATTCAACGACCTTCGGGCCGCTCTTGGCGACCTGATCGTGGGCGTGGACGAATGGCGGCGCGGCCAACGTCACCTTTTCACGCGGCAACCCCGCAACTTCCTTTGCGTTTGCCACTACCGGCATTGCGCCAATCGTTGCAACCGCGGCAGCGGTAAGGACAGATCCTAACAAAGCTTCGCGTCTCGTGAGCATTTCCGTCTCCTTTGGCTTCACCCATTTGATGGCGCTAAAATAGCCTGATTGCGTGGCCCGTCTTTGCGTTGGCGCAAATCCGAATCCAGCGAAGGACAGGCCGATATGGGCCGTTTTGCACGTGGCATCGTTGGAGAGAGGCGCCCGGCCGAGTGGCGAGTTTGCCGCTTGCCCTGTTGATTGTTGCGTAACTGCGACCGTTTGGAGGGGTTGCGGAGGATTGAAACCAGTCTCCCGCCGCCGGCATGACGGTTAGCCTCTCTTTGCGCGACCATTGCACAAGGCGAGATGAGAACGGGTGCCTCTTTGTCCAAGCGCAACGAACAACACGCACCGCGGCGGCAATGTGTTTACTTGCAAGCTGGGACAACTGGCATGAAACCGCGGTTCAATGACGACGCAACAATGGACGCAATTATGCGAGGCTGGCCAGCGACCAACAGGGCCATTCTCCAACTCGGCATGCTTTGCGTCGGCTGCCCGATTGCCTCGTTCCACACAATATCCGACGCAGCACACGAGCACGGCCTGAGAGAGGAACTGCTGCGCAGCGCGCTCCAGGCCGCGATCGATCGAAAAGACGCGAATTAGTTTTCGTCCGTGCGCCCTTCGGCGAGTACGAGCAGGCGGTGCGGCTCGACAACGGTCACCTTCTGGCGCCCGCTTTTGACCAGACCCTTTTCCTCCCACGACGAGAGCAGCCGGCTCACCGTATGGAGCGTCGTTCCTGTCATCTCGGCGATATCCTGGCGTGAAATTGGGAAATCGATCAGGATACCTTCCTCGGTCTTCCTGCCTGTCTGCTTAACCAGCTTGAGCAAGGCATGGGCGACGCGTTGATCGACCTGTTCGGTGGACATCTCGATGACACGTGTGTGGGCGTCTTGCAGCCTGCTCCCCACGGTCTTGTAGGTGCTGGCGCCAAAACTCGGGAAAGCATCGGCGAATTTCGACCAGAAATGGCCTGGCCAGGCAAGCACGACGCAATCGACGGCGCAGATTGCACTGGCCGGATAAGTGGTGAGGCCTATCGCGTGGGCGATGCCCATTAGTTCGCCAGGGCTAATGTACCGCACGGTTATCTCTTGCCCATCGGCTGTTGTTTTCACGACACGGACGTGTCCATCGAGCAGCAAGAAAAAAGCGTGCGCTTCCTGCTCCTGCTCGAACACCGGCTGGTCCTTGGCAATCCGCAACGACCGGGCTTGGCCGATCATGAAGTCAAGATCCGTCGGGGCTATGCCCTGAAAGGCAGACAGCCCGGCAATCAGCGAGCGATCCAGGCGACTCACCTGCATTTCCCCTTCCAAGTTTTGACTGTCATCAGTTCATGTTTTCCAGCCTCACAATGTCATGGGCGACCAACGCGCGGCAAGCGGCACTTGCCGCGGCCTTTTTTCTTCGATTCTCAAATCGAGTTTGCGCTGCGTCAAAGTCCCAATACCGGAGCCGGCCTAAAAGAACCGCAGCGGTGAACACCGTCGACAATAATCGGACAGAAAGGCAAGATCATGAGATACGCAACCATCGTCGCTGCGCTCGCGGCGACAGTATTGGCCGGGGCTGCCCAAGCGGCCGATCACCAGGTCCAGATGCTCAACAAGGGCGAGAAAGGCGTTATGGTCTTCCAGCCCGACTTCGTCCAGGCAGCACCTGGCGACACCGTCACCTTCGTGCCGACCGACAAGGGCCACGATGCTGAAAGCATCAAGGGCATGCTCCCGGATGGTGTCGAGCCCTTCAAGGGCAAGGCCGGCGAACAGATCACGGTCAAGCTCGACAAAGAGGGCCTCTACGGCGTGAAATGCACGCCTCACTACGGGATGGGTATGGTGGCCCTGATCGTGGTCGGCAAACCGGTCAACCTCGAACAGGCCACAACCGTCAAGCAGCCGGGCAAGGCGAAGAAGGTGTTCGAGGCATTGCTGGCTCAAGTTCCAGCAGGCAATTGAAGGCCGAGAATATCTCGCTTTGAAAATCACGGAAACCTTGCGGCAGACACAACCTGCCCGGGGTTTCCATCTTTGAAATGCACGCCATGGCAATTCCACGCACGCGGCCGGGCGCCTATCCGGCAGTTCTGTCTTACGGTTTCCGGCCGTTCTTTCTTCTCGGCTCGCTCTATGCTGGAGCGGCTATCCTGTTGTGGCTGCCCTTGTTTTACGGCCGCCTCGAAACCTTCAGCGTCTTCCAGCCAATCGATTGGCATGTCCACGAGATGCTGTTTGGCTATCTTGCGGCGGTCGTGACAGGGTTCCTGCTGACCGCCATTCCGAACTGGACCGGACGGCTGCCGGTGCAAGGCCTGCCCCTTCTGGCACTCGTCCTTTTGTGGCTTGCGGGTCGCTTCGCCGTATTCTTTTCGGTCGAGACCGGCTGGCTCGTCGGAGCCGCGATCGACTGCGCCTTCCTCCTGGCTGTCGCCACCGCCGCCGCGACCGAAATCATCGCGGGTCGAAACTGGCGAAACCTCAAGGTGCTGCTGCCTGTTGCCGTGCTTCTGGCAGCCAACGTGATGTTTCATGCCGAAGCGCACTACGGAGGCGTCTCGGATATAAGCCGCCGGCTCGGGCTCGCTGCCGCGGTCGTTCTCATCATGATCATAGGCGGACGGATTGTTCCCAGTTTCACCCGCAATTGGTTGGCGCGCGAAAATCCAGGACGTCCGCCCGCCCCATTCAGCCGTCTCGACGTCGTGACGATCGCTCTCTCCGGGACCGCATTAATGGCATGGGCTGTTTTTCCCGGGAGCGCCTGGACGTGCGCAATGCTGATTGCCGGGGGAGTCCTCAACACTATCCGGATCATACGCTGGGCTGGCTATCGCACGTTGCGTGATCCGCTGGTGCTGATCCTGCATGTCGCGTTCGCCTTTGTGCCACTCGGCTTTCTTCTCGCCGGCCTGGCAATCATTCTTCCCGAGACGATCCCACCGGTAGCAGGCATTCACGCCTTTGGCGTGGGAGCGGTGGCGTGTATGACGCTCGCCGTCATGACCCGCACCACGCTTGGACATACAGGCCGCGAATTGCGCGCTAGCATCGGTGTATGCACGATCTTTGTCGTGATTGTGCTTGCCGCCGTTTTTCGCCTGTGTGCGGCGTTCGCACCTGGGGAAGTGATGCTCCTTCACATATCGGCCGCCCTATGGGCGGCAGCTTTTCTTGGCTTTGCGGTCCTGTTTGGCGGCATGCTCGTTCGACCAAAACTACGGGCGCGACAACCGACCAAAGCGCCCGTTTGACGCCTGGCTGCTGGTACGACCAGCCGCATGCGGGCTCCGCCACAATGGCGAGATCATCAAGCCTGCTGCTCCTCGATGTACCTCAAAGTAGCCAGGCGCCTGATCGCGCTCGTTGCAAGGATTTGGCTCGGTCGCGGTCGGCCTCAAGGCGAGGGTGTCGCCCGCATTGACGTAAGACTCGCCCGCGAATTCGCAGAATGCATCCAGGGAACCAGGCGGCCGGCTTCCGATCGAGTTGGTTGTTCCGAGCGGAGAGGCAATGAGCTGTTGTGCAAGATTTCGCGCCCCCGCCGCCAGATCGCAAAGCACTGGCCTGTCATCTTCCCTTCGAAACCGAGCATACACGTCGAGACGGGTCGCGATCTGTTCCTCCATCGCCGCAAAATCCCGGGAGCCGGCAGGCGCTGCTCCCGACTCACGATGGGAAAGGAATGCACGCCGGCGTTCAACTCGCGGAATACGGGCGTGCTCCAGTTTCTCCCTCGCCATCTGCTCGGCGGTGGCTTGCACGGTCCGATACGGTCACGATTGCGATCTGGGTCATTTTTCCGTTCAAGGTCCGCCTTCTTCAGATCGAAGTGGTCGCGCTTTCTTCAGATCGAAGTGGTCGCTTGCCATCCCGGCTTGCCATGGAAGTATCCCTCGACCAGCGACCCGGGCAGATCAAGGCAAGAAAGGACAAAGCGAGCACCCTTGGGGTCCTCGGTCCCGCCTAGAAGCGATTTGTAGGTCTTCGCCACCTCGACCATGTCGCAAGTGTGGGGAGACAGGCGGATGCGGCCGACGCCTTTCGAGGCGAGATCGGTGGGTGTGTGGCAGAAGGCCTGCATCTGGTTAGAGAGAGTCTGCACGCCATTGACCGCCAGGAAAGGCTGGTCGTCGAGGGTTTCGACTGCCAGGCCATCCGGGTCTTTTTCGCAGGTGAACTGGCAGGAATCCTTGTGCAGGCCATGAATGCGGGCGTGGTAACATCGGCCCGACAGTGCAAGCGGCAGCCGGCCGAAGACGAAGACCTCGAACTCCGCGCCGGGACACGCGCCGGCCATCCCACCGACCGCGGCAAGCGACGGCGAGGATGAGGTTGGCTCAGCTTGTCCCGGATCGACAAGCCGAAAACATGAACCTATTTGTCTGCTTATTCCGCGAATGAAAGGGTTCTTTGCGCTGCCGCAAAGACTCGCGTTTTTGATGCCGAATATGTCCGACGCTAAGATATCGCCGCGGTTTGCGATTGATCGGTCGATCCCGTCGATCGGCTATGCGGCGACCGTGGGAGATTCGAGTCTGGCGACACCAGTGAGCGAAATGTCCGAGCCATATTGATTTGAATCAATGCGGGCGCCTGAGATCATGAACTCTTTCAAAATCATCAGTTTATCGAAGAGGTCGCCCTTTGGCCGATATTGTCTCCAGGCTTGTCAGGGAATGCAATCTGAGACGAAGTAGGGGTGTTGATTTCCCGACGATCTGGCAGGGCACGTTGAAGAGTCATTCATATGTCGCGGGCTCACCGATTCAGGGATGGAATGAGGAGGGGCCTGTCCTCAAAGTTCCCCTGATTACGGGTCGCCACCTCATATTTGGCGCTTCGGGATTTCGCCTCGACTGACCTTACGGGATTTCCTTGCCGTATCCGTCTCGACCGGCGTCTCAGCCGGCCCGCTTCCCGCGCCTCGACGAGGTCGTCTCCAGGCAGTGCGAAGTGGTCGAGGCCGATCTGCCTGTAGCCCGCGGCGACCAGCGTCTCGGCAATCGCTTTGGCCTGGTCGTTGCGCGCCGCAGCATCGGGCAGGGCGTTTTCGTCGATCATCCTCTGGTGTTTCTTGAACGTCGGGATGTGCGCGTAGCCGAACACGGCAAGGCGATCCGGGAGCATGGCGATTGCCGCATTGGCAGTGTCGACGCAAGACTGCACTGTCTGGTGCGGAAGGCCATAGATCAGATCGAAATTGATGCCACCAACACCGGCGGCGCGAAGACGGTCGGCGGCCTTGGCAGTCTGCTTCTCGCTCTGGATCCGGTTGATCGCCTTCTGCACCACGGGATCGAAGCTCTGGACGCCGAGGCTCGCCCGGCTGACACCAGCGACGCCCAGCGCGTCGGCCATTTCGGCCGTAAGCCCGCGCGGGTCGATCTCCACGGCGATCCCCGTCAGGTCGGAAAATGCGGAATGCCGACGCATAAGGGCCATCAGCACAAGGAACTCCGTAGGGGAAATTATAGTTGGCGTGCCGCCGCCGAAATGTACTTCGGCCACCGGCAGGCGGTTGGGAACTCGCGCGCCAACCAGGTTGACTTCTTCGCCTAGCACGCCGAGGTAGTCGAGGATCGAGCGGTCCTTCCGGGTTATCGTCGTATGGCAACCGCAGTACCAGCACATCGACCGGTAGAACGGGATGTGCGGGTATAGCGATACGGGATCGCTGGCTGGCAGGTTCCCCAGCCAGTTTCCATATGCGTCGCCGCCGACCGCCGACGAGAACCGCAGCGCCGTCGGGTAGCTTGTATAGCACGGCAGGCGCGCCTCGCCATATTTATCCAGAATTGAAGGTTGCACGGAGCTCTCCCGCCAATTGATGCTTGGCCACTCCTAGTACCTCTGCACAGGGATTATGACTCTTTGGCCGTTGGCTTTGGATAGGCCTTGGCCAATTTAAGGCGCGCTTGTTCGGTTG
>NZ_JAMYKV010000071.1:0-26077 GCF_040317535.1 Mesorhizobium sp. M1409
TAAAGCTCGCCCACCGCCCCGAATGGAACCGGCGCGCCATGGCCGTCCAGAAGATACACCCGCGTGTTCGCAATCGGACGGCCGACGGGAGGCAATTGGGGCCAGCTTGATGGGTCAGCTGCAAGGCGGTGCTCGGCAATGACGTTGATTTCTGTGGACCCGTATTGATTGATCAATCTCGCCTTTGGATGTTCTTCAAAGAACGCCCTAAGCAATGGAGTGGCTTGCAATTGCTCACCGGCTGTATAGATCTCGCTTAAAGAGGACAGCAGCACTTGCTGCGCCCCCCAGACCTCCGCAAAATGGTTCAATGCTACGAACGGGAGGAAAAGGCGCTCGATCGCCTCCCTCTTCACGAATTCGAGCAAGTCGGAGAAGTCGCTACGGGTTTCTTCCCGCACGAGCACGAGCAGTCCACCGTCCTTCCAACAAATGAACAACTCCTGGGATGACACATCGAAGTTCAGGGTCGCGAATTGAAGTGTGCGTTTTGGCGCTCCATTCCCCGGTGAGGGCGAGAGCGAATTCACAAGCGAGCCGTGAGACATTTCGACGCCCTTTGGGGTTCCGGTTGAGCCGGAGGTGTAGATGACATAGGCGAGATGGCGCGAGGTGAGGCCAAGCGTGCGCGGCTCCGGGTCCAAAGGCGATCGCGCGGCCCAGACCGGAGTGGCCATATCCAGATCGACCACGCTGACATCGGCCAGCGCCTCGGTGCCCAGTGCCGTCCGGCCGGAGGCATCGCAAAGCAGCAGTTGCGGTTCTGCATCGTCGACAATCTGCCGCAGCCGCGCCGACGGATAGGCCGGATCCAGCGGCAGATAGGCGCCGCCCGCCTTGAGGATCGCCAAAATACCCACCACCATCGCCAGGCTGCGCTCCAGGCATATCGCCACCGGCTGATCCGGCCTGACCCCGAGGGCGATCAGATGATGCGCCAGCCGGTTGGCCCGCGCATTGAGCTCGCCATAGCTCAGGCGCTCGTTCTCATGGACCACCGCCACCGCCCCCGGCGCCTGGCGCACCTGCGCCTCGAACAGCTCATGGATGTACCGCTCCGACCGATAAGGCGCCGCCGTCCGGTTCAACTGCTCCAGTAGATACGTGCGTTCGTCGGCCGGGAGGATGTCGATGCGGCCGACCGGCTGCCCCGCGTCGACCGTCACACCATGTAACAAAGTCTGCAAATGCTGCGTCATGCGGTCGATCTGCTTCGGCGCTAATCGACTGGCATCAAAATGCCAGCGAAAGCTCCCATCCAGAGCGCAAACCTCAAAGGTCAGCAAATCGCCGCATAGGGCTGGGCCAGCTCTGTGGCTCGTCTTCAGATCGCCAGCGACGGAACCGCTGTCTGCCGTGATTGTGATGCCAATCGGCCAGGGCTGCTGCAACCGTAGCGCCTCCACACCTCGCAATGTCGGGCAGCGCGCGATAAGATCCCGGGCAAAGCTAGCGTGCGCCCTCAACTGAGCGAATTCGGCCGCCACCGTTTTGCGCATTTCTTCAAAATCATGTGCAAGATCAATGGTAACTTCCATCGGGACGACAGAGGCGATCAACACCTCCACCGCTTTGGAGCCAGCTTGTGATTCATCCGATGCAGGCGTCCATCCCAGTTGAAGCTCTGTTTCACCCGTGATGCGGGCGAGATAGATCAGCCAAGCCGTTACCAAGTATTCCGTGCGATCGAGTGGGGACAGCTTAGCCAAAGCACTCGGAATGAACCACGAACTCGACTGCCACCTAGGCTGTGCCACAGCCACGGACGACGACAAGAAAGGAGGATGCAATCTTCTAAACTGCTCGAGCCGCTGTCGCCAAAAATGCTCCCGAGGCGCCAGTAATTCATGGGTGGTAGTTATGCTCCGCGCCTGTTCATCGCTCAAGATCGGAAGGCGACCATCTTCATCCAGATTGGAGTGCCTAGCGAGGGCTCGCGCGTCCAGCACCTGGCCATTGGGGCCGCCAAAGCAAACATCGACATCCTCTGTACCCGTCGCCACACGCCAATGGCTGGAGTGGACTTCAAGCAACGAACCTGCCGGAAAGCCCGAGCGTTGAGCCAACACCTCCAGGCGTCTGACGGTGACAGCCTCATCGCCAACGAGAGCTTTGGGCAGACACATTGGATTGGGATGATATGGCCCAAAGCCTAGGGCCCGCGTCATCGCTGACAACTCTTGCGCGGATTGATCCCATCGCAGACAGCCTGCCGCATCTGGGCGTCGACGTTTCGGAAAATAGCTTCTGTTCACCAGCGCCTGCGGATAGGCAGTAAGCTTCCCATTCTCGAGGCCAGTTAAGAGCTCGCGGAAGCCCTCGATCGCGGCTTCATAGCATTTAAGGTTCAGGGTCAGTGCCGTATCGGTGGGCGCAATCAGCACCTGGCGCTGAACCACGACGTCACCCGTATCAACACCATCATCGAGCCGATGCCACGTGATGGCATATTCGGTCTCTTGCGCCAGCAGCGCCCAGGACGTCGCGTGCGTTCCCGCATATCGTGGCAATGGACCGTCGTGGTAATTGAAAGCACCTTGACGCACGCGCCCAAACACGTCCGGTGGCAATATCAACGGATTGGCAACGGAGAAAATCCAATCCACCGGCTCAGCCTTCAAAAAAGAGGAGAGCTCTTCAGCACTTTCCATGCAGGGGATGTTGGCACGAGTCGCCCACTCTGCGAATGTGGCGTCGCCACACAGGGCCGCACCAATGACGTGGCCCATCTCCGTTGCCAGCTGAGCGCATCTAACTGCAAGCGTACCACCGCCAACAAAGACACTCGAGCAGATTGATCGCGCTGCAGGATGCCTATCCTGATCGCCTGGTACGCAGGCACTTCCGCGCGCCGAAGAAGACCGAGGTGCCATCTTCATCCCTCCCGCAGTTCACCCACCAAGCTGGGCAGTTCCCGTCCTAGGCGCCGCCCTCCGTAATCGCTCACACTGGTTCGAATCTGCTCGGGGGGCCTACGATCGCTAGTGTAATCTCGCGTCCATTGACGGTAACGAAGCTCTTGCGCGGCGGAGCCAGATCTTCCCAATCCCCGCCAAGCTCCCAGGTCACCAAATATCGTCGCCGGCAGTATCGCAGCTGCCACCCTACCCTCGTCTGAGTTTCCGGTGTGCGTGATCATCGCGCGACTTCTCCTCAGTCTATGCGCCTTGTTAGAAGACTACGCACGTATCGTGCCAAAAGGTGAAGTCGTTCTCAATCAATATGATCGCAATAATACTGCTTTGTCACTTATCCGACATCGCCAGACATCGTGCCGTTGAGCGCGCTATCAATCGGCACAAGCCTTTGTACTTGGCCTTGAGATCGGATTGAAGCGGGCTGCAACAAGTGCTGGCATATAGAGCGCTTGTCGGACGATGGCCCTTCCGCCAGCAATGAAAGCGCGTTCGGTCCATCGTCCGGATTGTCGGCTCATCGGAGCGAGGCCTCATAAGGAGGTTGCGGCTTTTTCATCGAGTCTCCGAGTTCTGGCATTTCGAGGATTGGCGTAAAGGCCGTCGCAGTGGAAATTCCGGGAATGGAGGCAAGGAGGGCGAAGCGAGCTTTCAGGCTATCATCGGCCTGGATCAACCGCATCATCATGATGCGGTTGATCGATAACGTCCATCTGAGCTTTGACCCACCTGAGGCGAGAATCGTTTTGCCGCTTGAGCAGAACCTTGCCCAGCTTCTGCTCAAGCGGCAAAAGGATTTGCGGGCAGCATGTCCGCTGCGACATCATTGATCAGGATCAGTATTCGCAGCCTCTAGGTCAGTGCTTCATCGGAGATACCGAGATTGCCTTGCGGTGGTGAGGGCCTGACTACCGGAAAACTTTAATCCCGGCGGTCCAGAGAATGGTATCGGAGCACCGGAAATGCAGCGCAATCGCCGCTTGATGAAAGTTTAATGGCAGGTCATCACCACTTCACATTCGATTCATCGACGCAGGATCTGCGTTACGCGCCTGACTTCCGAGTCTTTACACATGTAACTGAACAGCCGATATGAGCAAGATAGAGAACAAATTTTGTTGTTGGGTCGCTAAGGTGAATGTTCCTCGCAATGAGCGGCGGTTTAAATGAGATTTGGCGTTTGTTCGCCTTGCTCAATATGTCGAGCCTGCAGGGTCGTTGAGCTTGTGGCGCTCGGTTCCGTTCAGGGGCGGGTTGAAGATGCTGACGAGGATCAGGTCCTTGTCCTGGCCCCCGCGCAGAAGATGCTTGTCATGCTTGTCAAGCACATAGATGTCGCCCTTGCGAATGGGGAAGACATTACCGTCCATGTCCTCGACCTCGCCCTCTCCGGCGATGCAGTAGCAGGCTTCGAGATGATTGCGGTATTGCAGAAGCGAGACGGTGTTAGCGCGCACTACGGTGTGGCAGATGCTAAAGCCCATGCCGTCCTTATCCGTCAGGAGGCGGTGGCTAGTACCATTGCCCCAATCGACGAAGTGATCGGTCGCTTCAACATGGTGCAGGCTACGCACAATCATAGTGCTATCCTATTCTGTGATTGCAGGAGTACAGGTTAAAGTCACTATTGTGGAAGCTGGAGGCCGTTGTTCTGACCTAGAAGCGCGGCTTCCGCCCGCCCCCGACGACGAAAGGCAAGCAATGGTTATTTGGACCGGAGGCATGCCGGTAAGGACATGTAAATCCATGTCCGCTATTGCCCCACGCGCAGAGAAGCGAAGCATTCGTTCTTATCTAACTCGATCTCGGGCGCGCACTACCGTGATGTGACCACTTCTGCGCGGCACCGCCGCTCGAACTGGCGTCTTTTAGAATGCCGTTGGTGATATTGCCGGCCACATAAAGCGTTTTCGGTCGCAGCTCTGGCAAGTTGTTTCCTTCCTTCGCTGTGCCTCGCAACACGAATACGGCTCCGCGGCCTCTTGGCTAACGAAGCAAATCTCGTGCCACCCAATCAGAGAGGCCTGCTAGTAGACAGATAGCGATAAATTTATGGCTTTTTCAGCCGCTTAGAGAGTCGAGGATTTGCAGCGCAGTGAAGCCAATCTGACAAACTGCCAAGCGATACCGGACACAATGCTGTCCGGTTATCTGGATTCGGGTCAAATGCGCGAAGAGAACCGGCGGCCGGGGCGGCTGACCTATGTCGCTACCGATCAGCATCGTCATGCTCAAAAGCCGATCAGCGCCTATTGGGTCCAGTCCATTGGAATCCACCCGCCATAACAGGCCTGTCCGCCCGCGCTTTCTGCCATCGAGGTTCTTTTCCGGTTGGGTCAAGCGGCTGCCAGCAGTCGGCTCCGGAGTAGTGGATAGGCGGCGCGCCCGTGCATCTGGCGCTTGGTGAGGCGGTTGATCTGACCTTCGACCGGGCTCGTGCTCCAAAGCGGGGCGATTGCCGCCCGGACAGCCTCGGCCTGCTGCAAGGGAGGCCAGGCCAGCTCACTATCCGTGGCATCGGCGATCCGTTCGCCGGTGAGAGGCCACCGACCCCTCCGCCAAATTCGCGGTGGCGGCCGCCAATCGCGTCGGGACTGTGCATGGCTCCTGAGCGAAGACCGACATCTCTCGATGAGCAGACCGAGCGGTTCCTTCACTATGTCCAAGAAAATGCGCCGGAGCTTTCCATCGCGGCGTTGCTCGAGGCCTGCATCGTCGTCGCCTCCTATCACTGCAGAAAAACGGCGGGTGAGTTCGCCCGGCGGTAGATATGTAGACGGTCGCCCTGCTGGCCTTAAAGCCACGGTGCTTGATTTCGGTCTGGAACCTGTTGTGCTGGCCTTCTCCCAGCGCTTTTGAGATATTCCCGAAAAGGATCCATGAGGAGGGAGCGCGAGGGCGGCCGCCGGAGCTCGGGCTCACCGCCCGCCGCGAGCCAGCGTTCGACAGTTCTCACGTTCATGCCAATCTGGGGCTCGATCTGTCGCGGCGATAGACCGGCCTCCCGCAACTGAAGGATTTCAGCATAGAGCTCACTGCGCTGGTTGCGCCTCGACCGGCGCAGGCAATCAAGTTTCGGGGATAGCTTGGCGTCGCGTTTCCCGGCCATCTCGGACGTCATGGCCTTCACTGCGGCGCTGACAGCTTTTCGGATGGCGGCCGAGGGCCAAACGCAACGCTTCGCCCAACTTCTGGAGAAGATGCCAGCGGTCGGCGACCTGGGTTGCGACGGGCGCCCTCGGCATAGAGGACAGCACGATCGCGCGCGATGATCTCGATGCCAGGATGGCGTTCCAGCCATGATGCGATCGTGTCGGCATTACGGTCCGGCAACAGATCCAGCACGCGGTTGCGCTCAAGATCGCAGTGATCGTTCCCTAGCGCTGACCCTTGCGCCAGGCCCAGCTGTCGATGCCGACCGCACGCTGCGCTTGCGGGGGCTCGAACCCAGCCGCGCGGATCATCCGCAACATTCGCGGTCGGAGGCTAGCCGGGCTCACGCCTATCGGACAGGTTCGCCATGCCGGCGAGCGGCGGCACGCTCAGCGTGTCGATCTGGTCGCGTGATCTACGTTCGTCATCACCAAGCCCCTCCAGCAACCGCCTCGTATTCCGCAAGCGGCCGCAGCAACGCGGCCGGCGCGATCTCGACCGGGTCGGCGCGTACCGAGCCTTCGAAGCCGGCAACGCCGACAAAATGAGTTCGGTCCACGATTCGTGCCGTCGTCCTCGGCACAGCGCATGGTCGGCCACCACCTGGCCGGCATGACGGATGATCACTCGGCCTGCCAGCACCACGACCTGGACGCTCTCGCCGATCAGGCGCCAAGGGACCGAGTAGCTGTTGGTGTCGAGATCGATCGCGCAGTCGGCCTGAACCTTGCGGACCAGGTCCCGCAACTGACCGAACGGGGCACGCCCAGCCAGGGGGCGAAGCGTGCGAGCTTCATCGGCAAAGCGTTCCACCGGCGCGACACCGGTCGTGCCGTGTTCGCGCTGATCGGCGACCTCGCGCGTCCATCGGTCCAGATGCGCCTCGAACGCCGCCCAGCTCTCGAACCGCCGCCCGGCGATCGCGATCTTCTTGACGTGGCCCACTCCGCGTTCGTCCTTCCCTTTCGTACGTGCTTGATAGGGAGCACAGGCCCCCGGCTGGAGCCCCAGTACCGGGCGGAGGCATGCAGCTGCGCGTAAACCTCACCTGGCGCGTCACCGCGTCATGGTGCTCGACAAGAGCCTCCGCATTATCGATCAGGCCCGGAACGCCCCCAGCCGCAGGAATGCGCCCTCCATCCGAACCAGTCGGCCTGGCGCTGCCTCTGCGAGGTCCGGAGATGCACCCGACGCGAATAGCCAAGAGTCCCGACAAACACATGGATCCGCACCCGCTCGCCGCCGGTCCAAACACGGGTATCGCCGAAGTCGATCTGCATCTGATGACCGGGCGCCGTCTCGAAGCGGACTGTCGCCCGCTTCTGCGCCTTTAGCTCCCGGCGCCAATGCTGTACCCCACGCTCCACCGAACGCAGGCTGATAATGATCCCGTGTTCGTCCGCCAACTCCTGGCGATAACGTCCCCGTTGCCGTCATGACGGAAAAATCGCTCCCTCAACCAATCATCAAGCCGGTCGAGCGCCGACACGCGCGGGCGTAAAGGGGCGAGATCAGGTGTAGCCCCAGGCCAGCGTCTCTGGCGGATTCGACCAAGGCCGTTTCCCGCGATCGGGGCAGGTCATTGAACCAAACGGCGACGTGCAGTCCCGCATCTGCTCCCTGGACAGTGATGCGATCCCCGAAGCTGCGCTGCAAGGCACCCAACAACATTTCCCGACGCTCGCCGTTCAGCCTGCGCACACGCCGAGGTCATTTGCCAGGGCCCGGGAGGATGGCAGCTGACTGCCGGTTTCGTAGACGCCGCCGAGGATTTGCTCGCGAAGGGCTTCGTAATCTGGCGTGCAACCATCGCGTGCGAGCGCGCTGCAGAACCGGCACTTGAAGACTGGACCATCTTTTTCATCGCCAACTCGATATTCACATTAGCCAGTTTGCCGTCAATCTTTTCGGAACCAAGAAAGATCTCAGAGGCCGAATGACCCGCTCCCATCAATCCGAAAGCGATGCTTCCAAGTGGGTCGCTCAACCACACCGGTCCCGGATTTGCCACCCGGGCGATCTCCATCATGGCTACGATCCGGCCGGCTCCAATGCCGTTCAGCCGCCAGTCTTCTTGACCTCGACCTATGGATTCGAAAGCGTGGCAGCGAACGAGGCCGCCGCCGCGCTTCGCGGAAGGCGCTATGCGCGCGAATACAATTCTAAGGCGGAAATCCTCGAGCGACGGCTCGCCAATCTGGAAGGAGCCGAGGCAGGTCTGGTGGTTGCCTCGGGCATAGCGGCTTTCGCCACGTTGATCCTGTCGCTTCTGTCCCAAGGTGATGAACTCGTCGTCCACAAGACGGGTTATGCGAACACGCTTGCCATGGTCGAACAGGCGGTCCCCCGCTTCGGCATCAAGGTCGTCGCGGTCGATCTGTGCGATCCACAACGGCGACGGACGCTCGCCGAGACCTTGGACGAAATCGCCGGGCGAATGCCGGTCGTGGTGGGTGTGGGCGCGCTGCGCACCGATGAAGCAGTGAGGTTCGCGCAGGACGCCAAGGGAGCTGCCGCGGGGCTGCTTGCGGCCGCCTCCTACACCCCGCTCACTCAGGACGAGGTGTTCGAACATTTCTCGATGGTGGCGGCGAGAGCGGCCTGCCGATCGTCGTCTACGACAATCCAGGAACGACGCATTTCCATTTCACCCCAGCACTCATCAGCCGCCTGGCAAAGGTGGGTGCGATTGTCATTATCAAGAATCCGACAGACAAGGGCGATGCGATCAAGAGCCATCTGGCCGACCAGAGGCGCACTGTGCGGGAAGGGTTCTCGATCGGCCACAGTGGCGACTGGAACGCTGCAGACGCCATGATCGCCGGCGCCGACACATGGTACAGATCCTCGCCGGCATCCTGCCCGAGGTCTGCGTGAAGATCGGCACGGCGGCGCAACAGGGCGGTGCGGCCGAAGCGCGACGGATCGATGCCACGCTTGCGCCGCTCTGGAGCCACCTCTTCAAGGAGTTCTCGAGCCTTCGCGTCGTCTATGCACTTGCCGAATTGCTCGACATTTGCCGTGCCGACCGCGTCCAATCCTGCCTCTGCCCTCAGCAGCGAAGCGCCAGATCGCCGCCGCGTTGGAACGCTTGCCATCGGATGCCAGCCGGTGAATAACCCGGCGGCCAGTGAAAGGAACTGTCATGTAGAGCTCGCGCACGGACACGTTCGGCCGCCGCTCTTCGATCGCGATGCGTAGCTTGTTGGCCACAACCTTTTCGAGCGAGACCCGCCGACGCAACGCCTCGACGCTATCAATGCTCGCTACATGCAAAAAGGGACAACCTCGTTCAATGCTTCGCTGGAAGATTAACTTGCTCGGTAATGTTCTGTCGTCACTCGGGATGGTGAGTATTTGGGCACTTGGCAATCTGACGAGAATGACCCCCGAGCTCAAGCCGCATTACAGACGATGCGGAGGAATGTTGCGATTATGCAGGGCAGGCGAGACGCTATTCACCGAGTGCGACTATGCGATCCGCGTCAGCTCATACGTGATGCTGCAGGCCACGCTCCTAGGTCTCGATGACCGGATCTGGCGGTGATCGATGCGCTACGGCACCGTCGTGGTTAGCTGGATCCGGTTTGCGCCCGCCACAAGCGTGCGTAAGCACCTTCAGTTGCCAGCAGATCAGCATGCCTCCCCTCCTCAATAAGCTGTCCCTTGTCGAAGACCACGATCTTGTCGGCCCTACGAACGGTGCTGAGTCGATGAGCGATGACGATTATGGTCTTACCGGCCCGACGAAGATCTTCAATGATTCGCAGGACAAACCCCTCGGCTATCGAGTCGAGAGAGGAAGTCGCTTCGTCGAGGATCAGGATCTCCGGATCCCGGTACAGAGCCCGAGCCAACGCAAGCTGCTGCTTCTCGCCGCCGGAGAGGCGTATACCATTCTCGCCCAAATAGGTCTGGAGACCGCCGGGCCAGCGCTCGATCAGCTCTCGTAGCCCTATTTGATCGCAGATGTGCAGGATCTTCTCGATGTCCGGCTCGAACTCGCCAAGGGCGATGTTCCCGATCACCGAGCCCGAGAACACATCGACCGATTGCGGCACAGCAGCGATAGCCTTGCGCACGGACACTGTTGAGAGATCCTGGAGGGCAAAGGGACCAATCCGGATGCGTCCTCCCTCAAGCGGGTAGACATTCTGCAGCAACGCCGCAAGGGTGCTCTTGCCCGAGCCGCTTTCCCCCACCAAGGCCGTCATCTCGCCCCGGCGGAAGGTGACGCTGAGATCATGGAAAAGCTCCGGCTGCGAACCATGGCGGAACGTGACGTTCTCCAGGCGAATATCACCAAGGTCGGACTTTGTGGCATCGATGCCGCCGCCGCTTGTCTCCTGCTCCAGGTCGAAGATCTCAAACAGGCGATCCGCTGCGATGAAGCCATCCTGAACGATCCGATTAGTCTGGATCAGATTGGCGACCGGCCGGATGACATAGCCGAGTAACGTATAACAGGACAGTAACTCGCCGGGCGTGACGGTTTGATCCAGGGCAAGCGTCGTTCCGAACCACATCAGCACGATGGTGAATAGGGTCGAGAGGAAAGTCGAGGCATTATCCCCAAAGATCGAGATGAGACCGGAACTGTAGACGGAGTGCAGCATCTTGATGAAACGGATCTCCATCTTGAAGTTAGCGAAACTCTCCATGCCGGAGGTCTTGATTGTGGAGACAGCTCCGAGCGATTCCACCAGCTCCGCCTCCAGATTGGCGGCATCCTCCATAATGGCGCGCTGGTGCTTGCTATTCAGCCGGTTGATGGTCCAATAGACCAAGAGATACAGTGGAATGGAGACCGCCACGACCAAGGCGATCTTCCACGAGTAGATGCACATCAGACCGAACGAAAATAGAATCATTAGCACGTCAACGAATATGTTAATCGAGACGTCGTTCAGGAAGCTTCTGATCTTCACCGCGTCGTTCATCCGGGCGATGATTTCGCCCATGCGCATGCTGTCGAAGAACTTCTGGGGCAGGTTTAGGATGTGCTTGTAGTAGCCGAGGATCAAGTGGACATCGATCTTCTGCCCCGTTTGCAGGATAAGCCGGTTCCCGAGGAGATTGATCAGGATCTGCGCCACCAGGATCACCAGCATGACGAGGCTCATCAGGTTGAGCAGGTTGCGGTTGCCCGCTGTGATCACATGATCGACGATCTTCTGGACGTAGATTGCCGTCGAGAGCCCGAGTACCGTCGTCACGAGCGCCCCGGCGAGAGCCTGGGCCATCACCGCCTTTTGTGGCGCAAGCAGACGCGCGAACCGGGCAAGCGGCGCAATGGTCTCGTCGCGGCGCTTGAAGGTGGCTGCCGGAACCAGGAGCACCAGGACGCCAGTCCATTGCGTCTTGAATTCCTCGTGCGGCAGCTTGCGGATTTCGCCATAGGCTGGGTCCATGACGGTGACCCACCTCGCGTCGATCGCCTGGATGACGACGAAGTGGTGAAGGACCCCCTTGACGACGACGTGCGCGATAGCGGGCTTGGGGATCTTGTACAGGCTGTCGAAGCCACCCTTCACTCCCTTGGCGACAAAGCCCAGCTTCCGGGCCGCTTCCGTGAGGCCCAGTACGGTAGTGCCGGAGCGGTCGGTCGAGGCATACTGGCGGATGCGCGACAATGGCAGCTTGTGACCATAGAAGGCTGCGACAGAAGCAAGACTGGCAGCTCCACAATCGGTGATGTCGTGCTGCTTGAACTTGATAACCTTGCTCGACATGGCGGCTCGCTGGCTGTTTGGATAGGGAAGGATTAGTGGCCCGCCAGGAGGGGATTGAGCCAATCGTCGGCCTCATTGTAGAGGAGTTGCAGAAGAGTGCGTTCTGCCACGAGGAAGCGGGCCCGCACGGTCATGCCCTTCTTCAGATGACCGATGACCCCGTTCTTGAGTGCGAGATGGGTGCGAGAGAGTGCGCAGCGGACCTTGAAGACCGGGCTCATGTCGTGGAGGGTGAAGTCCTGCGCTACGCCGAGCACTGTCGCATCGATGAGACCCCATTGATTGTAGTTGAATGCATCCACTTGGAGCCGCACCGACTGGCCCTCCCGCACGAAGCCGATGTCTTTGGGGGAGACGTAGATTTCCGCCACCAGTTCGTCGTCCGGCGAAACCCAAGCAACGGTTTGCCCGGCCTGGATGTAGCTGCCGGGGGTCAGGCCGGTGAATTGCACGAGTGCGCCTGACACGGGGGCCCGAATGTGGGTGAGATCCCGTTCCTTCTCGAGCTGATGCACGGTGGCCGTGAGTTCCTTGAGGCGCAGGGTAAGGTCGAAGAGCTGCTGGTTCCATTCGGCGGATTTGCGCCGGGCAAGGATCTCCCCCTGAACCTCAATGTTCTGGAGGGCGAACGCCTTCTCGTCAACGGCCTTTGCGGGCGTTGCAGCAGCGGAGAGCAGTCGCTTAGCGCGGTCGAGTTCCGCCGCGGCATTACTGCTGGCATATTGGTTCTCCCGCAGCAGGTTGAGAAAATGCGCCCGCTCCGCCTTGGCGGACTCGGTCAGGAGGAGGATCGGGTCCTTGGCCTTCGTGCCGGAGGAGATCAGGGTTTCGAGGTCACGGGCAAGATCACTCTTAGCGCGAATATCGCCTTTATACGCCCTGAGCTTTTCCTCAACCACCTCATCATCAAGGGCGAGAATCTCCTGCCCCTGGGCAACCAGATCGTTCTCAACGGCAAGGATACGGGAGATGCGTCCGGAGACGGGTGCGACCAGGGGCGTCTTCTCGACGGTGGGGCGAATGATACCGGCACTTTGGACAGAGATCGCTATGGTGATGAGTGGCAGCGACACCAACGTCGCAACCACAGAGAGCAAAATCAGCCGATAGATGATCAAAGATCGTCCTGATCGTCGGGAGAGAATGCTCTCTGCAGTGTAGCTGGCAATTTCAGGAGAAAGGGTATTTAGCTTGCACACTAATGTTCTAACCGTGTCTCTTCCAGTGCCTCGCCGCTACCAGTATAGTCGCAGCCACAACGCCAATTAACCCCGCCACCGCGAAAGCTATCGCCCCAAAAAAAGCCCACCCGCCCGAAATTGTGGATGCTTCTTCTGGAGCCAATTCAGTCACACCATAGTCTGACAGATCGACCTTCATTGCTATCTCCTTTCCTAGAGATCAAATAAGATGAACCAGTCTGCCATTTAGCGGCTTTTGCCGCCGTACAACCAACATCAAGAGTCGTGCCAACTGCACAGGAAGCGACCCAGAAAACTGTTCTGGATGTTATTCAATGGCTTCACTGAGAGCGCGGCGGCACGCCAGCCAGACGTCACCGTGTCGCGGATTCGACAAACCCGACACTGGTAGGGGCCAGTGCGGGTAGGTGAGCTCTGCCTGCATGGAGGATATATTTCGGCCAAGCATTCTGCCGAGAGAACCGGCCTGTCAGGAACAGCATCTGGAACACGCTGAGCAGCTTGCGGCAGTGTGGTCTTGTGTAAGCGCCCGATTGTTACCGCGGAGATTTCGCTGTGATGCGTGCGATGATGTCTGGGTCTGAGACGAAGTCTTCGAGGAAATCGTTTCCAGTCATTGGTCGAGCGGCGGCATGGGCGCCCGTGCCGTCGTAAACGCTGATGAGACTACCGTAGGACAGAGTGTCGTCGTTACAGACGATCGCCTCCAGGAGTTCGGGGTCCTCTCCGAGCATATTCGCGACGTGATTGATGGTGAAGACGTAGGTTATCATCGCCATCAGGCGGCCTCGGCCCACGAAGGATGCGAGAAACAGCAACGCCGTTGCGGATTTTGGCGACATAGGGGACAAGGGGGGCCCGACCCCGTCGCGCAGCACCAGCACCGCAAAGCCGCAAGCGGGCGGCGAGACCGATCGCCCCGCCCCATGCAAGACTATCCCATGTCGTCGGATAGCCGAGTAGGAGTTAACCGACCGCCTGATTGGCGAGCCACGACACACCTGTTGCAGCAGGGCACCACGACGGGAGAGGTTTGCCCCGGCCACCGTAGCGACGGCCGGGAATGGCGTGGCGCAAGCGAGCACAAGGCTGAACGCGACACTGAGGGCAGCGACAAGGGCCGCCCAAACGAATTGTACCGCTCATGGCTTCGAAGGGTGTACGCCAATGACCTATCGTGCCGAAGAGCATTTAAAGCTTCTCACGCCCTTCCAGCGAGCCACCGTGGACTATGTTTTCCGACGTCTATTACGGATGCGTCGGCTATACGGCAATTTCTGGTCGCCGAAGAAGTCGGCCTCGGAAAAACCATGGTTGCACGGCGCGTCATTGCGCGCCCGGCCGCGTAGTTTCGGTGCCACCGCAAGCAGCCGGTCCGCCCGGCGCTCGAGCTCAGCGGAAAGATCGATGGCGCGCAACGCGGCCCGCGCCTGCGCGGCAAGCAGACCTTTCGCACGCTCAGGATCTGTCTCAATGCTTGTCGCCACAGCGCTGGCTGCCGATCGAAGCGGGCGAGCGCCCGTGCCCAAGGCTGCTTCGGCACCCAGCAGCGGCACCGCGTGTGTCCAACCCATCCGTTGAGCCAGCAGGGCGTCGGCGAGCCAGGCCCCGACGGGGCGAGCAAAGCTGTGTCGCTCGGCGGCCATGAATGTGCCGGCCAGCGTTGCGACCATGCCAGCGCCGGCCGCGAGTTGCCGAAGATCAGCCGCCAGATCGCTGACCACATCATCATCCGGGGCGTAGCCGAACTCTTCCAACACCGCGGCGAGGTTTTTCTCCGTCAGCAATTCGTCCCCGGACCGGGCTCGCCAGCCGGCGCCAGGCGAGCAGCAAAAGACCGGCCGGGCCGACAGACAAAAAATCGCCCGGTCGCGCGAGCAGCACGGCGTCGCGCAGCGCGCCTTCATCCTTGGCGCGGCCGGCCTGCTTTGCCGTTGCGGTGGCCGCCGAAAGTGCTAGCCGCTGCCGCCAGGCGCCGGCCCACCGCTCCTGCCGGCGGACCACCACGTCGAGCGCGCCGAGAGTGGCGCCAGCGGCGATCGCGACCTCCTCAATATCTTTTCTCGCAAGGCTTTGCGCATCCGCGGTGGCCCGGCGCAACCAAGCCGGCACAGTTGCCAGCGGCACGGCCGAAGGGGCATCGGCAAGCGTGGCGTGGTGGCGCGGAGAGGGTTTGGGTCGCAGAATCATCATTGAGCAGCATGAGTCAGCGCGGCGCTTATGGCAATCGATTTGCGTTGAATCCGCCGCACCTGTCGGCGCCCCCTAAGGAATGATAATGTTGCATTATCATCGGGTTTCGTTTGCGCTTTGTAAGAGAAATGGCCGTTTTCGTCGAACAGAAGCCCAAAATAGACGCCCAGCGACCTTCCGGACCATCCCACAAGCGCGACGGTCTTTCCTGGAACGGCTACGATAGCGCTGGTGCATCCCACTGACGCTTTTAAGCCTGCGGGCGCAAACCTGGCGCTGCCCGGTAGAAGGTCACCCGCACCGACGGAACAAGCTGGCTGAGGTAATCGAAATCGCCAACATTGCCGGTCAGGACCGTCGCCCCGAGCATACCGGCCTGGTGAAAGATCAGCGCATCGTTGAGGAAGCGGCGTTCATGCCCATTCCCTTTCGGCAGATGGCTCAGCCGGAACAACAGGCCGGCCAGCATGCCGGCGCGTCCCCAAGCGGTGGCGTCGGGTGCATGCAGCCGGTGCGCCGGAATATCCTCGATCGTATCCGCAACGGCTCCTAGGACCGACTTCGTCGTCGGGTGCGCCGGGTCGAGCCGGCCGAACACGTGGCTGAGCTCGGCAAGGCAGATGGCCGAGTGGTGACAGAGCCGATACGTCAGAAGGTTATCGACCGCTTCGGGCGTACGTCCCTGCAGGACATCCAGATAGACGCTGGTGTCGAGGAGCAATACGCCGCCGACAGGCGGCTGGTCACCTGCCCACGACAGGGCGGAATCTGGTCGCCGTTCCAGCCCTGCCCTACGCCGCTGTGGTTTTAGGGACCGCAGTGCGCCGCCTAGATCAAATGCCAAGATCGATGTCCGCGGAGATGCTGCCCTTGCGGCCGACGAGCCGGGCGCCAAAATCATCCTCGAGGGCCAGCCGCGACAAGGCGAGCTCAAGCAGTTCGGTGTCGGAGGTCACATGGGCGCGCTTCTTTGCCGCCTCGATCAATTCCGACGGCACCCTGCCGGAAAGGCGTGTGTTCTTGGCCGCGCCCAGCAGGCCGACCGCTCTCGCCTGCTCAAGCACCAGACGGTTGCGGGTGTGGGCGATCCGCTCCTCGCTTGCGGCTGTCGCTGCGCCACGAATGGTCATCTTGGGATCTCCATCTGTTGAACGGAATATAAAGGATGTTGAACATGAAAGCAAGGAGAGACCACCCCCTGAGAGGCCATCCCTGGATCCGAAAGGCCCGTTTCGCTCCCGCTGATGCGATACCAGGACCGGAGCGGAGGCAATTCCCGCAGCTATTCCGTCACACAGCTCGCGGTGGACAATTCCGGACTTTGGCCGCACCTTCGCTCGCAAGAATCGCGTTGCTGCGACATTAGAATGGACGAGGCTGGATGGGCAAAGCCCGTAATTTGATGGTGTCCACCGACGCAATCGACGCCGGTGACCTGCCGGACATTGTCGACGTCGTTATGGAGATGGGGCGGCCGGATGAAGGCCCCTCCCCTCCCCCGCCGGTCCTTGACCCGCGACAGGCATCGTTGCCTACGCATCTCGAAAAGCTCGCCGACCGTGCGCGCGATTATGTCGAGGCAGCAAGTTCGGCGAACACCCGTCGCGCCTACGCAGCCGACTGGAAGCATTTTTGCGCCCGGTGCCGGCGCCAGTCTTTTGATCCATCGCGGCCGGACCCGCAGACCGTCGGCCTCTATATCACCGCGCAGGCTTCGGGCACTGGAAGGGACAAAAAGGCGGTGGCGACGATCGAGCGCCGCCTGTCATCCCTGACCTGGAACTACACGCAGCGCGGCCAATCGCTTGACCGGAAGGACCGTCATATCGCCACCGTGCTCGCCGGCATCCGCAATACGCACGCCGCCCCGTCAGAAGGAGGCCGTACTGCGCGACGATCTTGTTGCCATGCTGGAGACGCTCGACCGCGGCACGCTGCGTGGCCTGCGTGACCGCGCCATGCTGCTTTTGGGCTTCGCAGGCGACTTGCGCCGCTCCGAAATCGTCGGCCTCGATCTTGCCCGCGATCAAACCGAGGATGGCCGCGGCTGGGTCGAGGTGCTCGACAAAGGTGTTCTTGTGACACTGCGCGGCAAGATCGGCTGGCGCGAGGTCGAGATCGGCCGCGGTTCGTCCGACGCCACCTGCCCGGTTGTCGCGCTCAAGACCTGGCTGAGGTTTGCCCGCATCGCGCATGGCCCCTTGTTCCGCCGTGTTACTGGTCAGGGTAAAACGGTCGGCGTCGATCGGCTCAACGATCAGGAGGTGGCCCGGTTGGTCAAGCGCACGGCCTTGGCCGCCGGCATGCGCGGCGATCTCTCCGAGGGCGAGCGGGGACAGAAGTTTTCCGGACATTCACTGCGAGCTGGCCTGGCTTCCTCTGCCGAGGTTGATGAGCGTTATGTGCAGAAGCAGCTCGGCCACGCCAGCGCCGGGATGACCCGCAAGTACCAGCGGCGTCGCGACCGTTTTCGGATCAACCTCACTAAGGCGCCCGGGCTCTGAAAAGCCCTCTCTTTTCCCATTGAGAGAACTCGACACCATTATTCCGTCCTCCCACTTGGCGCTTATCGTTAGGCAACGGACTGAAGAGTGCTGCCCCCTCTCCTCCGACGAGCTATCACCTGGAACGCTTTGCTTAACGTCTTCAAGGGAGGTGAAAGACAACATGGCGCTTTGCAATGTCGGGTCAGAAGCGGTCGAGTTTGATGTGCAAATACTCGTCATAGGCTCAGAGTGTCGTGATCACTTGCCAGGCACCGATGCGGACCTTCGGAAGCCGATAAGAACTAGGCGGGACGCCTGGGTAAGCAGGATTTGTGCTTGGATGGTAGGCATTGTCCGCAGACAAAATCGCCGAATTGTGCAGCATATTCAGTTGCATGAATCATATTGTTGAGCCCCGTTCCGCGACCGTTAAGCTTTTGTTAACTTTAAACTTCTTGCCCGGGCGAACGAATCGGACATAATGACGGTTGCTTGGCGCTTTTACGTCAAAAATCGTTTTTAGAGAGTCTCGATCGAATGAACGTGAACTCGCCCGTTCCTACAAAGATCCCGCTGCTGTTCGAGCAAAGCATCCTCGATCAGGGCGACCAGATATCGAAGAAGTTGCACCTGCTTTCGATGCAGCGCTTCCCTCCCAACGCGAAGAAAAATCTTCGTTCGTTCTCGCTGGCGGAGGTTGCCACGTATCTGGGGGTTTCCCAGAGCCATCTGAAGAAACTGCATCTGGAAGGAAAGGGACCGGTGCCTGAAACCTCGACGTCGGGCAGACGTTCGTACACTGCTGAACAGATGCTTGAGCTGCGCCAGTATCTGGACCAGTACGGTCGATCTGACGCCCGCATGTATGTTCCCCATCGGCGGCCCCGCGAGAAGCTTCAGATTTTAGCTGTGGTTAATTTCAAGGGAGGCAGCGGGAAGACCACTACAGCTGCCCACCTCGCCCAATACCTTGCGCTTACCGGTCACCGTGTCCTAGCGGTCGATCTCGATCCGCAGGCGTCGCTTTCTTCATTGCATGGGTTCCAGCCTGAACTCGACCAGACGAAATCCCTTTACGACGCGATTCGTTATGACGAGGAGAGGGTGCCTCTCTCCGAGATCATCAAGCCGACGAATTTCCCGGGCTTGGACATCGTCCCAGCGAACCTAGAGCTCCAGGAATTCGAATACGACACGCCTCTGGCAATGACTGACAAGTCTTCGAATGCGGGCAGGGCGTTCTTCACACGCATCTCGAAGGCATTGATGGAGGTCGACGATCGCTACGATGTCATAGTTATCGATTGTCCGCCGCAGCTTGGCTACCTGACCATCACTGCACTGACCGCGGCGACCTCAGTGTTGATCACGATCCATCCGCAGATGCTCGATGTGATGAGCATGGGCCAGTTTCTGCTGATGCTCGGGAACATCCTGGAGCCGATCAGAGCGGCCGGTGCCGAGGTGAATCTGGAGTGGTATCGCTACCTTGTTACTCGATTCGAACCTACGGACCAGCCGCAAGCGCAGATGGTGGCATTCCTGCATACGCTGTTCGGCGAATTCATCCTAAAGAACCAGATGCTGAAATCAACGGCGATTTCCGATGCGGGGATCACCAAGCAGACCCTTTACGAAGTCGACAAGAATGCGATGACCCGGTCCACATACGAGCGGGCAATGGAAGCCTTGGATGTCGTTAATGGCGAAATCGTAGCTTTGATTCATGAAGCATGGGGGCGCTGACTTGTCTGCTGACAAAAGTGCACCTTTTCTAAATGTATTCAACGGCCTGCGCTGCCTGGAGGTAAAATATGGCACGTAAGAATCTTCTTTCTGGCCTCGTAGAAGCGGAAGCCGGCGAGCGGGAGTCATCTACCGCGGCTGCAGCATATCCGATCCGCGGAGCGTCAAAATCCATGATCCGTTCGGTCAACGAGTTGGCAAAGCAAGCGGATGCGTATCTTGAGGGCGAGCATGTCGTGGAACTCGACCCAAGCGCAGTCGACGGCTCGTTCGTTTCCGACCGCATGGGCGACGACCAGGAGCAGTACCAAGAGCTGCTGGAAGCTATTCGGGAAAGGGGGCAGGATTCTCCCATACTTGTCCGTCCGCATCCAGGCTCCGACGGCCGCTACATGATTGTCTTCGGCCACCGCAGAGTCCGAGTCGCTCGTGAGCTGGGACGGAAGGTAAGGGCAGTCGTCAAGGAGATCGACGACAGGGCCCATGTAATTGCCCAGGGTCAGGAGAATTCCGCTCGTGCAAATCTTAGCTTCATCGAGAAGGCGATGTTCGCAAAGCGTCTTGAGGATTTGGGGTACGACAGAGATGTGATCTCGTCAGCATTGGCCTCGAACGCCGCTGCGGTATCAAAGATGGTATCAGTCGTCTCAAGAATTCCGGCGTCTGTGATCGGCAAGATTGGATCCGCTAGGTCTGTGGGCCGCGAGCGGTGGGTTGAGCTGTCTCTCCTCGCCGGCAAAAAATTGGAAATGGTTAATGCAATCTTGTCCGAACCAGAATTCGGTGAGTTGGAAAGCAACGAACGTTTCGAAAGGCTGCTGGGAGCCCTGAATGCGAAGGGGAAGCCGATTCGCAAGGTAGGTCTGAAATCCCAAGCACAATCCTGGGTCCCGGAGGACAAAGCAGTTAGCGTCAGCGTTAAGAAGGCAGGCAAGGCCATCACGATCGCCGTGAAGGAGATGGACGGCAGCCGCTTTGGTACGTGGATTTCCGATAATCTGAGCAACCTCTATGAGGCGTTCAGAAAGTCGGAGCAGACCTCAACAGGAGACTGAAACCGCAAAAGAAAAAGGCCCCCGAACGTCACCGTCGCGGAAGCCCTTCTCGTCTGTCGCAAGCTGAGAATCGCATTTCCCCGAATCACTGTCAAGAGTCGTGGCGCCGTTTTGGCGAGCAGATTTCTTTTGCCTAATCGAAGGTGAAAGAAAGTGGAGACGGGTATTGCAACGACGCCCTTTGGGCGGCGGCCGATGTCGCTTGCCATGCTGGCAGCGCAAAACGAGTCACGTGAGATCCCCAAGGGCAGGGTCGTCGACAAGTGGCAGATCTACCGCAACCTCTGCGAGGGCAAGAGCATCGTCGGCATCGGCGATCGCGCTCTGGCCGTCCTGAATGCGTTGGTATCATTCTATCCTGACAGCGAGCTGAGTGAGGAAAACGGCCTCATCGTCTTTCCCTCGAACGCACAGCTGTCCCTCAGGGCGCACGGAATGCCCGATGCCACAGTGAGGCGGCACCTGGCGGCTCTTGTGGACTGCGGGCTAGTCATCCGACGGGACAGCCCGAACGGCAAGCGTTATGCACGCAAGGGCAGAGGAGGGGAGATCGAGGAAGCATTTGGCTTCTCCCTGGCGCCGCTGCTGGCCCGTGCCTGCGAGTTCGAGGCGGCGGCCGAGCGTGTTCGCGCCGACAATAGGGCGCTCAGGCTTATGAGGGAACGCATTACGCTGCACCGCCGGGATATCCACAAGCTGATCGAGGCGGCCGTAGAGGAAGACGTGCCGGGCGACTGGGGAGGCCTGGGGAAGCGGTTCCGCAGCATTGTGGAGGCAATTCCGCGTCGTGCATGCATTGCCGAGCTTGAACCCATCGTGGCTGATCTGGCCGCGTTGCATGACGACGTGGATAAGCTGCTGGAAATTCATATGGAATCCATGAATCCGAGCGGCAATGACTCTCAAAGCGAGCGGCAGCAATCTGATTCAAATACCGACTCTATTTTTGAATTTGAACCAGCTTTGGAAAAAAGCGGGGCGACGGCCGAGCCAAGGACGAGGACCGCAAAGCCTCCGAAAGCATACCCGCTAGGGATTGTGCTGAAGGCCTGCCCGGAAATTGCGGATTACGCCGTCGACGGGATTGGCAACTGGCGCGATTTAATGGTCACGGCGGCCCAGGTGCGCGGTTATCTCGGCGTGTCGCCTTCCGCATACGAGGACGCCTGCCATGTGATGGGGCAGGAAACCGCGGCAATGGTGATCGCCTGCATTCTGCAAAGGGCGCAGCACATCAATTCAGCGGGCGGCTATCTGCGCGTGCTGACCGATAAGGCTGGGGCAGGGGAGTTTTCGGTCGGGCCGATGCTGATGGCTGCTTTGAAAGCTAATGGGTCACCGACCAGGATGGCCGGATAACTGAGAGGGCACTGGAGTCCGCCGTGATAGCTTCATCCAGCCACGTTTCACCACTCATACCGTTGCTTTCGTTCTCCGGAATTTGGCGGTGGAGTTTGAGGGGCGAACATGATGGAACGGTGGCATTTCCGCGCAATCACACCAGGTCCTTAATGCGATCTTTCAGATTTTGTCGCTCAAGCTATATGGTGATTACGAAGGAGGCAGGCCGATGACCAAGTCCATTTACACGTTCGGATATGAAGGGCTGACCATCGATCGCTTCATTGCTCGTCTTCAGGCTGCCGGAATCGATCTTGTTGTGGACGTCCGCGCCACGCCACTTTCGCGGAAACGTGGATTCTCGAAAACCTCATTTGAGCAGGCTCTTGCATCGGCCGGAATTTCATACACCCATGCAAAGGCGATGGGGTGTCCAAAGAACGTTCGCGACAGGTACAAACGGGATGGTAGCTGGTCGATTTATACGGCCGGATTTCTCCAGTATTTGGGCGGCCAAGACCAATCTGTGGAAGAAGTAGCCAAACTCACACGATCAAAAAACGCCTGTCTTGTATGCTTTGAGGCAGACTATCGGTTCTGCCATAGGACATACGTTGCCCGGGCCGTGGCCGATAAAACCGGCGCAGCGATATCCCATCTCACAGATCAAACAGAGATTGTTGACGCTCTCGGAGCGGTGGCCGCTTAGGGGGATAAATCAGGCTGACTATTAGCCATTGAGCGGGAAACCTATGGATCGTGCCCATCAAGAAAATCAGGTCAGCTGCAAAACGGTTTCCAATTTTTCTCGGAACGGGGCCTCCCACTTCTCGCCATAGTTCTTTCGGCAATTCCAAAAAAGAGCGCCTGCCTCCCAGTCCGCGATTTTGTGCCGATACTCTGCCTGGACGCCTCCAACGTCGCAGCGGTAGCGATAGTGAAATTCAAACGGGAGTTTGCGAAGCGTTCTAATTGCTCGAGCATCAGCTGCCGTCGAACCCGGATTGGACGTCACAGGAACGGGACAAGCTTCTGAAGTATCAACAGCAGGCTGGCCTATTCGATGATGGCGTAACATCGACTGCCAAAATCCTCGAGGGACGCAGAAACGCCAAGGTGTGACCGGTCGATACACGGTCCGCTTCAAGCGCCGAAAATTCGTCGTGGATTCTCGCCTTATCTAAGAAGGCCCAACGTTCTGCCCATGCGTTTTTGGTTGAGACAGGGGGACCATCCCTGCCGATCGTGTCGACCTTAATGTGATGGCTTTCCGGTCGGTGGTCGTCCTTGGCCTTCTCGATCGTGGCTTTGATGAATTGCCATTTCTTGAACTGCTGATCGTCATCTATTAGACGAAAGGGCACCGGAAAAAGGCGGATCAGATGTCCGCTGTCTTCCATCCCTGCCACGCAAGAAGTCTCGGAATATTTGCTGCTTGGCGATGGGTATGTCTTGCAAAGAATCAGAATTCTTGCCTTTCGCGTAGCCATCGAACCCCTCCCGGCCCTTGCCTAGTAAATTCACTTAAACAAGCGGTATATCGGATAGTCTTGAATCAGCGCTTACTAGATCTCGGAAAGGCGCTCCCAAGCTTCAGCCCCTCATCGGTAAGCACGATCTGGGTCAGGCAAGAACCCGCGCCGCCCGCCCGAGGGTCCGTTCCGCGTCATTGTAGTAGTTGGAGGCCTGTTGCACTGAGCGGTGCTGTGACTGCTGCATGGCTTCGGGCAGCGGAATACCGCGGCGGGCGGTTTCGGTGAGATAGCCAGAGCGCAGGCCATGGGCGGAAAACGCCGCCGGATCGAGCCCAGCCTCGGCGACGCGGCGCTTCAGGATCAGATTGACGGCCTGCGGCGTCAGGGCGCGGGTTTCGAGATTGCCCCAACGGTCGATGCCGCGGAATACGGCGCCCTCGGCGATCCCGGCGCGCTCGAGCCAGCCTTTCAGAGCCAGAACAGGCCGGCCGACGAGCAGCACGAAGGCGTCGCTGTCGGCCTGTGTAGTCTTTGTCCGGCCGAGCCGGATCGACAGGCACGGGAGCATGTTCGAAGAATCCGGAACCTTGGGATCGGCCGGCACCGGCTCTTCTTCGACGATCTGCTCGAACCTGAGCGAAGCAATCTCGCTGCGGCGGCGGCCGCCGGAGGCGAAGGCGGTGATGAGCAGGGCGCGGTCGCGCATGTCGACGAGACGGTCGCCGGCGCACGTGTTGAGCAGGGCGGCCAGAATGTCGGCGGTCACGGCTTTCTTGCTCTTGCGGCCGCGCGGACGGGCGCTGGCGCGCACCGCCAGTCTTATGGCGCTCTGCAGGCCCGGCGCATTGAACGTTCCTGTTAAACCGCGCCATTTGGTCAGCGTCGACCAGCTCGACAGCCGCCGGCGTACGGTGTTGGGCGCATGCGGCCCGTCGCTGCGCAAAAGCCCTTGGGATTTCAGCGTCGCCGCGACGTCGGCCGGCATGCCGTGCACCGGATCGGTCTCGCGTTTGGCAAGATCCCACAGATGGTGCGCGACGAATTTGATCAGCAGCGCCTCCGGCGCCGGCCAGGGCAGCGAAAATCCGGTGGCGGCGAGCGACCAGGCCTCAAGATAGCCGAGGTCGGAGGCCAGCGCCCGCAGAGAATTTGCGCCAATGCCTTCCTTGGCGAGATGGCGCAGCGTTGCGACGTCGTCGTCGGTCAGGAGGTCGGCCAGAAAATCGCGGCGGTCGAAGGGCAGCACGGAATCGAGCGCGTCGAGGGCCTCGGCCCGCCGCGCGACGAGTTCAGCATTTTTGGTGTTAGCAAGCTGCTCTGTCACTGGTTGGTTTCCACTTGGTCGGCGCCTCGAACTTGCGGAAAGTCCGGAAAGCCCGTATATTCCGGAACAAAGGAGTCTCGCCGATGACCACCACCGTCACCGCCGCCGCCGTCTCGAAAAACTTTGGCGCCTATCAGGATGCCGCCGTTCGCGACCCGGTCATCATCACCAAGAACGGCCGCCCGCGCACCGTGCTGCTGGCCTACGAGGATTTTGTCCGGCTGTCGAAGCGCGACCGGCGGGTCGAGCTGACGGCGGAGCTCAGCGCGGACGAGATCGCCGCAGTCGATGCCTCCGAAATGGAGCCGGGTCTCGACCATCTCAACGACGAGCTGTTCGGGGCAAAACCCGCTGGGTCAAAACCCTCCGGGGCAAAAGGCCTGACGGCAAAAAATGCTGCCGGCTGAAATCAAGGTCGGCCACGTCTTCCGTTATTCCTATCTCTGGCATTGGCAGCACCGCGAAGGCCGCGAGGAAGGCGACAAGGACCGGCCCTGCCTGGTGCTGGCGCTGGTCGCCATGCAGGAGGACGGCTCGCCGGTCGTCCGCGTCCTGCCGATCACCCATTCGCCGCCGTCGATCCCGATGATGCCATCGAGATCCCGGCTGCGGTTAAGCTGCGCTTGCGGCTTGACGGTGAGCGGTCGTGGATCGTTTTGACGGAAAGCAACCGCTTCGCCTGGCCGGGACCCGACATCCGGCCGCTGGAGACGGAGAGCGGCTATTACGGGCCGCTGCCGCCGGCGTTGTTTGCCGCGGTCAAGCGCCGGTTCGTCGCCATCGCGACAGGCCAGGCGCACACCAGCACGTCGCGCACGGCGTGACGTCAGCTGGCGCTGCGGCAGGCCGGGCGGCAGCAGGGCAGGGGCAGTCTTCATGAAGGCGTCTTCCAGGCTTTTCTGCCGCCGTCGCGGCTGTGATCTCGTGCGAATCTAGCGCCTTTGCGCCGTCTAATCTATCACTATCGATAAGAGGTGATTATCGATAGTGATTTTTGTCCCTAAGGAAACACGATGTAAGTCCAGTGATAAGCTCACTAGCTTGACCAACGCGAATCAGCCATCATGAAAACAATGGCTTACGCGCTCGACAAACTGCCCCTGGAAACCCTGATCGGGCCGGTTGCCCGCGCGACCGCGGTTTTGGTCCGCCTCGACGAGCGGGTCGCCCGCTCTCCGGTCCGCGACGGCTTTGTCGAGCGCCAGCATTTTGCCGACGCGGCTTCCGCGCTCTGGCTCGAGGGCGAACTTGTCCACCTCGAGGACCTTGTCCTGCACGACGCCCACATGGACATCCGCACGCCGACCCACGAACTCACCCGGGCGCACGCGGTGCTGCGAACCCGCCGGCGGATTTTTGCGCAAAAGCCCGACTGGGCGCTCAGCCGCGACGGTTTTTTGGCGCTGACCGGTCGCGGCGGCGCCATGCCGGCGGCGGGCCAAAAAAGCCGGGACG
>NZ_JAMYKV010000072.1:0-23358 GCF_040317535.1 Mesorhizobium sp. M1409
AGAGAAGACGGACAAACCCCGTTTTACGGGGCATGCACATGCGGCATTTCGATTCACTCAAAACTTTCCCCGGACAGCCCTGCGTGAACGGGGAGAAAGAGGCTGGCCGCAGCGCCGGCGCCTTTCTTGGAACACTGACAATTGGCGAAACCATCGATGGCAGCGTCCCTCGCCCCGTTTACGGGGAGAGGATGCCGGCAGGCAGGTGAG
The DNA here is from genome assembly GCF_040317535.1 of Mesorhizobium sp. M1409. Taxonomy (NCBI): domain Bacteria; kingdom Pseudomonadati; phylum Pseudomonadota; class Alphaproteobacteria; order Hyphomicrobiales; family Phyllobacteriaceae; genus Mesorhizobium; species Mesorhizobium sp. M1409. The sequence goes on from NZ_JAMYKV010000072.1 coordinate 211, forward strand.
GGGCGGCGCCAACGTTCGGAAAAGGATGACGGGACGAATTCGGAACCTGAAGCGATTGCCCTGCCGCGTGGCTGGCGGTCGCTTTTCGGGTCTTCAGGGCGGGAGACTGACCAGGCCCGTGATGTCGGGGTGGGCGCGAAACGACCGAGCCGCTCGCGAAGCGGCCAGAGATGGTCAACTCCCGGCCTGCATTCTTCAGAGGTACTGTGCGACCTTCCTGCCGACCGTGAGGAAGCGCAAGGGATCGATCGCTTCGCCATTGTGGCGGACTTCATAATGCAGATGCGGGCCGGTCGAGCGGCCGCTGCTGCCGGTCTTGCCGATGACGGCGCCGGCGTCCAGTTTCTCGCCAACGGTCACGTCGATCTCGCTGAGATGCCCGTAGCGCGTCGCAAAACCATTGCCATGGTCGACTTCAATCATGCGGCCGTAGCCGCCGTTCCAGCCGGCCTTGGTGACGATACCGGGAGCCGTGACCTTGGCGGCCATGCCGATCGGCGCCCTGAAATCCATGCCGGAATGGAGCGCCGCGGTACCGAGAAGGGGGTCGGTGCGCACCCCGAACGGGCTGGTGACGGAGTGGCCCGGCGCCGGGTTGGTGAGCGGCAGCCGACGCGCTTCCTTCTTGAGGTGGTCGAGCGTGTCAAGCGCCTCGTCCAACTCCTTGACCTTGCTGTCGAACATCATCGAGGAGTCGAGCGGGATCAGCGGTCCGCCGACATCGCTATCCCCCTTGCCGAAATCGCTGTCGACCGGCAGTCCTGCTGCTTGAAGCGCCTGGGTAATCGCGTCGGCGCTCTTGTAGGCGTTGTCGGCAAGCGTGCTGATACGGGTCAGTTGGTCGTTCTCGATGGATTTCAGCGACTGGTTGATCGAGATGAAGAGCTTGTCGGCGCGATCCGCGGCTGAATCGTTGGGCAGCGGATCGGAGCGGGTCGACCATAGCGAAAACGGCCTGGTGTCGCCGGCGCCGAGGTCGGCGCCAAGGCTGGCGACCGCATAGTTCCGCGCGGGTTCCTTGATGCTACCGGTCACTTCGGCGCGTTTGTCCGGCTTCGAAACCGCTGCCGGATCCTCGGCCGGCGCGGCGCCAACTTCGTTCTCGGCGCGTTCGAGCAGCGGACCAAGGCGACCGTGGCGCTGGCTCAGCTGGCTCTGGCGTTCCAGCAGTTCGCTGACCTTGGTTTCCATCAATTGCTGGTCGAGCAACTGGCGGCTGGTGATGCGGTCGACCTGGGCGCGAAGCGCCGAAATGCGATCTTCATAGGCTTGCTGCATGCGTGCCTGCCGCGCCGTGGTGGCGCCGATCAAATCGTCACGCAGCACGAGATAGGAGGTCGCCAGGAGGTACCCGATGGCGATGGCGGCCAGCGCCGAGCCGATAAAGGCCGCGAGCCAGGGTCGGATGGTGAAGTGCCTGATCTCGTTGCCCCGGGCGATGATGACCGTATGGGGCTCCTTGCGCCTGCCGAAGACTGCTGACTGACCGGTTGCGTTCACGGGACCAAGCTTTCGGTTACGACACCACGACAGCTTGACTACACATTATTAAGGTTAACAAAGGCTTGTGGTGCACCGGCTCTGCGGCGACGCTCGTCAGGCGAGCATAGGGAAGGCACGAACAGCCGTGCCGGCAATCCTCAAAGCGCACGAACGGCTTCGAGCACTTCCTCGGCGTGGCCCTTGACGCGGACCTTGCGCCAGATCCTGGCGATCCGCCCGTCGCGTCCGATCAGGAACGTCGCGCGCTCGACGCCCATGTATTTGCGGCCATACATCGATTTCTCGACCCACAGATGGTAGGCCTCGATCACCTTGCGCTCCTCGTCGGCGGCAAGGTCGATGGTCAGATTGTATTTCGACTTGAACTTGTCGTGCTTCCCGGCGGTGTCGGGCGACAGGCCGATCACCACGGCGCCCGCCTTCTCGAAGTCCGGCTTCAGCCGCGAAAAGCTGATCGCCTCTTGGGTGCAGCTTGTTGTGTCGTCCTGCGGATAGAAATAGAGGACAATGGGCTTGCCGGAGAATGCGGCAAGGCTGAGCGATCCGCCGCCGTCGCGCGGCAGATCGAATTGCGGCGCAAGATCGCCTACGTCGAGGTCAGCCATACCGATGCCCTTGTTTGAGGTTACGCGCGAAGCCACACCGATATAGTGTCGAGCGGGGATTCGTCCACGATCGAGTTCGTACAACGGAAAATTGCGTGGATCAGGAGCAACCGCAGCACGAGAAGATCCGGTTCAGGCGTGATGAGATCACCGACCTGGCCGCTTTTCCGTCCGCCTGCCGCGTGCCGCCACTTGGTCAGGCGTCGATCGGGCGCGGCTTTCGCATCCTGGCAAGGGCATTCGCCGGTCTGGTCGCTCTCGTGTTGCTGGCCGCTGTGCTCGTTTATCTGGTTGGCGCCTCCGGCATCGGGGCCGACCGGCTTCGTATCGAGGCGGAAACGGCTCTTGAGAAACTGGCCGGCGTCGATGTCAATGTCGCGGTCGGGCCGGCGCGCATCACTCTCGACAGTTCGAGTTTCATAGCTCTCCAGGTCAGCGACGTCAGCTTGAAGACCGCCGACGGCAAGCCGATGGCCGATGCCGGCCGCGTGCGCTTCGGCGTTCGCCTGGTTCCGCTGCTGTGGGGGGATGTGCGGCTGACCAGCGCCAGGATCTCCGATGCCCGCATTGTCGTGGCGGCGATGCCGTCCGGCGGCGACTGGACCGCCGCCCTGCGCAATGCGGACGGCCTCATCGATCCGGAGAAGCTGTCCAATGCGGTGTTCGGAAACGTCAACCGCGCGCTCGATGCCGTGCGGGAAGATTCGCTGCGCCAGATTGATCTTCGCAATGTCGAATTCGTGCTGCCCGAAACCGGAACGATCAAGCTGTTCAATATAACCGACGCCACCGTCGTGCAATCGGGACCGGGCGGTATGCGGTTTTCATCCAAGGCGGATGTCAACGGCAGGACGGTTACCGTTGCCGCTTCCGCCACCCGCGACATCGCGGCACACCGGGTCACGGCGCTGGATGCCAGCATCGACCTGGCGGATGCCGGCGACCCCGCGGCCGCTGCCGGGAAGTTGGGCGCGGTCGCGCTGAAGCTGACGGGATCGGAAGGATCGGGGGCGAATGCATCGCGGCTGACGGCTCTTTTGTCGTCGACTGGTTCCATTCTCGATCTAGGCACGCGCGGGTTGCTGCCCGCTGACGTCGATGTCGATGCGACGCTTGTTTCCGGCAGCAACAAGGTCCAGGTCGACAGATTGCTGCTGAAGACCGGTCGCTCGACATTCGATTTCGCCGGTTCGATCGGTCCGAAGCCGGCAAGCGGGGCGGCGGGTGAGGAGCCTTCCTATCGCTATGACCTGACCAGCGACGGTTCGTCGCTTGCGCCTTCGGAGTCGCCTGAGCCAGCGCTGACCTTCCTCGCCCGGATTGCCGGTGTCTACAACACGGTGAGCCACAGGCTGGTCGCCGAGCAGATCGCGCTTCGGTCCGCTGCCTCCAGCGAAGTGCTTGGCACCGCTGCCGTGGCGTTCGTCGACGGCAAGGCGCCGGGGATCAACCTTGCCATCAATATCCACAACATGCAGGTCTCTCACGTCAAGCAGCTGTGGCCGTGGTTTTCGGCGCGCAACGCCAGGCTGTGGGTGCTCGCCAATCTGTTCGGAGGCCGCGTCGTCGACGCCAACCTCCAGTTCCAGGTCGTGCCGGGCCGGCTGGGCAACGGCGTGCCGCTGTCCGCAGACGAAATATTCGGCCGCTTCCAGATCGAGGGATCGCGCTTCGACACGGCCGGCCGCATTCCGCCGATACGCGACGCGGTTGGCGTCGTCGGCTTCCACGGCAACGATGTCGATGTCTCCCTGTCCTCGGGCACCGTCTATATGCCCAGCGGTCGCACCGTGGCGGCCAGCAACGGTACATTGACGGTCAAGGCGGCCAATCGCCCGCCGGTCATCGGCGCGCTCGACATCGACGTTGACGGCGACGCATCCGCTGTTGCCGAACTCGCATCCTACGAGCCGATCAACGCCATGCGCCATGTCGGAATTCTGCCCGAAGAGCTGTCGGGCAGCGTCACCGGCCACGTCAAGGCGGATATTCCGCTGCAGTCCGGCGTCGACAGTTCCAAGCTCGATTGGCTGGTGTCGCTCGACTACACCGGCATGTCGTTGGCCAAGCCTTTCGAGGGGCAGACCGTGACGGATGCCGACGGTTCGATCACGGTCGACCCTGTTAAGGCGGTGATCTCCGCAAAGGCGTCGCTGAACGGCATACCGGCCGAACTCGATCTGATCGAGCCCCTCAGGGATGATGGGCCGGCGCGCAGCCGCAAGGTAGCCATGGTGCTCGACGACAAGGTCCGCGCCGCCGCCATGCCCGGTCTGAAGCCGCTGCTTGCCGGAACGGTGAAAGTCGCGATCGACAAGAATGGGAGCGGCAACCAGAACGTCTCGGCCGATCTGACCAATGCCAGGCTGGACGTCCCCTGGGCGGGTTGGAGCAAGGGCGCTGGGGTCCCCGCCAATGTCACATTCGTCATGACCAAGGCCGGCGATACGACGACGCTGTCCGACTTCAACCTCGACGGAAAGAGTTTCTCCGTCGACGGCAGCATCGTGCTGATCAATGGTGCCTTGTCGTCGGCGCGGTTCAGCAAGGTCACCTTAAACAGGGGCGACGACGTCGCGGTGTCGGTGAAGCGATCCGGCAAGGGCTATGCGGTCGACATATCAGGCAATGCGCTGGATGCCCGCTCGCTCATCAAGCAGTTCACCTCGGATGTCGACACAGCGACCAAGACCACCGGTTCCGACGCCATTTCCGTCAGCGCCGATGTCGACCGGCTGACCGGTTTCCACGACGAGCAATTGTCCAATTTGAAGCTCGACTACAGCGCGGCCGGTTCGCGGGTGAACGGGCTGAAGGTCAGCGCGACGGCAAGTTCGGGCGCCGCCATAAGCATCAGCAACACCACTGGAGCCGGCCGGCGCGCGCTCAACATGCAGTCCGCCGACGCCGGCGCTATCCTCAGGTTCCTCAACATCTACGAGCATATGGAAGGCGGAACGATCATCCTGGCGCTGGCGGGGCCGAGCGACGGAGCGCTGAAGGGCAAGGTCGACACCAGCAACTTTTTCGTGGTCAACGAACCGAAGCTCGCCTCCATCGTCTCGACCACGCCGGCCGGCGACAGCCGCAGCCTCAATCAGGCGGTCAAGGGCAAACTGGACACGTCGCGGGTGAAGTTCGAACGCGGTTACGCCGAGATCGACAAGGGCAGCGGCTATCTGAAACTGGCCAATGGCGTGCTGCGCGGTCCGCGCATCGGCACGACGTTCCAGGGCACGCTCTACGACCAGAACAACAACATGGACATGACCGGCACATTCATGCCGGTCTATGGCCTCAATCGCATCTTCGGCGAATTGCCCATCGTTGGTGCGTTGCTCGGCAATGGCCGCGACCGTGGCCTGATCGGCGTTACCTACCGGCTCAAGGGCAATGCCAACAAGCCGCTGCTTGACATCAATCCGCTGTCGGTGATCGCGCCCGGGATATTCAGGTCGATCTTCGAGTACCGGTGAGCGATCTCAAATCGGCCGCACCAGAATGTGTTTTTTCTTTCCCAAAGACAGCTTTACGACGTTTTCCGGACTCAAATCCCTTGAAGTCACCAGCCGGCGCTCGTCGCTGACCGGCTCGTCGTTCAGGCGCACGGCACCGCCTTGCACGTGCCGCCGCGCCTCGCCGTTCGACGCCGCCAGCCCCGCGGTGACCAGCAGCGACAAGACCCCGACGCCGGCTTCGAGTGCGGCCTTGTCAACCTCGACGGTCGGCAGCGATTGCGCGAGCGCGCCTTCCTCGAACGTCTTGCGCGCCGTATCGCTGGCTTGTTCGGCGGCTGCGCGACCGTGCAGCAAGGCGGTGATCTCGGTGGCGAGGATCTTCTTGGCCTCATTGATCTCGGACCCGCCGAGCCGCTCAAACCGCGCGATCTCGTCCAGGGGCAGCGTCGTGTAGAGTTTCAGGAAGCGGGCAACGTCGGCATCCTCGGTGTTGCGCCAGTACTGCCAGAATTCATAGGGGCTCAGCATCTCCGCATCGAGCCAGACCGCGCCCGATGCCGATTTGCCCATCTTGGCGCCTGACGAGGTGGTGAGCAGCGGCGTGGTCAGCGCGTAGAGCTGCGCGTCCTCCATGCGGCGGCCGAGATCGATGCCGTTGATGATGTTGCCCCATTGGTCGGAGCCGCCCATCTGCAGGCGGCAGCCAAGGCGCTTGTAAAGCTCGACGAAATCATAGGCCTGCAGGATCATGTAGTTGAATTCGAGGAACGACAGCGACTGCTCGCGATCGAGCCGGAGCTTGACGGAATCGAAGGCCAGCATGCGGTTGACGGAAAAGTGACGGCCGACATCACGCAGGAAATTGACGTAGTTGATCTCCATCAGCCAGTCGGCGTTGTTGACCATGATGGCGTCGTTGGGGTCGCCGCCGAATTTGAGATACGGCATGAAGTTGCGGCGGATGCCGTCGAGGTTGTCGTCGATGTCCTGTGGGGTCAGCAGCTTGCGCGCCTCGTCCTTGAACGATGGGTCGCCGATCATCGAGGTGCCGCCGCCCATCAGCGCGATCGGCCGATGACCGGTCTGCTGCAGCCAGTGCAGCATCATGATCTGGATCAGCGAGCCGGCGTGCAGGCTTTTGGCGGTCGCGTCGAAGCCGATATAGGCCGTCACCGTCTCCTTGGCGAAGATAGCGTCGAGGCCGGCATCATCCGAGGTCTGGTGGATGAAACCGCGCTCGCTCATCGTGCGCAGGAAATCGGATTTGAAGGCGGACATTGTTTCTTTCCCGAAAGCGCCCGGCCGCCGCGGCTCGGGTGTGCATGAACGCGGGCGTTTAGCACCCAAGCGCGGTTAGCAAAAGTGGTTTCCGGTTTTGCGGCCCGTGCGGATGGCCAAGCCCACTTCTTGCCTCATTCTTTTGGCTGGCGTATTGAGGCGCCGCGCAGGGGCAGGGCCTGAGGCGCCGCGACGGGGCCATCCCGCAGATCAGATCCGGAAAGCTCCCGCGATGAACAGGAATTACCTTCTCCTCTTTCTGTTCAGCGTGCTGATGACTTTCAGCGGGCTGGCGAGCCTTCCACCCGTCGACCGCGACGAATCCCGTTTTGTCCAGGCCACCAAGCAGATGGTCGAAACCTCCGACTATGTCGACATCCGTTTTCAGGATGCCTCGCGTTACAAGAAGCCGATCGGCATCTACTGGCTGCAATCGGCGGCCGTGGCGCTGAGCGGCGAGGGGGCGGCGGCGCCGATCTGGGTCTACCGCCTCGTCTCCATGCTTGGCATTGCCCTGGCCGTCGTCGGCATCGCCTGGACGGGCACGAAGCTCTTCGGAGCCAATGCAGGTCTCGCCGCCGGCCTGATGATGGCGGCGATCTTCGCCACCGCCTTCGAGGGCCGCGACGCCAAGACCGACGCCATGCTGCTGGCCTGCTGCGTGGCGGCCCAAGGCGCGCTCGCCCAAGTCTATCTGGCGTCGCGCCGAAACGAACCGGTAGCCGCCCATCTGCCGTGGATATTCTGGGCGGCTCAAGGGCTGGGAATCCTTATAAAAGGACCCGTGGCCCCGCTGTTGTCGGTACTGACGGTCGCCACCTTGTTTGCGTTCGAGCGCGACTGGCGCTGGATCTTGAAGCTGAAGCTCGTGCGCGGTGTCGCTCTGGTGCTCCTTATCGTGCTGCCTTGGGCCGTCCTCATCACCTGGAAGAGCGGCGGCGCCTTTCTCAGGGATGCCGTCGGCAAGGACATGGTGGCCAAGGTCGCCTCGGGTGAGGAATCGCACGGCCTGCCGCCCGGTTTCTACATGCTGACCTATTCGCTATTCATGTGGCCCTTCGGCCTGATCGCGGTCGGCGCCGGGCTCCAGGCCCTCAACCGGTTGCGCGACGATCCCCGGCTGCGTTTCTGCCTCGCCTGGTACATTCCGTTCTGGCTGGTGTTCGAGCTGATCCCGACCAAGCTGCCGCATTATGTCCTGCCGGCCTATCCCGGCATGGCGCTGCTGATAGGCTGGCTGCTGACATTGTCGCCGCAGGATGCGAATGCGCCGCTCAAGCGCTGGCAAAACTGGTTGTGGTGGTCGACCGCATTCGGTCTTGTCGTGGTCAGCCTCGGCCTAGCTGCGGTCTGCGTCGGAGCGCCGATCTACCTCACTGGCACCTTCTCCTGGTGGAGCATTCCGGCGGCCGCGGCAGCACTGGGGGCGGGCTACTTCGCTTTTTCCAGGGAGCTGCAAGTGCCGCTGCGCCGCATCGGCGCCATCGCGGTCTGCGCGGGCATCACCTATGGCTTGCTGTTCGGCGTCATCGCGCCTTCGCTGAAGCCGATCTGGCTGAGCCCGGCCATCGAAGCGGCGGTCCGTGCCAACAGGCCCTGCGAGACCACGGTGCTCGCCTCAGCGGAATATCACGAGCCGAGCCTGGTGTTCTTGGTGGGCACCAACACCGTGCTGACCGATGTCGATGGCGTCGCCAAACATCTGCTTGCCGACCCTGCCTGCGCGCTGGCGTTGGCACAGGTTGGCGATGAGCAGAAATTGAATGGCCTGCTGGCGGCACAAGGCAAATCCGCGAGCCGCGTTGCCCGGATCGATGGCCTCAACTATTCGTCGGGAGACAAACTGTCGCTCGGCCTTTATCGTGTGGCCCAATGATCGCTGGTCGATGACAGGGTCGAATTTCCAATGCTGGTGAAATCGCGCCCTTCCGTTTCCGGTCTGCTCCTTGGGGTAGGTCGCCGGTCCCTCGACAATTTTCGCGATACGATGCGGATCGCCAAAAGGCGCTTTGCCGTCCGTCCGGCCAGATACCCGAACATCTTATGGTCGGTCTGGGTGCTGGTCTGGGTTCTGCTGACGGCGGCGGCGTTCGTTCGCCTCGACACTCCGGCTGGAATGCTTCACGGCCAGTGGTCGGCGAAATTTGCCGGGCTTGCCGACTTTTTCACGCAGTTCGGCCTGGGTGGCTGGTATCTCATTCCGTCGGCGCTTCTGCTCGTCGCCGCGAACCTGACGGACTGGCGAAGCCTCTCGAGGCGCTCGCTGATGCTCGTCTACAACTGGACCTGCCTGGCTTTTCTGGTGCTGGGCGCCGCCGGCCTGTCGGGCCTCGCCGTCAATGTGCTGAAATACGCGATCGGTCGGGCTCGCCCGCTCTATTTCGGCGACTTTGGTGTGCTGGCCTTGCGTCCCTTCGCTTTTGATGCGCGCTTTGCCGGCTTCCCGTCCGGCCATGCCACGACCATGGGCGCCGTTTTCGGGGTGGCCCTGCTTTTGTTTCCGAGGCGCTGGTACATCGCCTTGGCGATCACGGCGTGCATCGCCTCGACGCGGGTCTTCGTCGGCGCGCATTATCCCAGCGATACCGTCGCCGGCTTCGGCCTTGGCTGCGCCTTCGCGATTGCCTGCGGGCTGGTCTTTGCCCGGCTCGGCTTCATCTTTCGCCCGATGCCATCGGGATTGCCGGTCCGCAAAAAGACGTTTTGGCTGATCAGACCGAGCCGGAAGACCTGAGCGTCCGGTTTGGCCCGAAGCTTAATTCCCGTCCAGACCGCCGTAAGATCTCACCATGCCAGCCATGTCAAGCGACGAGTTCTCTTCGCTTTCGAGCCCTTGGGCAACGCCGACGCGATCGGCGACAGGCCGGTTCTGGCTGACCTTCCACTTGCCGTGGACTTCGCTGATCTCGATCTCCAGCCCGATAATGCCCTTGATCTGCGACTGGATGAAGGGCGCCGGCGCATCGGTCACCGCCCAGGGTGCCTCGCGAGCGCCTTCCTGGGACACGGTCAGATCGGCGATCTGCCGCGCCAGCCAGTTCTGGTCGTCCATCACCGTGACGGTGCCGCGCACCTGTACGATGGCATAATTCCAGGTCGGCACCACCTTGCCGGTTTCGCGCTTGGTCTCGTACCAGGACGGCGTCACATAGGCATCGCTGCCCTGGAAGACGACCAGCACTGGTGAAGCCGGATTGTCGGCCAACAGGCGCCATTGCGGGTTGGCCCGCGCCAGATGCGCCCGCAGCCGGCCGTTCGGCCCGACGTCGGCGTCGAGCAGGAACGGGATGGCGTTGGCGACCGGGCCCTCGGGTCCGTTGGAAATCAACAGCCCGAGCGGGTGCGCCCGGATCAGCCCGTGCAGGATGTCCGGCCGCGTTTCCCTGAAATGAGGAGGCTCGTACACCGCCGCCGCCCTTCCTTTGCTTAACGCAGCCGCTTCGGCCGCGGATCCGACAATTCACCGGCAAGCCGGCGGTCGAGATAATCAGCGCATTCCTCGAGCAACAGGTCGGCGTCGTTGGAGAAGAAATGGTTGGCGCCGGGCAAGGTCTTCTGCGTGATGGTGATGCCTTTTTGCGTGTGCAACTTGTCGACCAGGCCTTGCACATCTTTCGGCGGCGCCACCTTGTCGGCATCGCCATGGATGATCAGGCCCGATGAAGGGCAGGGCGCCAGGAACGAGAAATCATAGGTGTTGGGCTGCGGCGCGATCGAGATGAAGCCTTCGATCTCCGGCCGGCGCATCAGGAGTTGCATGCCGATCCAGGAGCCGAAGGAGTAACCGGCGACCCAGCAACTCTTGGAATCCGGATGCAGCGACTGCACCCAATCCAGCGCCGCGGCGGCATCCGACAACTCACCAGTGCCGTGATCGAACTCGCCCTGGCTGCGACCGATGCCGCGGAAATTGAAGCGAAGCGTGGTGAAATCCCGCTTCTGGAACATGTAGAAGAGGTCGTAGACGATCTTGTTGTTCATCGTGCCGCCGAACTGGGGGTGCGGGTGCAGAACGATGGCGATCGGCGCGCTCTTTTCCTTGGAAGGCTGGTAGCGCCCCTCCAGACGGCCGGCAGGGCCGGTGAAAATGACCTCAGGCATAAAATACTCCACTTGCATACGAATGCGCGGCGCCCGGAACAAGTCTTCCTCTGGCCTTGACGCAGGGCGAGCGTCTTCTTAGAAGCTAGTTTAGAATTGTTCAAAACTGAGTGGCAAGACATCGAGCCGGGCCACCCGCGCCGCAAGCCGCGTAAATAGGACGCCTCGCCTTGGAATTTCAAGGAAATAACGCGATACGTCGGCGGAATGGCTTCTGACGGGACCAACTGGACGAAAATGGCCGCAAATCGAGCCTATCTCGACTACAATGCCAGTGCGCCGCTGCTTGCAGTGGCCCGCGAGGCTATGGTCGCGGCGCTTGATGTCGTCGCCAACCCGTCGTCGGTCCATGCCGAAGGGCGTGCCGCACGCCGCCTGATCGAGACCGCAAGGCGTGACGTGGCAGCACTGGTCAACGCCAAGCCAGAGCATGTCGTGTTCACCTCCGGCGCGACGGAAGCCGCCTCGACGCTGCTGACATCAGACTGGCGGATGGGACGCGGCCCTGTGCGCATGAGCCGGCTTTACGTGTCCGAGGCCGATCACCCCTGCCTGTTGAATGGCGGACGCTTCCCGGCAGCGCAGGTGACACGGATCGGCGTCGATGCCAACGGCATCGCCGATCTTGCGGCCTTGGCCGTTGTGCTTGCCGAGCATGACAAGGCCGATGGCCTGCCGCTGGTTGCCATCCATGCCGCCAACAACGAGACCGGGGTCATCCAGCCGATCGATCGCATCGCCGGGATCGTCAAGGAAGCGGGCGGCATCCTCGTCGTCGACGCCGTTCAGGCAGCGGGGCGCGTTTCGATGGACATGTCAGCGGGTTACGCCGATTATCTGATACTGTCCTCGCACAAGGTCGGCGGCCCCAAGGGCGTCGGCGCCATCGTCGCCGCCTCCGATCTGATGATGCCGCAGCCGCTGATCAATGGCGGCGGCCAGGAAAAGGGCCACCGTGGCGGCACCGAAAACCTCGCCGCCATTGCCGGTTTTGGCGCGGCCGCACGCGAGGGTCTGGCCGGGCTGCCGGCCATGGATGCGGTGCGGCAGCGCCGCGACGAGATCGAGGCCATGGTGAAAATGTTGGTGCCGGACGCGGAAATCTTCGGAACGGGTGCGCCAAGGCTTGCCAATACGACATTCTTCGCTATTGCGGGCGTCAAAGCCGAGACCGCTCAGATCGCCTTCGATCTGGCCGGTGTGGCGCTGTCGGCCGGTTCCGCCTGTTCGTCGGGCAAGGTCGGACCGAGCCATGTGCTGAAGGCCATGGGATACGGCGACAGTCTTGGCGCCTTGCGCGTGTCGATCGGTCCGGCGACGGGCGCTGAGGATATCGAGCTGTTCCGCACCGCGCTGGCGGGGATCGCCGCGCGGCAAGCCGCTAGGCAAAAGGCGGATAGAGACCAGGCCGCGTGAGCGGTTGGACAATTTTGGGCCTTTCGGCCTGGTAGAGCCGTGCGTTTCATGCTGGCCGGGTGAATTTCCGGTCGGGGCGCACTATATGAAACTTACGCTGCCGCAAGCGCTTTTTCGGCGTTGATTGGCAGTGCCATAGTTTGAAAACTGTCGGGCCTTGACCCCGGCGTGGATGGAGAACGCCTATGCCTGCTGTGCAGGACACGATCGATCGGGTCCGAAAGATCGACGTCGACCAATACAAATACGGATTCCAGACCGAAATAGCGATGGACAAGGCCCCCAAGGGCCTGAGCGAAGACATCATCCGCTTCATTTCGGCCAAGAAGGACGAGCCGTCCTGGATGCTGGAATGGCGTCTGGAAGCGTATCGCCGTTGGCTGACGCTGGACGAGCCGACCTGGGCGCGCGTCCACTATCCGAAGATCGATTTCCAGGACATCTACTTCTACGCGGCGCCAAAGAGCACGCCCGGCCCGACCTCGCTCAGCGACGTCGATCCTGAACTGCTGAAGGTCTACGAGAAGCTCGGCATTCCGCTGCGGGAACAGGAAATTCTCGCCGGCGTGCAGAAGACGGACGCCTCCGAGCTCGAGGAAGCCAGCGACAATGTCTACAAATCGGGCCGCGTCGCCGTCGACGCCGTGTTCGATTCCGTCTCCGTCGTCACCACGTTCAAGAAGGAGCTGGCGCAGGCCGGCGTCATCTTCTGTTCGATCTCGGAAGCCATCCGCGAGCATCCGGAGCTGGTGAAGAAGTATCTCGGTTCGGTCGTGCCGACCTCCGACAATTATTACGCCACGCTGAATTCCGCCGTGTTCACCGACGGTTCGTTCGTCTTCGTGCCCAAGGGCGTACGCTGCCCGATGGAACTGTCGACCTATTTCCGCATGAACGAGAAGAACACCGGCCAGTTCGAGCGCACGCTGATCATCGCCGAGGAGGGGGCTTACGTCTCCTATCTCGAAGGTTGCACGGCGCCGCAGCGCGACGAGAACCAGCTGCATGCGGCGGTGGTCGAACTTGTGGCGCTCGACGATGCCGAGATCAAATATTCGACGGTGCAGAACTGGTATCCCGGCGACGCCGAGGGCAAGGGCGGCATCTACAATTTCGTCACCAAGCGTGGCGACTGCCGTGGCCATCGTTCGAAGATCTCGTGGACGCAGGTCGAGACCGGTTCGGCGATCACCTGGAAATATCCGAGCTGCATCCTGCGCGGCGACGATTCCTCGGGCGAATTTTATTCGATCGCCGTCTCCAACGGCTACCAGCAGGTCGATAGCGGTACCAAGATGATCCATCTCGGCAAGAACACGTCGAGCCGCATCATCTCTAAGGGCATCGCCGCCGGCTTCTCGCAGAACACCTATCGCGGCCAGGTTTCGGCGCACCGCAAGGCGACCAACGCCCGCAATTTCACCAACTGTGACTCGCTGCTGATCGGCGACCAGTGCGGCGCGCACACCGTGCCCTACATGGAAGCCAAGAACTCGACGGCGCAGTTCGAGCATGAAGCGACGACCTCGAAGATTTCCGAGGACCAGAAATTCTACGTCATGCAGCGCGGCATTCCGGAGGAAGAGGCGATCGCCCTGATCGTCAACGGCTTCGTCAAGGACGTCATCCAGCAGCTGCCGATGGAATTCGCCGTCGAGGCGCAGAAGCTGATCGGAATTTCGCTCGAGGGCTCGGTCGGTTGACCGGACAGATATTCAGGAAACAAAAGAATGCTTGAAATCAGAAACCTGCACGCCCGCATCGTCGATGACGGCACCGAAATTATCCGCGGCTTGAACCTGACGGTGAAAGCGGGCGAGGTTGCTGCCATCATGGGACCGAACGGCTCGGGCAAATCGACGCTGTCCTACATCCTCGCCGGCCGCGAGGACTACGAGGTCACCGAAGGCGACATCCTCTACAACGGCCAGTCGATCCTGGAAATGGATCCGGCCGAGCGCGCCACGTCGGGCATTTTCCTCGCCTTCCAGTACCCGATGGAGATACCGGGCGTCGCGACCATGGAATTCCTGAAAGTGGCGATGAACGAGCAGCGCAAGGCGCGTGGCGAGGAGCCGCTCAAGATCCCGGAATTCCTGAAGCGGGTGAAGGAAGCCGCCGCCTCGCTCAGCATGGACATGGCGATGCTGAAGCGGCCGCTCAATGTCGGCTTCTCCGGCGGCGAGAAGAAGCGCGCCGAGATCCTGCAGATGAAGCTGCTGGAGCCGAAGCTGTGCGTGCTCGACGAAACCGATTCCGGCCTCGACATCGATGCGCTGAAGATCGTTTCCGATGGCGTCAACGCGCTGCGCGCGCCAGACCGGGCGTTCCTGGTCATCACCCATTACCAGCGCCTGCTCGAACACATCGTGCCCGACAGCGTGCACGTGCTCTACAAGGGCCAGGTCATCAAGTCGGGCGACAAGTCGCTGGCGCTCGACCTCGAAGCCAACGGCTATGCCGGCGTGATCGGGCAAGCCGCGTGAGATGCCAGGCCATTTTGTGCCAAAAGGCGGGGCAAGACTGATGAATATCCACACACAACCGCAGCGGACACCGGCCGAAACAGCGTTGATCGACGCGTTCGGCGACCGGCTGTCGCTGCTGCCGGGCGACGGCGCGGTGATGCTGAAGCGCGACAACGCCATCGAGGCGATCAAGCACGGCCTGCCGACGCGGCGTGTCGAATCCTGGCATTACACCGACCTGCGCCGGCTGTTGAACGCGGTGCCGGACTTCGACCCGTCCGCCATGGCCAAGGCCATTGCACCGATCGTCGATGGGTCCACTGTGGTGTCGATCCTGAACGGTAAGTCCGACGCCAAGGTGCCGGCGGTCGAAGGCGTCGCCTTCCAGCCTCTGTCGGAAAAGCTGATCGACGGCAGCATCGCGCCGGGGCTCGATCCCTATGGCAGCGACGATGCCATCGGCGCGCTGAACACGGCCTTTGTCGCCGACGGTTATTTCGTCGATATCGCCGATGGCACGGAGCTTGAAAAGCCGATCGAACTGCAGAACTTGCAAGCCGGCGGCCAGACCCATGTGCGCCTGCCGGTGCGTGTCGGCGCTGGTGCCAAGGCAGTCATCGTCGAGCGTCAGGCGGGCGATGGCGCCGCGCTGGTCAGCTCGGTCAGCCAGCTCGTGCTGGGCGAAGGTGCTGAGGTGACGTGGCTGATCGTCCAGGAACAGCCGGAAACGGCGACGCATCTGGCGCAGTTCAAGGCCCATATCGGCAAGAATGCCAAGCTGACGCTGTTCGTCATGAACGCCGGCGGCAAGCTTGTGCGTCAGGAGATCATGGTCAGGACGACTGGCGAAGGCGCCGACTTCAAACTGCGCGGCATCAACCTTTTGGCCGGCGACACCCACACTGACGTGACCATGGTTCTCGACCATGCCGTGCCGCACACGGCCTCGACGGAAGTGATCCGCAATGTGGTGACGGGCAAGGCGCGCGGCGTCTTCCAGGGCCGCATCAACGTCCACCAATACGCGCAGAAGACCAATGCCAAGATGGCTTGCAACACGCTGCTGCTGTCGGACGACGGCGAGTTCTCGACCAAGCCCGAGCTGGAAATCTTCGCCGACGATGTCATCTGCGGCCATGGCGCGACCGTCACCGAGATCGACCACGACCATTTGTTCTACCTGATGGCACGTGGCGTCGATGAGAAGACCGCGCGGGGGTTGCTCGTGAAAGCCTTTGTCGCCGAGGTGATCGAGGAACTGGACGACGAGGCGATCGTCGAGGCGCTCGAAACGCGGCTCGACCGCTGGTTTTTGACGCACGGCTAGCGCCGTTGGAAGGATCGCGGCCTCGGCCGGCAAGGACTTTGTGATGGACCAGAAACTCGAAAACATTCCCTACGACGTCGAAGCGATCCGCCGCGATTTCCCGATCCTGTCGCGGGAAGTCTATGGCAAGCCGCTGGTCTATCTCGACAATGGCGCCTCGGCACAGAAGCCGCGGGTGGTGCTGGATACGATCCAGCACGCCTATTCCCAGGAATACGCCAACGTCCATCGCGGCCTGCATTTCCTCTCCAATGCGGCGACCGATGCGTATGAAAAGGCGCGCGAGACGGTGCGCCGCTTCCTCAACGCGCCGAGCACCGACAACATCGTCTTCACCTCGAACACGACCTCGGCGATCAACACGGTCGCCTATGGCTATGGCATGCCCAACATCGGCGAGGGCGACGAGATCGTGCTGTCGATCATGGAGCACCACTCCAACATCGTACCGTGGCACTTCATCCGCGAGCGGCAGGGCGCCAAGCTGGTCTGGGCACCGGTCGACGATCTCGGCGTCTTCCACATCGACGAATTCGAGAAGCGGCTGACAGACCGGACAAAGCTTGTCGCCATCACCCAGATGTCGAATGCGCTGGGCACGGTGACGCCGATCAAGGAGATCGTCCGCATCGCGCATTCGCGTGGAATTCCCGTACTCGTAGACGGCAGCCAGAGTGCGGTGCATATGCCTGTCGACGTGCAGGATCTCGACTGCGATTTCTTCGTTTTCACCGGTCACAAGGTGTACGGCCCCTCGGGCATCGGCGTGCTCTACGGCAAGAAGGACATTCTCCAGGGCATGCGCCCCTTCATGGGCGGTGGCGAGATGATCGAGGAGGTGACGGAAGACATCGTCACCTACAACGAGCCGCCGCACCGCTTCGAGGCCGGCACGCCGCCGATCGTCCAGGCGATCGGACTAGGTGCCGCGCTCGACTATATGGAAAAGATCGGCCGGGACCGCATCGCGGCCCATGAGGCCGACCTCAAGAACTATGCGCATGAGCGGCTGCGCGCCATCAACTCGCTGCGCATCTTCGGCGACGCACCCGGTAAGGGCGCCATCATCTCGTTCGAGCTGCAAGGCATTCACGCCCATGACGTGTCGATGGTGATAGACAGGCAAGGCGTTGCCGTCCGCGCCGGCACCCATTGCGCCCAGCCGCTGTTGAAACGTTTTGGTGTAACCTCCACATGCAGGGCATCGTTCGGCATGTATAATACCAGGGCCGAAGTCGATGCTTTGGCCGAGGCGCTTGAAAAAGCGCGCAAGTTCTTCGGGTGAAGATTTTTTTGGGTAACGACCATGGATGATGTGAGCCACACCACCGAGACCGCACCGGAAGCGGCCATCAACCCGCTGGTTTCGGCCTCGGCGATTCCCGCCGACGAACTTGCGCGGCTGACCGACGACATCGTCTCGGCGCTGAAGACCGTCTACGACCCGGAAATCCCGGCCGATATCTACGAGCTTGGCCTCATCTACAAGATCGACATCGAGGACGATCGCTCGGTCAAGATCGACATGACGCTGACAGCCCCCGGCTGCCCGGTCGCCGGCGAAATGCCCGGCTGGGTGGAAAACGCCGTCGGCGCCGTCGAGGGCGTTTCGGGTGTCGAGGTCGCCATGACCTTCGACCCGCCCTGGTCGCCCGATCGCATGTCGGAAGAGGCGCAGGTCGCGGTAGGCTGGTATTAGTCGTCGGGCACGGCAAAGGTAGCGCACTTGCGCCAGTCATAAAACTTCACCATTTTAGGTGAGAATCGTTCGGCAGGCCTTGAACCTGTACGGAATGGAGAAGGAAAAAGAATGGGACGCTTTGCCGTCATCACGATGACCGAAAAGGCCGCCGACCGGGTGCGCGAGATCGTTGCCACCCGCGACAACGCGCATGGCATCCGCCTCGGCATCAAGAAGGGCGGCTGCGCCGGCATGGAATACACGGTCGATCTGGTGACCGAACCCAACACCAAGGACGACCATATCGAGCGCGACGGCGCCCATGTCTATGTGGCGCCCGAGGCTGCGCTTTTCCTGTTCGGCACCGAGATGGATTTCGAGCAGACGACGCTGCGCACCGGCTTCACCTTCCACAACCCGAACCAGAGCTCGGCCTGCGGCTGCGGCGAGTCCGTCGAATTGAAGCCGGCCGATCTGAAGGCGCTGGCAGAGGCACGCGCCTCGGCCTGATCTTCCTTCGCCCCGTTTACGGGGAGAAGGTGGCCCGAAGGGTCGGATGAGGGGCAGCGCTGCCCTATCCGCAGTTTGCTCCGCCCAAGCAATTGGCTTTTCATCCGCTTCGCGGACCATTCCTCGCCTCCCCGTAAACGGGCCGAAGACAATCACTCTACCCACATGCCCGTCCGCTTGTGCCAGTCGGCGATCGATTCCTCGGGGTAGACGTCGAACGCCTTGTCGCCCTTGGCGATATCGGGCTCGACCCAGTTCGCCTTGTATTTCAGCATCAAATGCACCTTGCTGGGCGGCTTCGGCAGATCGCTGTCGACAGCCGAGGCAAAGGGATGCACCAGTTCCGGCCAGGTCGGATCGTAGAGCCACAGCGCCGACCCGCACTTCTTGCAGAAATTGCGTTCGCCGGTCGATATCTCGCACCGCGGGTGCTCGTCGTCTTCGATCTCGGCCCGGTAGACGCCGAGACTTCTCTTGCCCCTGATGTTCAGCGTTTCGTAGTCGGCGCCGAGATTGATGGCAAAACCGCCGCCGCCTTGCTGCTTGCGGCAGATCGAGCAGTAGCACAGCATGAACGGCACCGGCGTGTGGCTCTCCACCTCGAAACGCACGGCATTGCAGCGGCAGGATCCCTTGAGCAGAAGCGGCATGACAAAAAGACTCCGACGGAATGTTCTCAACCTGTCAGCATGATTTTGGTTGCGCGATGACAATGTCAAATGCCGGTGACATGATCGCGGCATGGACAATGAACGCATCGCCGAACTGTTCGAAGGCCTCGGCCCGGTTAGCATCCGCAAACTGTTCGGCGGCAAGGGCATCTATTTCGACGGCGTCATCGTCGCCGTGGTGCTGCGCGGCGAATTGTTGCTGAAGGCCGACGAGCAAAGCGCGCCCGACTTCGAAGCCGCCGGTTGCCGGCGATGGACCTACACCGGCTCCCGCCACGGCAAGCTAGTCTCCATGCCCTATTGGAGCGTTCCCGACAGCGCTTTCGATGATCCCGACGAGATGACGGTCTGGGCAGGGCGGGCGTATGAGGCGGGACGAAGGGCGGGGAAGTGAGACGATTTTCGGACGTTGCGGCTGTGCAGGGTTGGAAACGCCGAGGGACAGAACCCCCCTCTGGCCTGCCGGCCATCTCCCCCGCAAGGAGGGAGATTGGCAGCTCAACCGCCGGCTCACACTCGTCAACGCTGGTGATTGGCGAAAGCCGATGCGACATCCGATCTCCCCACTTGCGGGGGAGATGGCCGGCAGGCCAGAGGGGGGTGCTGTCCCGCCGACGTTGGCGGCACTCCCTAAAGCGCCTTCGCGATCCTCGCCGCCAGCCTTGCGTTGTTTTCCACAAGCGCGATGTTGGTCTTCAGGCTCCTGCCGTCGGTCAGTTCGAGGATTTTCGACAGCAGGAACGGCGTCACCGCCTTGCCGGTCACGTTGAGCGCCTCTGCGGCCTTCTGCGCGGCTTCGATGTAACCGGCCATCTCTTCGGCCGGGATTTCGTGGTTCTCGGGCACCGGATTGGCGATCAGCACGCCGCCGGCGAGGCCCAGCGAAGCCCGAGTCTGGTAGAAATGCGCGATCTCTTCCGGACTGTGCAGGGTCAGCGGCGCGCGGAACGGCGAATGCCTGGACCAGAAGGCTGGCATCGTCTCGCAGCCATGGCCGATCACCGGCACGCCGCGCGTTTCCAGCACTTCCAGCGTCTTTTCGATGTCGAGGATGGCCTTGGCGCCCGCCGACACGACGATGACCGGTGTGCGCGCCAACTCGTCGAGATCAGCGGAAATGTCGAAGCTCTTTTCCGCACCCTTGTGGACGCCGCCGATACCGCCGGTGGCGAACACTTTTATGCCGACCATATGCGCCGCGATCATGGTGGCGGCGACCGTGGTGCCGCCGGTGCGCCCTTGCGCCACGGCGAAGCCGAGATCGGCGCGCGACAGCTTCATGGCGTCGCCCGTCATCGCCAGCGATTCGCGTTCGCCGTCCGAGAGCCCGATCTTGATGCGGCCGCCGACCACGGCGATCGTCGCCGGCACGGCGCCGCCGTCGGTGATGATCTTTTCGACATCCGCGGCCATGGCGCCATTGTCGGGGTAGGGCATGCCATGGGTGATGATGGTGCTTTCCAGCGCCACCACCGGCCGGCCGGCGGCCAGGGCCTGCGCCACCGGCGCGTGGATGTCGATGAAGGGGCGGGCGGTCTCTGGGGTCATCTGGATCTCCATCCCGGAGTGCGTCGCGTCCACTTGGGCGCGCGAAAAACTCCGGCACTATGAATTTGCCGGTCTCATGCCACTTCCTGCGCATCCGGCACAAGGGCCAGTGCCTCCGCGAAGGTCGCCGCGGTGAAATCCGGAACGGCGTCCGGGCTTTCGATGGCAAGCGTCGCCGCGGCAATGCCCTCGCGCAGGGCCACCCGCAGCGGCAGGCCGTGCAGCAAGGCAGCGACCGTTGCGCCGGCCAGCGCATCGCCTGCGCCGGTGACGTCGGCTATCCTCCTTGGCGGCGGCGGCAGGATCGAGAAGGCGCCGGCGTCATCGAAGCCCAGCATGGCACTGCCGCCCGCCGTCACCACGCCGCTCCTGAGCCCCGCGCGTCTCAGCCCGGCGACGATGTCTTGCGGGGAAGTTGCCACGTCCAGGTCCGCCAGTGCGGTCGCTTCGCGCCGGTTCATGAAGACGACGGCCAGATTGCCGAGCACCGGCTTCAAACGCACGATCTTGGCCGGCGAAATGGCAATGGCGAAGACGGGTTTGCCGGCCGCAAGCGAAACCAGCCGCTCCAGTGCCGCCGTCGGCAGATTGGCGTCGCAGAAGACGGCGTCGGCGGCAGCGATCACCTCCCGGACCCTGGAGCGCCTGATCTGCTTGGGGAACGCTAGGTCATAGAGCGCCATGTCGGCGAAGCCGACGATCAGTTCGCCCTCGTTGTCGATCAGCGCCGTATAGCTCGGCGTGGTGCGGTCGAGGAACACCGCGGACAGGTCGGTAATGCCTGCCTCGGCGATGGCTCGTGAAACGGCATCGGCAGCGGCATCGCCGCCGCGCACCGACAGCAGCGACGCGGACACGCCACGGCGAACTGCGCTGCGCAGCGCGTTGAAAACGCCGCCGCCGACATCCTCGCGCATCGTGCCGGGATTGGAAGCAGCCGGCACGTAGGGACCTGATACCTGGCCGCGCCGATCGATATGGGCGCCGCCTACGGCCAGTATTTTCGTGGATTTCAGCATGCCGGCGATATCACCTTTGTTATTCCGGTCGCACAAGCGCTAGACTGCGTGACGGCGCTTCGCATGCAAAGGTAGCGATTCGGCGGATCGAAACAATCGAGCCGCCTGGCCCCAATGCGTTAGACGTCGTGAAGCTAAATCGTGAGACAAAAAAAGAACAAATCTGGATATTGATTGTTTTTCAGATATTTGACCCCTCTTGCCAAACGAGAACAAAAAAGGTACAAATTGGCAGGGATTACGGATTGTCCGGCCTTCATTGACGACCAAGGGGTGATGTATCATGGCTCAGAATTCTTTGCGGCTGGTAGAGGACAAAGCGGTGGACAAATCAAAGGCTCTGGATGCGGCGCTGTCGCAAATCGAGCGGGCTTTCGGCAAAGGCTCGATCATGCGGCTCGGCGCGAACGAGCAGGTCGTCGAGATCGAAACGGTGCCGACCGGCTCGCTTGGCCTCGACATCGCGCTTGGCGTCGGTGGCCTGCCGCGCGGCCGCATCGTCGAGATCTATGGGCCGGAAAGCTCGGGCAAGACGACGCTGGCGCTGCACACCGTGGCCGAAGCCCAGAAGAAGGGCGGTATCTGCGCCTTCGTCGATGCCGAGCACGCGCTCGATCCGGTCTATGCCCGCAAGCTTGGCGTCGATCTGGAGAACCTCCTGATCTCGCAGCCCGACACCGGTGAGCAGGCGCTGGAAATCTGCGACACGCTGGTGCGCTCCGGCGCCATCGACGTGCTGGTGGTCGATTCGGTGGCGGCGCTGACGCCACGCGCCGAAATCGAAGGCGAGATGGGCGATTCGCTGCCCGGCCTGCAGGCCCGCCTGATGAGCCAGGCGCTGCGCAAGCTGACCGCTTCGATCTCGCGTTCCAACACCATGGTCATCTTCATCAACCAGATACGCATGAAGATCGGCGTCATGTTCGGTTCGCCCGAGACCACGACCGGCGGCAACGCGCTGAAATTCTACGCTTCGGTGCGCCTCGACATTCGCCGCATCGGCTCGGTCAAGGACCGCGACGAGGTCGTCGGCAACCAGACCCGCGTCAAGGTGGTCAAGAACAAGCTGGCGCCGCCCTTCAAGGTGGTCGAGTTCGACATCATGTATGGAGAAGGCGTGTCCAAGACCGGTGAACTGGTCGATCTCGGCGTCAAGGCCGGCGTGGTCGAGAAGTCGGGCGCCTGGTTCTCCTACAATTCGCAGCGTCTCGGCCAGGGCCGCGAGAATGCCAAGCTGTTCCTGCGCGACAATCCCGACACCGCGCGCGAGATCGAATTGGCGCTCAGACAGAATGCCGGGCTGATCGCCGAGAAATTCCTTGAGAATGGCGGCTCCGAAGGTGGCGACGACGGGTTCGAGGAGGAATCCGGCGCGATGTGAGAGCCTTGGGCGATGGCCGGAGTTCGGCCATAATCTCGCTATATTATCTCAGGCTTATGTAATCGAGTTCCGAGTTATTGCGTTTTGAACCGCCGGCCTAGCCCGGATATCTCACACTGTCTTTTGGCGTAGGTCTGAAGCGGGGATTTTGCGAGCGCGTGAGTTGCAGGCAAGGGCTGTCG
>NZ_JAMYKV010000073.1:0-23248 GCF_040317535.1 Mesorhizobium sp. M1409
CCGCGGTGAAAAAGACGCCGAGCCGCCACCTGTCCGCCGCTCAGCGGCAAACAAACCCAGATCCGTCATGAATAAGACGGGCTAGCGGATCTGGCTGAAGCCATCGTAGCGGCTTTTGGCTTCGACATGGACCACGCCTACGGCTTCTATTCAAAACTGACGGGAAAGCTGTTCGACTCGCCCCAGCGGTTCGAACTCTTCGCCGACATAGAGGGGAGCGGCTCTCGCAGCGTGAAGGGCACGCGCGTCACCACAGCCTTCCAGAAGGTGGGCTCGGCAATGACCTTCTTGTACGACTACGGTGACGAGTGGCGCTTCCGCGTTGAAGCCATTGGAACAGGGCAGGCGCAGCCCGATGCCAATTACCCGAGGATCGTCAGCCGTCACCGCGTCGCCCTCGCCGTCCGGAAATGGCGCGGAAAACTCCAACCCGATTCGAGGGACGTTTAGCGGAAGCGAACGCGAACACCAAAAGGCCACGGCACTTGCCCAACGCCTTAAGCGGCAGCGCTACGAAATCAAGTTCCTTCGGTTACAGCCGCAATCCCAAGGCCGTGCAAATTGGAGGCGGCTGCTGCACCCAAATGCGTCCAGCTAAGCAGTGAACTGCAGTTGGAAGGTTGCGGCCAAACCAGCGCCGACCAGGTGGGCGCGAGTGGAGAAAAAAGCATGAATGAAGCATGCAAGACAGTAAACGTCCTTATAGTTGACGATGATCTTGCATTTATCAAAACAGTGGAACAGCACCTGCAGAGGTGCGACATGTCAACCACTGTGGCACATACGCACGCGAAGGCGTTAGAACTACGCGAAAAGCGAGAGCCGGACGTTATCATCGCCAATTTGGGTTTTGATTGCAGTGTTGGCGCCGAAATCATGCGCAATCTCCGCGACGGCGGGAGCATACCCATCGTCGTCACTGGGAACCACCGCAGCGAGAACGATATGTTGGCCTGGCTAGAAGCCGGTGCAGACGAGTATTTGAGTAAGCCGTTGTCAATGCGGGAGCTTTCGATGCGCATCAACGCCCTTGTCAGACGGCGTTTGGCCCCCTCCCTGCAAAACCAGCCGAAGACAGAATCGGGAAGATGGTTATTCGGCGGATGGGAGCTCCGCTTGAGGACTCGACAGCTCCGTCACCCTTCGGGCAGGGCAGTACCGCTCACAAAGGGAGAATACACTCTTCTGGTTGCCTTTCTCGAGGCGGCCAATCAGCCATTGTCCCGAGAATACCTTCAACGGGCCACCCGCATTCACGAGGACATCTTCGATCGCAGCGTCGATGTTCAGGTTCTGCGCTTGCGCCGAAAGATCGAAGTGGATGCGCGTGCACCACAAATAATAAAGACCGCGCGGGGCATCGGTTATGTGTTCAGTATAGACGCCAAGCGGGCTTAGCCCTGGTTCCGGATTGCACCGGAACAGTCATAGGCGAGAGCAGCGCAAAAGCAGTTCACTCGTTGCCTCTCAGGATCAGAGTTCGTTCTGGCATTGGCGGCTTCGGGCGTCTCTGCGGGAGGCGATGGGAATGAAGGCTGAGACGACGAATCGGCCGCCTCTTGCCGGCGTGGGCGAGCACGTTCCTCATGAAGTGGACGCGCGGCACCTCTGCAACGTCGCGCACAGCACCTTGGTGACGATCGCCTTGATGCCTTGGTGGGTGTCGGAGACGACGAGTATGCGCGGCGATCTGGGAGAGACCTCGCATTGCCTCGCCTGAACTGCTCCCTAAAATACTTGTTGCCTCATCTAATTTGCTCCCGAATCAACAACTTCGGGAGCTGTGATGAGGAAGGTGAGCATGGCGACACGAGCGGAATTGGTGGCGGCGATCAGTGGACGCTATGTTTTAGGCGGGCGGGCCGAAAAGGCGAGGATGTTGGACGAATTCGTGGCCCTCACTGGCTTTCATCGCAAGCATGCGATGCGACTGCTGTGAGGAGACTGCGCGCCGGCGAAGAATGGTCCTCGGCCGGGGCGGCGGGTTACGGTGCTGAGGTGCGCGCCGCTCTCGTCGTCGTTTGGGAGGCATCGGATCGAATCTGCGGGAAGCGACTACACCCGCTCTTGCCAAGCCTGGTCGAAGCGATGGAACGCCACGGACACGGCGCTATGGATAGCGAGACCCGCCGGCAATTGTTGACGATGGGCAAGCAGGACAACTGTCAGATTGCGGTTAGCCTATCGATCGCAAATGACGCAGCCTCGCTTCCGATCGCCTGCCAATTGTATTTCCCGCAGAGCTGGGCGGAGGATCCGGAACAACGCAAGACGGCCAAGACTCCGGCAGAGATCACGTTCCGGACCAAGCCGCAGATTGTCGAGCAGATCAGGACGGCCAAGGCCGAAGGCGTCGCGCCCGGCGTGGTTCTGGCCGACGCCGGATGTGGCGCCGACAGCGGTTTCCGCGCGGGCCTGTCCGAGCTCGGCCTGACCTATGTTGTCGGCGTTCAGCCCACACTCAGCGTCTGGCGCTCAGGCGAGAGCCCGCTGCCGCCCAAGCCCTGGAGCGGAAGAGGTCGGCCGCCGTCTCGAGTCGGCCGTGCCGACAAATATAAGCCGATCTCGGCCAAGGCCCTGGCCGAGGAGTTCGACGCCGAGACTTTGCCGCATCGACGTCTCTCACGGCATGATCCTCGTCCCTATGGGCGGCAATCTTGTCCGCAGAAACGCCCGTCCCTGATTTTCAAAACGGACTCTAAGGCAGGGTATCTGCGTAAGCAAAACCCCTGGCACGGCGATTCCATTCAGGCAATGACCGATGCGGCCGATCAGCCTCCTACAACACGACGACAGTACACCCACGGGACGGAGGTTCGCGAGCTTTTATATCCGTGGCATCCTTGGTGCGGTCAGCTCGTGCATGTCCATGAGGCGCTGGCCAAAGGTACGGATATTTTCCGCTGCAGCCTTTCTGGTGCTTCTTCTGATCGGCTTCTTGAAGTCCCAGCATGGATGTTCGACCGCTCCGTGAGCGGATATTGGCGCAGCCTGCCGGTTCCGCACGTCGATCTCGCGAGCCTGCATGCTTTGGCAAAGTTACTGGAAGACGCCGACGCCTCATCGCAATCTGCGGTAATGGGCGCAGCATTGGTCTCTCACGAAACGAGTCGGAGAGATGTCCATGCCTCGCCAGTCCATGACATACCAGTTCGATCTGTTTTCGGCTCCGCAGAGGGGGATGACCGCAGGCATGCCGCAATGGCCGGAGTTGCCGGAGGAAACCCGCCAGGCGCTGACGGTTCTCATCGTGCGGCTGTTCGTCGATCACGCAAACTGCGGGCGCGCCTCCCAGCAGAAGGAGGCCGGTCATGATGCATGAGAAGATCGGGCCGCACCATCTGCAGCGGAAGGCTATTCTCTATGTTCGGCAGTCCTCGGCTCACCAGGTTCTGCACAATCGCGAAAGCAGTACCCTTCAATACGCCATGCGCGATCGCCTGACAGCACTTGGTTGGTCGCGCATTGAGACGGTGGATGACGATCTTGGTCGTTCGGCCGCCGGTGGTGTAACCCGCGCTGGTTTTGACCGGATGGTCGCCGAGGTCTGCCTTGGCAAGGTGGGGGCGGTAGCGGCACGCGAGGTATCGCGTTTTGCCCGCAACAGCCGCGATTGGCAGCAGCTCATCGAGATGTGCCGCGTCGTTGATACCGTTCTGATCGACCAAGAAGCGGTCTACGCACCACGCCAGGGCAATGAGCGGCTGCTCTTGGGTTTGAAGGGCAGCCTCAACGAGTATGAGCTCGATCTCTTACGTCAGCGTTCCCTTTCCGCCCGCTACGAGAAGGCACGCCGCGGAGAGCTTGTCGTCACGGTCCCGGTCGGCTTTTTGAAGGTCGGTGACAGGATCGAGAAAGATCCCGACCGGCGCATCCAGGACGCCATTGCGTTGGTCTTCAACAAAGTCGCCGAACTTGGCAGTGCACGGCAGGCGCTCCTATGGTTCCTCGAACACGGGTTGGATTTGCCGGTCAGGCGCGCGGACGGTGATGTCATCTGGCGCAGACCCAACTATGCAACCATACACCGGATGATTGCGAACCCGATCTACGGCGGCGCTTATGCTTATGGTAAGAGTCGCTCCGTACCGGGATACGGTGGCCGATCTGGAATTCGCCGCAAGGCGCGTGATGAATGGTTGGCGCTGATCCCGGATGCACACGAAGGTTACGTCAGTTGGGAACGGGCGGAGGAGATCCGCAAGATGGTCAGCGACAATGTACCGGCCAGTCGCCATCATGGAGCGCCGAAGCATGGCGACGCTCTGCTTGCCGGCCTTTTCCGCTGCAAAAGGTGCGACCGGAAGCTGACGGTTCGTTACACAGGAGCCAACCATAACATCCCGCGCTATTCCTGTTGGCGAGGGTTGCTCGACAACGGCGAACCACGTTGCATCGCCTTCGGCGGTCTGCGGGTCGATGATGCGATCGAGGAGGCGCTGCTCGGGGTGGTCGAACCAGGAGCCATTGCCACCGCCATCGAGGCGGAACGCCGTATGGCCAACCAACGCGACCAGGTTCAGGATGCCCTGCTGCGCGACCTCGAGGCAGCGCGCTATGCCGCCGACCGGGCATTCCGGCAATACGACGCGGCTGATCCGGAGAACAGGCTGGTGACGTCGCAGCTCGAAGCACGCTGGAACAAGGCGCTCGCTCGCGCCGGCGAGATCGAAGCCAAGATTGCCAAACATCGGACGGTTGCGCCGCAGCCGATCCCCATGTCCGCATCCCAGGTAGCCGCACTTGCGGGGAACCTCCGCGCCGTCTGGACGGCGCCGACAACCGATGCAAGGCTGAAGAAGCGCATCGTGCGAACGCTCATCAATGAAGTGGTTGCCGATCTCGATGATGGAACCTCCGAGATCGTCCTCGCCATCCATTGGATTGGTGGTGTCCACACCGAGCTGCGCCTGCCGAAGCGGCGCCGCGGGCAAAGAAACGCGACGCCTGACGATATTGTCGACGCCGTACGACAGCTCGTCCTTATCGCCAATGACGATGTGATTGCCTGTGTCCTCAATCGCAACGGACTGACGACCGGCAATGGCAATCGGTGGACACGGGAGCGGGTCACCGCACTGAGGTCATATCGCAAGATTCCGGTCTTCCGTCCCCAGGTCGACGGGGTCGAGCCGTGGCTTAATCTGGGCGGTGCGGCGAAGTTGCTCGGGATAACGCCAAAAACGCTGCGTCTGGCGGCCGAGGCCGGCCAGATCGAGGGGGCTCATTCGCTACCCGACGGCCCATGGATCTTCAGCCGTTCAAAACTCGCCACCCCACAAGCACATCAGATCCTCGATCGCGCCCGGCAGAACCCTCGACACCCCACAGGATCGCATCGAGATCAGGAAAACTTATTCCCTTCAACAACATAGAAAGATGGGCGTTATGAAACAGGATTGTAGTGATCTTGTCAGCGTGTACGTGGGGATCCTCACCGAGCGTGCCCTCCGCCGGGAGACGCAAGCGCTCGCCGCCCGCGCGCAGGCCATAAACTCGCACGCGAATGCGTTTATCGCGCGGCTCATGCTGGGGATCGAGAAGCTGAAGCGCGATAGCCAGCTTCTCGAACAGTTGCTCGAGGAGTTGAAAGCCGACGACGGCGAAGACGTGTTGGAGGCGGAACGGGCGTCGTCGGTCAGATCCTTCGAGCACAGACGCCCCTCTCTAAAGCCGTTTTTCAGCGATGTGCCGGGCGAGCCTGTCGTCGTTCTCAGGGGGCATTTTTTGAAGAGGATACAATATGACCAAGATGGTTAGAAGCCCTGCCTTCTGGCGTTCCTTTCCGATCTTTCGAGACTTCGACGATACAACGATCGCCGCGCTTGCAGGTATCTCAAGCTACCGCAGATGGCTCCCAGACACAGTAATATTCCAGCGAGGTGACGACGGAAATTACATGGCTGGCGTGATCTTTGGACGCATCAAGCTATCTCTGATCACTCCGCAGGGGCGTGAGTTAGTGCTGCAACAAATCGAAGCCGGAGAACTGTTTGGCGAGATGGCCCTGCTAGACGATCGGCCTCGATCAGCCGATGCCACGGCGCAGGTAGCTACCGAGGGTTTCGTGATTGCTAAGCAGCCTTTTATAGATCTTGTCACACTTACGCCAGGAGCGGCCTCAGCGATCATCCGTTACCTATGCTCACGATTGCGGGGCACGACCGAACAGCTGGAAACAATTGCCCTTTACGGTTTGAACTCCCGGGTCGCCCGTTTTTTCCTCGGGATCCTGAGGCAGATCCACGGCAATCAGTTGCCGGTAAGCGCCAATCTCAGATTATCGCTCACCCAATCGGACCTGGCTGAGATTCTGGGAGCAAGCAGGCCAAAAATCAATCGGGCTGTACTCGCGATAGAGGGGGTCGGCGCCATCAGGCGTATCAACGGGATAATCGAATGCAACACAGAACGCTTACAGCGGATTGCTGAGCCAAGTGAGCTTTAGGAGCTGTGCATGAGGCTGCTACAAGTCAAGCCCATCTTGGCAGGTGTTGCCTCAAGCGCTCTGTCGGCTCTTAGCCTGTTGTCGCCGCTAACTTCATACCTCGATGTCCAGCGTGAGCAGTTTTTTGATACGCTAACTCAATGGATTCCCCCGCCACGCGCAACAGAGATCTCGGTTGTCGATTTCGATCTAAAGTTATTTCGGGAAGATGCGAATAGTGTGTGGGACCGCTCAGACGTGGCAAGCGTTGTAGCCAAGATCTCAGAAGGTGGCGCGAGGGCAATCGCTATTGACATCGTTTTCGGCGGAACTTGCGACCCGGGCCTAGAAAGAAATAATGCACTGGCGCAAGCCATCGCGTCAGCGCCGGTTACGCTTGGATTTCTGATTGGAGACAACACAGAGAGGAGGCCCAAGGCGGCACCACCGGTTGGTGTTCTCCGCCCTGTCACGATTCCGCCGCTCTGGTTCATTGATGGGGCGGAGACTTCCTGCTCTGCCTTTCAAATGCGTGCCCGCTCAGTCGCGGCAGCATTTCTCATTGGCGACAAGGATGCTCATGTTCGGCGGGCCCAGGCCTTTGTCGTCCTAAGCAACGAAGTCTATCCGGCACTCGGGATAGAGGCAGCACGGGTAGCTTTCGGCAAACGGCCACCCATTATAGGAGGTGACCCAGTGTGGGTCAGGCTCGCAAAGCGTCGGGTCGAACTCGATGCTGATGGTAGTTTTCGCTTCGCCTCCAGCTCAGCTACGGCTATTGCGGCGCGCACGGTTTCGGCGGCTGATGTCCTGAATAAGAGAATCGTTGGCAAACCGTTTGCCGACAAAATTGTATTTATCGGCAGTAGTCTTCCTCAACTCGGTGGCTTACGGCCGACCGCGTCCATGCCATTGGAGCCTTCCGTTCAAATCCATGCCGATATAGCCAACGCCGTGATAACCGGTTTCATCCCACATCGCAACAGTACAACGCCGATAATCGAAGCCTTCTTGACGTTCTTGGGCGGCTGCCTCATGGCGCTGATTGGGACTCGTACACGGCCGATCATATCGACGGTGCTTGGCCTTCTGCTTATTGCCGGAATTTTTGGGGCTGCGGTCGTGACCTACGCCAAATGGGCGCTTCTATTTGACGCGATCGGGCTTAGCCTGTCCCTTATCGCTGCTCTTGCTTGCAGCAGCACCTCCCAATTTGCGTCGACCTGCAAGGCGGAGGCGAGGGCGCGCTACAAACTCTCCCAGTATCTTCCGGGGTCCGTGGTAGAACGTTACATTAATAGCCCGAAAGGTGACTGTATAGCTTGCGAGGAGCGGCAGGTAACGGCGCTTTTTACGGACATAGAAGGCTTTTGCCTGCTTTATCAGGACTTAGGTCCTTGCGATATCGTTGGGCTTCTCAACATTTACTATGCAGAGGTCAACGAATTAATTGCTTCGCACGGCGGAATGGTGGATAAGGTCGTAGGCGATGCAGTACATGCATTTTTCAACGCTCCTGAAGACCTGCCCAATCATGTGAACAAGGCTTTGGACTGTGCTGAGGCCATCCAGGCGCTGACCGATGAGATGCGCAAACGACCCAACTTCGCTAAACATGAGTTCGGGCGCACCCGCATAGGTATCGAAACGGGAACTGCGGTGCTAGGCGAAGTCGGCAGGGGTGCCAAGCTCGATTACACGGCGCACGGCAGTGTGGTCAATCTTGCCGCTCGGCTTCAGGAAGCCAACAAGACGCTCGGTACGGCAATCTGCATCGGCCCAAATGCGGCCGCCCAAAGCAGGCGGACGCTCCAATCCCTCGACGTGCACCAGATACCGGGATTTGGGAAGCTGGAGCTGTTCACCACACTGCTCGAAGCTGAACCACCAGTCAGCTAGCCAAGGTGATGCTCGTATAAGCCTCAGCTATGCGCTTCTCATCCCACATTGAAAAGTTGCTGGGGGGTGCGCCCGGCCGTGTGATTTCCAGACCCTCACCAGACCCAACAGGTTGCAACATACCGCCAGCTTCAACTGTTACCAGGCCGTGCTCAACAATGATTGCAAGAACCCCGCGGTTTGGACCACAGAAGAACTTTGTCCCGCGCACCCCCAGCATCCCAAAAACAGTTCGTACCGAGACATCAATCTTAGGCATTTTTTCGGGACGGTCGAAGACCATCTTTCCCGTGACTAGTTCCAGGGTGCCGCCCTGAAGGGCAGCGAAGCGATCGATGACAAACTCGGTTTCGCTACCGAGTAAGATGCGAGTGCCATCTGTGAGTTTTAATTCAGCGTAGCTGTTGCGACTAGTCGCCACAATATCCCCGTCATTGATATCGCTGCCAACAATCAATGGCTGTAGTTTGGCCTGACGCTTACGATTGACCGCTCCGCGAACGGTAACGACGATGCCGATTAAGTTTTCAGCCCAACTCGGCATGGTCACCGAATTTGCAAGGGCGATCGCGCAACCCAATGTGAAGGCCCGTCGACTAAGGGGACTCTGCCGGGGGGATTCGTTTGTGGTCGTCATCGGGTCTCCATCTTGAAAAGAGAGCTGGTTTGCGCCTGCTCTTGTCTTGAGCCCTGCCCGAATGCCGGACCTACACAACACCACTGAATGCGATGCATAATCTGATCCCGCGCAGTCGGGGGAAACTTAGCTCCGCACACTAATGATTCGCGCCAGCAGATCGCGTTGCGAGATCGGTCATACGCTTCTGCGAGACACTGAAGTGTTCGCACGAGAGGGCATTGGCGGAAGATGAATCACATCTGTATGCGCCCGAACCGGCGGCGAGACCGAAGAACCGTCGGAGCAAACCGAAGCGCGGCGGCGGGCAAATGGATTACTTGCGCGAACAAGGACCACAGGAAGAGTCCGAGCCGACGTTGGTGAGGGCGTGGAAGGTTTGAGAGTGTGTATACGGCAAGGAGAACATCATCCTGATTGAATCTTCGCGGTGTGGAAGCTCGGTGTTGTTTGCAAAGCTTTTGCACAGCCTCGAGTGGGCCAGCAGCGATGAACGGTGGGTAGCAGGGGAGTGGCGCCTAGACGGGTCAGCTCATATCGTTTTACTCGGCCAGGGGGACGGATTGGCGCAAATGGTCAGTGTCGGTTTCATCTTCGCTGCCTCCAGAATTCGCGCGAGTCCGAATTTTTTTCGCGTTCTCCTGAGTCAGGCTTGGCATCTGTGGTTTCAATATTGCTCATGGTCGTACTCAGCGAGAACCGCCTGGTCATGGCGCTATCGTTCGACCACGCGGCCGCTGCGAAGGCGCCGAGGTTGATTAGGATCGAGGTCTTGCGGATCGGGCTCACGGCGGTGATGCCGCCTTGCGCGTTCATCGGCTTCGCGCTGTTCACGGGCCGCCTGTTGAGCCCGGGTTTCAATGATGCCGGGGGCGTACCGACGGCGCTTACGTTGCTCCGGCCGCTCCGGATCGAGCTCTTCAGGCCTTTGGACGTGCCGCCTTGCGTGTTCATCGGCTTCGCGCTGTTCACGGGCTGCTCGTTGGGCCCGCGCTTCGATGATGCCGGGGCCGTAGCGACGGCGCTTACGTTGCTCCGGCCGCTCCGAATCGAGCTCTTCAGGCCTTTGGACGTGCCGACTTGCGTGTTCATCGGCTTCGCGCTGTTCACGGGCCGCTCGCTGGGCCCGGGTTTCGGTGATGCCGGGGGCGTAGCGGCGGCGCTGCCGTGGGTGCTGGGGTGCATTGGAACCGGCGTCTTCAGTTTCCGTCTCCGGGCGCTGGCGCCGCCGGGCTTGGCGCTGTTGCTCGAAACCGCTCTCATCCTGTGTACCGTGCTCCGCAGCTTGTCCCTGCCCACCGGAGTCGCTTCGCCTTCCCGAGTCAAAATCGTCGCCCATACGAATTTCATCGACCGTATTGTCGCGGGTTGCCGGTCCGGCGTTGCTCCCGGATGCTTGCCCAGGGGCGTCTCCGTGACTTGGTCCATGTGGACCGCCGCCGAGCCTTGGCCCCCTGTCACCGTCGCCAAGGTTTGGGGGTTCGGGTGATCCTCTGGGAGTGACGGGAACATCGGGTTCTGGGTGCGGGCGAATCGCAATGGTTTCTCCAGCCCTCTGCCTGCGTCGGAACTCCGCATAGGTAATCGGTCGCTCCATGATGCCGCGCTCAGCACGCGAGGTCGCATCCAATTCGATACTGTTGTCATACGCGGCATTAACAAGCGCTGCGCGCATATTGTTGTAATTGTGATGGGGATGGCGGCGTGAGATTTTCAACCAGTGGCCTTCCAGCGCCCTGCGATTGACCACCACATGCAAATGTGGATGTTGCCGGTCGACATGAAAGGCAGTGATGTAGTCGAATGTACCGCCCTGGCCCCCCGAACCGAATATGTTTTCCACCCACGCCCGGCCGGCAGCGTGTGCGTTATTGGCATCGGTGCCTCGCGGAAAGCTGACGATGATGTGCGTGGTCAGGTCCTGATTGCTTTCTGCCTCTGGCTGGCCAGGTTGATAGTTGCCGGTTTGCTCGGCCCAACTGCGTGCCATCTCGTGAAGCCGATCGTATGGCACCGCAACACCCTGATGACGCGAGGATCGCAGGAGGTCAATGGTGCCCTCGCGAGACAGGTAATTCAGCTGATCCCGGATTTGGCGTGCGGTACGAGCGCCGCCTCGAGGCACAATTCTTATGATGGCTTGCGGGGGCATCTTGGCCACCTGACAGCGACGTTCCCAGAAAATCCCCTCACCGTACGCTCTCCTGCAATAATCTTCGGCCGTCTTGCCGCCGTCGGGAAATGTTCAGTATTGTGCGAAGCAGGGCATCGAGGGCGGCGAATTCTTGGCCAAACTGCTGCCTATGGCTCTCGAAGCGTTCGATATCCACCCTACCGTCGCGACTTGCAGTCCGGCTCATGTCGCTGAGCGCATCGGCGATCTGACCAATGCTGCTGGTAATTTCCTGGAGGTTTTGGCGAGTGTCGGCGTCACTTTCCAGGAAGCCTGCTATCCGACGCGCTGCGATGCGGAGGGCCAAATTTCTTGTCAGCCCGAGCGCCCGCACCTGTTCCGAGAAAGACTCAAATTCAGCCGACCGCAACCGCACGCTGACTATCTTATAGCCAAGAGGGTCAACTATCGCAGAGCTTCGTCTTCTACATATGGAAGCATCATCGAATAGGTTAGGAAGGTTCTCCTCTGTCATCCCCAGTCCCCATCCATAGAAAGTAGTATCTTTGCAAAATGGCACGAGAAACTCACATGAGATATCATAGAGGCATCCGTCACAAGTGGTACAAGCAAAAGGTTACAGTTGTAGTTCCACGACAACGAAGTGTTGCATTTTGCTGGCCGGCAGCTACGTTGACACAGGCGCAGTTTTCGGCATAAACGCAGTACTTGATACATGAATGAATGTAGCTTTTGGAAGCATCCCGGCACAGGCAAACTACGACATGAGACTGATTACTTTCTGCTCGTTCAAAGGCGGAGCGGGTAAAACCACGGCCTTAATGGGGCTGTGCTCCTCGCTCGCCTCGAAGAAGAAGAGGGTGGCGTTGTTCGAGGCTGACGAAAACCGCCCCCTTACGAAGTGGAAAGAAAACGCTCTTCGAAACGACGCTTGGGATCATCAATGTGAAGTGTTCCTCGCCGATGAGTTGCCTCTCCTTGAGGACGCATATCAACGGGCTGAGGCTGCTGGATTCGATTACGCGCTGGCCGACACCCATGGCGGTCTGAGTGAACTGAACAATATTATTGTCGCCAGCTCCGACTTTCTGCTGGTGCCAACCATGCTGACACCTCTGGACATCGATGAAGCGCTTGCGACTTATCGCTACATCGTCGAGCTGCTATTGGCGGAGGCACTGCAAACGCGTACCGCCATTCTTCGCCAGCGAGTTCCTATTGGCAGACTGACGGTCTCTCAACAGGCCGCCTACGACATGCTAGAGCTTCTCCCAGTTTTTGACGTGTCCATGTATGAGCGGGATGCCTTCGCGGCCATGAAGGAGCGGGGGATGTTGCACATGACGGTCGCGAATATGTCCCACACTCCCGCATTGCGACTGATGTTGCGCAACAATCAGCACGCATTGGATGAGCTTGCCATGATCGGTGCTTTCGTAGAGAAGGCATTGGAGGGTTGATATGGGTATCCGCAAACCGGCTGTTTCGGTGCTTGCGGGGGGCCAATCGCAGAGGGCTCTCCAGGCGAGCCTGCCGGCCTCCTCAAATCCGCCAGCAGCGATCGCATCAAGCGAGCCGACCAGTCGCCAGACGGGCAACAGAACAGTAGCGGTCCGGGCTTTGGCCGCGAGAAGGACCGTTCTTTTTTCGAACGAACGCAACGACCCGGATCCGAAGGTGCAGGTGTTTCTGTCAGCTCCGCTTCCCGCCCGCGGCATCTCTGCGACTTTTGACGCATTGAGTGCCCAGTCTCGCCCTTCAAAGGCCCTGCAGATGATATTGCGGCGTGCTTTGGACGACTACGAGTTGATGCTGCCCAACGGTTCGTTCACCGAAATCGCGCCGGCCTACTCGGTTGAGGAGCCCTTAGCCATCGTTGCGACGTCGCGCATGATGCCGCGACGGCTGGTTGATATTGCCCTCGCGCATTTTGATCCGTTGGGTTTCGAAAGTGCTCGGGCCTTCGGCCGTAAACTTGCTAGCTCCGCTCTTTGCACTTTCTTTGACAACGAAAAGAAAGTCACCCGCCGATAGCGCTGATGAGGGCGTTCGTGGCTGGCTCACGCTGTGGGTGCAGTGTGAACTTGCGCAACAAAACAGCCATCACCTATGGCAAAAAGAGCAAAAGAGCGGAGTGGCCGGCCAGGGCGCGCATGACATTGAATGCAGTGCTGGTTGCTCGGGCTTGCCAATCGCCGGCGCGATGGCCGATCGCCACCAGAGCCCCGCCTTTGCTCTCCAGCCTCCCGCCGTTTGGATGAAAGAGGCCGCGTTCAGAACATCTTGACGATATTTATCATGACCGAAAGCGCCTGGATGGATGGCCCGGCAACTGGTGCATCGAACCAGCTTACATGGCCAAACATAGATTGCTAAGCTGCGTTCAGCCCCGCCCTGGCATTGTAACACGTCAGTTGATCTTTCAGATGTAACACAATTGCAGTTGACCATTCAAGATACATGCACAATCTATTGGAAATAGAAGGACGAATAAGTCGAAAAGCGATAAATGTAAGGCTCCACCAATGAACTTAACATCACCAAAGTCAGCTATCAAACGCACCGAAAGCGACGAATGGCCTACAGGTCGGATTAATACAACCATGAATGCGGATGAATACCCGCCGATGGACAATCCGGAGCTGTTCATGGCTGGCCGAGAGCGCCGCCTCAGGGCAATGAAAAGAGCAGTGAAAGCCCGAGACGAAAAAACAAAAAAATAAAGTGACATACGTGTAATAAACTACGGAAGGATCATTTCTGTGGGCGATAATAAAAAAATGGATGCCGCGTCTAGGGCCAAATCAGATGATGTCGAGATGGACCCCGAGCTGGAGGTCTCTACTCGACGAATGACAAATCTTAAGCTCGCGGCCGGGCGGCGAGCAAACGTCGCCCAACTCCCGTCGGACGAAAGTATGTTGATTGGAGTTCGAGACATCAAACTTAAACAGTACGGCATTCCTGTAGTGCCCGTGGATCGGAATGCCGCAGAGGACAATCCAGAGAGAAACGTTTATACGTTCTTCAAGGGAACCGAATTTCAGGCGCTTAAAGGGGTTGGTGGCAAGACGCCCAAAGAGATAGACAAGGAACTTGTGTACATAAGGTATAACGATAACTATTACACTAAGAACGGCCTTTGGCATGCCATAAAGGCACCGGACGGCCAACAGACAACTAAGGACGATAAAGACCACGAATTCAGGAAGATAACGACATCGCTAGGTCTGACCGCAGAGCGCGACAACGAGCTCTACCAAAGCGGCGAAGCGGTTAAGAAAG
This sequence comes from Mesorhizobium sp. M1409, assembly GCF_040317535.1. Lineage (NCBI taxonomy): Bacteria > Pseudomonadati > Pseudomonadota > Alphaproteobacteria > Hyphomicrobiales > Phyllobacteriaceae > Mesorhizobium > Mesorhizobium sp. M1409. The sequence continues at coordinate 14,383 of NZ_JAMYKV010000073.1, forward strand.
ATCAAAACGGTAAAACTGTGTTCAAGGACGGAAAGCCGGAAAAGGTTCCGGTCTATAAACTGCAAGGCGAGAAGCAGATCTATAAAACGCCAGCAGGGGATAGGAGGCGCGACTTTGCCTATAAGAACCCGTACACAAGCGGCGAACAGGCACCAGACATCCTGCATCGAGGGCCGGACGGCAAGATAAAGGGGTTTTCGCGTCTTCCGAACGATGATTATGAGCAGGCTACCCCGTGGGAATTGGAGGCCGAGCTCGGCGGCCAGATTTGGCTGAAGTCGAAACTCCACGGCTACCAAACCATCAACTATATCGAACGTACGCTGGGTGTTAATCACGCAACCTACCGTTTGCGGGACTATGTCGGTGAAGACCGAGGCTGCAACCGGAATACTCATAGTGCCTACGTAAAGATCGACACGATGTACTTTCCGATCAACGATGTTATAAAGGAACTGGAAACAACAGACCCTGCTGTGACGGCCGTTCAAGGAAATCCGTCCATGGATGCGATGGATCACCGGATGATCATAAGAATGCCTGAAGGAAATACATTCGCCACGCCGGATTTTGTTGCGCGTGGGCATCCGGAATACTTCGACGAGGTGTGCAGCGAGCACGGAATCAATCCGCAGTGGGGCAAATTCAAGCCTGTTTGGGGTCAGATGCTCGACAAATACGCCTCACATTCTCGTGTACTTGTGGAGGTGGACGGATCCCTTGTCGAAGGCGAGTCGGTTGAGCTTGAAGATGGCGTGTCCATAATGGAGACCTATGCGCCGGACAGGATTTTCTATGCAGACGATGGAAGAACCGAAAGGGGCGGAATATATACGAAACCAACATTTACGTCTCTAGCTCAGACTCTGCAGAGATCTACTCAGCAGAAGAATGAAGGTAAACAGCTGGATGTGCCGACTTGCGTAACTGACAGCCTGCTGTGGCCTCGCGGCTCCGATTTGGGCGAAGTGATAGACATGGCGAGTCCGCAGCCTCCACCTGGCAGCAGGTATGACGCGCGAAACGATAGAATACGCGACGCCGTCAACAGTCTTTGAATCGGGCAATCGTCGTGAGCCGGTTCAGGCGCAGTTGAGAATGAGCCGAGCAAATTTCTCCCTTGCTGTCGCCGGCAATCGACATCTTTTTGCAGGAAGGCACCGTACATGGCTGATATTGGAAAAAAACCAGTTAAATTGCGCAATCCAGGGTATAAGCAGGCACGCTCAGCCAGGCGTGCAGAAGATCAGCGTTCTAGAGCGTTGGAGACGGCCGAACAAGCAAGCAGAATAAAGCGAGAGCTCGAGCGACCAAGCAAGCAAAAGCGATATGCCAAGGAGATGGACATCTTTGACAGTGTCGAGGAGGGCTATCGCGGAGAGGTCGGCTTTAAGCTGATAGGCAACAAGAGGCTGAGAATCCACAAGGATGGCGAGCGCACCCGCAGGAGCGGCATTGTCAACAGGACGACAGAGGTCTTGAAACGCGACCCCGACTCGGGAAATGTTTATATCGGCCGACTTGAGAAGGAGGGATGGCGGAAGAAAAGGAGTTACGAGTTTGACGGCAAGGGTGAACTTCGCTCTCTAAGCCGCGAGCGCAATGACGGGAGCTTCCGCGAACGGTGGGAACGCGATGAAACCGGCAATCTGATCCGCACAAGCTATTTCACGAACCGTTTGCGCGATGGTAGGATTTTCCGCGCCATTTCAGAGGAGATGAGCGCTCCGTACGAAAGTGGTCCCGACAACAAGAAATATCGCATCCTGACCCGCAGGAAAGGCTCCAAAACAGAGGTCTTCGAGCGGGACGAGGATGGTAATCTGGAACTGGTTGGACGCAAAACGCGCGGGTTTCGGAGATGTTCGAGAAAATCGCGAGATGGGCGAACCAAGGAAACGGAGATTAAGAGTCTCTTCGGCAGCAAAACATACCAGTCTCTCCTGGATGTGAATGGCAACGAGGTAGGCAGGAACATTAGATCCCATCGAAGGTTGCTGAATAAAAGATCAGCGACGTTTGATGAGAAGACAAATCAGCGAACCGGAGCCAAGCACACGTTCGGCAAGGTCTACAAAAGCGAGAGCAGGTATTTTTCCAATGGTACGAAGATCGTATCAAAAAAAATTCTTGGAGTGAAGCTTAGTATGGACCTGAAAAGGCTCACCAGAGACGAGCGTAAGGCGCGCGAAATGGGAGCCGAAGAAGCAGCACAGCATAAAGAAGCGTGGAAGAATGTCCTAGTCACGCCAACCGGCATGCGGCGGCCCTCCCAGACAAACCGCACTGCCGAGGCCGCGAAAGAGCTGGAGCAGGCCAGCCTGAAGAACGCGATTGATTCCGACACGGGTCAAGATGATCTCAGTAAACCGCAACCTCCCGGCCGACAAGGTAGATCTGGCGCCGATAAGACGTTCGTGGACAACGACAACAGAAAAAATGCTGAAGACGCAAATGCGTCATCGAAGGAGAGTTCCAACGACAACCTCGCCAGAATTAGGATGGCTGCAGCGAAAGCCCAGGCAGACGGGCGGCCGGGTTTGTCTCCTCCCATTGCGTTGAAACGACTTGGAGCTCAGGCTGATGCCGCGCAGCCCCACAACGGGGCGAACCCTGTTGCCGCGGTTAAGCCGCAGGCCTCGAATAGCCAATCATCTAATGACAGGCGAATGGCTATGATGGAAGCAGCGAAACGCCGCGATGAAGCAGCCAAGAGAGCAGGCCTGGACGCGCGCGCCGTAGCCTGTATCGGACGGGGATGATCGAGCCGTGGACTCGCGCCGGAAGACGGGTACGGTTCTGCTCGGTGGGGCGTTCTCGCTGGTCGCGGGACTGTTCTTGGCGAGCACCTATGCCAACTTCCAACATGGCGTCACGTCCCAAGCTATCCAGGGCTTCGACATCCTTGCTTTCTGGTACGAAACACCCTTCTACGCCGGCGATGTGAGGCCCGTCTTCTATCGTGGGCTAATGGTCACCGGCTTCACCGTCGCTGTCACTTTGTTCATTCTGGCTCTCATCGTGTTCAAGCCACAGCACCATGGCACAGCCCGCTGGGCTCGCTTCGGCGAGATGAAAAAGGCCGGTTATATCATGCCCTACCAAAAGATTTCCGGACCGATCTTTGGTAAAACAATAGGTCCGCGATTGCCCGGGCAATATCTGAGTTATGGTGAGCAGCCACATAGCCTGGTGGTGGCGCCGACCCGCGCCGGGAAGGGCGTCGGTGTTGTCATTCCCACACTGCTGACCTTCAACGGCTCGGTGCTGGCGCTCGACGTCAAGGGGGAGTTGTTCGAATTAACCTCGCGTGCGCGAAAAGCCCGTGGCGACCGCATCTTCAAGTTCGCCCCGATGGACCGGGCCGGCCGCACACACAGCTACAATCCAGTTCTCGACATCGTCTCGATCCCGCCGGAGCGGCGATTCAGCGAAGCACGACGTCTTGCTCACAACCTGATTGCGCCCAAGGGCAAGGGGTCGGAAGGCTTTATCGACGGTGCACGCGATCTTTTCGTCGCCGGCATTCTGGCTTGCATCGAGCGCGGAACGCCTTCGATCGGCGCGGTTTATGACCTGTTCACGCTGCCAGGAGAAAAGTACAAGCTTTTCGCTCAACTGGCAGAGGAGTGCCAGAGTCCAGAGGCGCGGCGCATCTTCGACAACATGGCCGGTAACGACACCAAGATCCTTACCTCCTACACTTCTGTGCTGGGCGACGGTGGCCTCAACTTGTGGGCGGACCCGCTGATCAAGGCAGCGACCACGACATCCGACTTCTCTATCTATGATCTGCGCCGCGACCCGACGACAATCTATCTCTGCGTAACCCCGAACGACCTTGAGGTGATCGCGCCGCTAGTTCGCCTTTTCTTCCAACAGGTCGTGTCGGTAATGCAGCGGACCATGCCAACCAAGGATGAGATATTCGAGGTCCTGTTTCTGCTCGACGAGTTTAAGCATCTCGGCAAGCTGGAGGCAGTCGAGACGGCCGTCACCACCATCGCCGGCTACAAGGGCCGGTTCATGTTCATCATCCAGAGCCTGTCGGCCTTGACGAGTGCCTATGAACAGTCGGGCAAGGAAAATTTCCTCAGCAACACCGGCGTGCAGGTCTTCATGGCAACGGCCGACGACGAGACGCCGACCTACATTTCAAAGTCAATCGGCGACTATACCTTCCGGGCCAAGTCGAAGTCCTTCAGCCAGAGCCGTATGTTCGACGCCAACATCCAGCTCTCGGAGCAGGGAGCCAACCTGCTACGACCGGAACAGGTCCGCCTTATCGATGAGAACAGCGAGATCGTTCTCATAAAGGGCCGGCCGCCGCTGCTCCTTCATAAAGTGAAATATTACTCAGACCGCACCCTGAGCCGCATCTTCGAGAGCCAGACCGGCCCTTTGCCGGACCCGGAGCCGATCGGACACTGCGGAACGCCCGCTGAGCCCTCGCCGCTACCCGCGCACGAGCGGGACCAGGCAGGCGACGCTGGCGATGCGGCCGATCATGCCTTCGGAGTCGGCCAAGCGAGCCACTTCGCTACGGATGACGTCGATGTGGGTCAGGACGAGAAATATTACGATGTCGCCGACCACTATTCGGAAGAGCACCGGCTCGAGCACAAGGCAGACGAAGCAACCTTGGATGAGGAGGCCCAACATAGGCTGGTACATGAGGCTATAGACAAACAATGGCTGGAGGAAGATGGCGAAGATCATGGGCTTGAGGGCGCTCAAGCACCTCGGGCCCCGCCTATGCCGGAGCCGGAAGAAGACCACGCCCTGAACCCCCAGCGCGAGCTACTTGATCGGATCATCGCCTTGCAGGAGCGCAACATCGGCCAATAGTTCGTCGGCCGTGAACTATCCGCAAATCATCGATGGTGTTTGCTGAGTGAGGGTAAGCGTCACGAGCACCGCACGGTTGTCCTTGCTTGACAGAGGCAGGATTCAGCTGCGGGCCGCTTTGACTCGTTTGGGCGTGAAGTACGAGCGGGTGGCGACGATCGCCTTTGCAACGGCGGCGACCCCGCCTCGCCGAGACGGGAGTTCACCCCGTTGTGTCCCGGATCGGGGCGATGATGTCGCCGGTTGCGGCATGACCGCGGAGAACGGGGCGCCAGAGCCTTGTGGCATAGCCATCAACCTGGAGAATGCCATCGAATGTTGAAAGCTGTCCCTCGATCTCTCCGGCTCCCCGGCTTTCTGCAAACACATAGCCGACTGCCGGCGGAGCCGGTCCCTGCCATGGACGATCATCGACGGCCTGGGCCCACAACTGGCAGACTTTCGTCCGCTTGCGTCCCGGATCAAGTCGCGGCAGCGGCGTTTCGTCACAAAACAACCGCGGCTGCGAGCGGATGAAGGCAAGCAGGCGATCGTAAAGCGGCCTCAGCCACCAGGCGGCCCGTCCGACCCAGCCGCCGAGCGTGCCACGGTCGAGATGGATGGCGTAACCCGAGAAGATCGTACGCCTCCGGCGAGGGCCGCCTTGCGCGAGCATGGCACGGTAGCGAGGCTGCGCTCTTAAGGTCGTCCTTACGAGCGAGTTAACAGCACAGCATGAGCCATGTGACATTATTGACCGGGCCGGAGCGTCGTCGTCGTTGGAGTGAAGAAGATCAGTGCCGGATACTGGCTGCGGCATTCGCGCCCGGGGCCACAGTGGCGGCGGTAGCGCGCCAGTACGATGTCGCGACCAGCCTGATCTATAAGTGGCGCCGCACGATGAGAGCCCGCGAGACGGGCTTTGCCGAAGTTGTCGTGGTTCCCGATGAGCCTGTCGCCGCTTCGGTGCCGGCGGCGCCACCAGCGGTGATCGAGCTGGAGATCGCCGGCAAGGTGCGGCTGCGGATTCCGTTGACCACGCCGCCGACACTGGCGGCGGCGATGGTGAAGGCGCTGGGCGTTTCATGATCCCGGTCCCGAGCCAGGTGCGGATCTGGTTGGCGGTCGGCCGGACCGATATGCGTCGCGGGATGCAGGGCCTCGCTCTGCAGGTTCAGGAGACGTTGGGCCGGGATCCGCATGCCGGCGATCTTTATGTCTTCCGCGGCCGCAGCGGCAATCTGATCAAGATTATCTGGCATGATGGGCTCGGCATGTCGCTATATGCAAAGCGGCTCGAGAAGGGCCGGTTCCTATGGCCGTCGCCGGCGGACGGCACGGTTTCCATATCACCGGCGCAGCTCGCCTACATGCTCGACGGGATCGATTGGCGCAACCCGCTTCACACGTTCCGTCCGCAGCGCGCGGGCTGAGTTTTTCTTTGAGTTTGCGCCATTTTCCGCGAGTCAGCGGACGCGTTTTATGATTCACTCCAGGGCATGGTTGCCACCGCCCAGGATGCTGTTCCGGACGATATTGGCGCGCTGAGAGCAGCGCTGACCGCGGCGCTGGCCAGAGCCGAAGACGAGGCCGCGCGCGCTGCGCTGGTCGAGGCCGAACTGGCGGTCGCCAGGGCCAAGGCATCGGATGATGCGGCGCTGATCGCGCATCAGCATCTGACGATCCGGAAGCTGCAGCGGGCGCTGCATGGTCAGAGTTCTGAACGCTCAGCCCGCCTGCACGACCAGATGGAACTCACCTTCGAGGAACTCGAGAGCACGGCGACGGAAGACGAGATCGCCGCCGAACAGGCCGCGGCCCGGACCACCGAGGTGGCGCCTTACATGCGCAAGCGACCGGCGCGCCAGCCATTTCCCGAGCACCTGCCGCGCGAACGCGTGGTCGAGCCGGCGCCGACCGCTTGCCACTGCTGCGGCGGCCATCGGCTGCGCAGGCTGGGTGAGGATATCACCGAGACCCTGGAGGTGGTGCCGCGGCAATGGAAAGTGATCCAGCACGTGCGGGAGAAGTTCACCTGCCGCGACTGCGAAGCGATCAGCCAGGCTCCGGCGCCGTTCCACGCCACCCCACGCGGCTGGGCCGGTCCCGGCCTGCTGGCGATGATCCTGTTCGAGAAGTTCGGCCAGCATCAGCCGCTCAACCGCCAGGCTGAACGCTATGCCCGCGAAGGCGTGCCGTTCAGCCTGTCGACGCTCGCCGACCAGGTCGGCGCCGGCGCCGCGGCGCTGATGCCGCTGTTCAAGCGACTCGAAGCCCATGTGCTGGCCGCGTCACGTCTGCACGGCGACGATACGACGGTGCCGGTCCTGGCCAAGGGCAAGACCGATACCGGCCGATTATGGACCTATGTGCGTGATGACCGACCATTCGGCGGTGTCGATCCGCCGGCGGCGGTGTTCTATTATTCCCGCGATCGCCGGGGCGAACATCCCGCGGCGCATCTCGCCGGCTGGAGCGGCATTCTGCAGGCCGATGCCTATGGCGGTTATGGCGATCTCTATGCGGCGGCCCGTCAGCCGGCGCCTATTCTGGAAGCCAGCTGCTGGGCCCACAGCCGGCGCAAAGTGTTCGAGCTGGCCGATGTCGAAGCGGCGGCGCGCAAGAAGGCGCACGGCGAGAAGCCCAACCTGGTCTATCCGCTGGCGGTCGAAGCCGTGAAGCGCATCGATGCCCTGTTCGATATCGAGCGCGCGATCAACGGCCTGTCGCCGGCCCAACGCCACGCCGTGCGCCAGGAGCGGAGCGTGCCGCTGGTCACCGAGCTCGAGACCTGGATGATTGAGACGCGCGACAAGCTGTCGCGCGGACATGATCTGACCAAGGCCTTCAACTACATGCTGCGCCGCTGGTCATCCTTCGCCCGGTTCCTCGACGACGGGCGGATCTGCCTATCGAACAATGCAGCCGAGCGAGCCCTGCGCGGCATCGCTCTCGGCAGAAAGTCCTGGCTGTTCTGCGGTTCCGATCGCGGCGGACAGCGCGCTGCCGTTCTCTACAGCCTGACCGTCAGCGCCAAGATGAACGATATCGACCCGCAGGCCTGGCTCGCCGATATCCTGGCGCGCATCGCAGCCCACCCAGCTCATCGGATCGATGATTTGCTGCCGTGGAATTGGAGATCCGCACAACTGCGGACCCAACCAGCGGCGGCCTAATCATGCAGCGCAATAAGGTGCATCACGTCTATACCGTCGACCGTGTCGCCAGGGACCTCGGCGTCAGCGAAGCGCTCATCCAGGACCTGACCCTCGGTCTCGAGCCCGAGGACGGCGTCATCTGGGTGTACGGCGCCAACGATGACGGCGGAATCTTGGCCTTCGCCGATGAAGGCATCGAGGAGGTCAAACTCCTTCTCGAAGAATATCATCGCGTCTCCCCATCGAAAGCTTGACCTCAGCACCGCGGTGCTCAAGGCCGCCGGATACGCACGTCTGCGGTCTTCACCGGATGCGTACAGAAGATCTGCGACTGACGATAGAGAGGAAGATGCCAGGCGAACTTGGAGACGACCACATGCGCCACCAGCGCCGTCGTTGCCATGCCCCCGTCCATTACTCGCGCTCGCGCCGGCGCCTGGACGACATGGGCCTCGCAGGCCCGGCAGATCCCATGGGGAGTGGATCGTGGCCCGCACTCTGACAGAGTGGGCTATCGCAACTCGCTCTTTGGAGGCCCTTCATGCATCTTTCGACCGCCGATCAATCCGAGCTACAAGCCGCTGTCCGCGTGGATCTTGGCGCAATCTTTTATCCGTTGGTGGTGATCCAGGAGGCGGGGCTGGACGGCTTCTGGATCGACCGGGTGCTGAACCGCGAGGACTGGATCGAAAGTCACATCGTCGATGCGGCATCGATCGCAGTGTCGCGCCGCCACCGTCGCGCCAAGACGGATCGGCTTGATGGCGAGGCGCTGATCCGCGCCCTGCTGGCCGTCAAGCGGGGTGAGCCGCGCGTCTGCTCGATGGTCCGGGTGCCGACGCCCGAGAATGAGGATCGCCGCCGGACCAACCGCGAGCGCA
>NZ_JAMYKV010000074.1:0-22986 GCF_040317535.1 Mesorhizobium sp. M1409
TCGCCTTGATCTCGACCAGCACCTCGCCCTCGCGCGGACCGTCGAGGTCGACCTCCATGATCTCCAACGGCTTTCCGGCGGCGACGGCGACTGCGGCGCGGGTTTTCATCAGGCTTCCTCCAATGCGAATTTTTTTCCAAGGTTTCAGGTTTCATCGACACGATCAACTGGAAGCTGGTGCCTGGGCTGGGCCACAGCGATGAATTGGAATCGCAAATCGATTGAAAGGCAGTGATTTGCATGGTCGGCTTGACCCTGCAAGCACAGGCCATAAAAGGAACGGCCGACCGGAGGGATAACATTCCGCATGTTCACCAAGATTCTGATCGCCAATCGTGGCGAGATTGCCTGCCGTGTCATCAGGACGGCGCGCAAGATGGGCATTGCCACGGTCGCCGTCTATTCCGATGCCGATCGCGATGCCGTGCATGTGGAGATGGCCGACGAGGCGGTGCATATCGGGCCTTCGCCCGCGGCTCAGAGCTACTTGGTGCCTGAAAAGATCATCGCCGCCTGCAAGGAGACGGGCGCTCAGGCCGTGCATCCCGGCTACGGGTTCCTGTCCGAGCGGGCGGCCTTCTGTGAGGCGCTGGAAGCTGAAGGCATCGTTTTCATCGGCCCGAAGCCCAAGGCGATCAAGGCGATGGGCGACAAGATCGAATCGAAGAAGTTCGCCAACGCCGCCAAGGTTTCCACCGTGCCGGGCTGGCTCGGCGTCATCGAGAATGCCGACCACGCCGAAAAGATCGCGGGCGAGATCGGCTATCCCGTGATGATCAAGGCTTCGGCCGGCGGCGGCGGCAAGGGTATGCGCATCGCCTGGAGCCAGGCGGAAGTGCGCGACGGCTTCGACCGGGCGCGCTCGGAAGCCAAGAGTTCGTTCGGTGATGATCGAGTCTTCATCGAGAAATTCGTTGTCGATCCGCGCCATATCGAAATCCAGGTGCTGGCCGACGCGCATGGCAACGCGCTCTATCTCGGCGAGCGCGAATGCTCGATCCAGCGCCGCAACCAGAAGGTCGCCGAAGAGGCGCCGTCGCCGTTCCTCGACGCCAAGACGCGCAAGGCCATGGGTGAGCAGTCCGTGGCGCTGGCCAGGGCCGTCGACTATCAGAGCGCCGGCACGGTCGAGTTCATCGTCGACAAGGACAAGAACTTCTATTTCCTTGAAATGAATACACGATTGCAGGTCGAGCACCCGGTGACGGAGCTCGTCACCGGCATCGATCTGGTCGAGCAGATGATCCGCATAGCGGCCGGCGAAAAGCTCGCCATCAAGCAAGGCGACGTCAAGCTGAATGGCTGGGCGGTGGAAAGCCGGCTCTATGCCGAAGACCCGTACCGCAATTTCCTGCCCTCGATCGGCCGGCTGACGCGCTATCGGCCGCCGGAGGAAGGACAATTCGGCGATGTCGTCATCCGCAACGACACCGGCGTCACCGAAGGCTCGGAAATCTCGATGTTCTACGATCCAATGCTCGCCAAGCTGTGCACATGGGCGCCGACGCGTCTGGAAGCCATCGATGCCATGTCGGAAGCGCTCGACAGCTTCGTCGTCGACGGCATCGAACACAACATTCCGTTCCTGGCGGCGCTGATGCAGCATCCGCGCTGGCGGGAAGGGCAGATATCGACCGCTTTCATATCAGAGGAATATCCCGACGGCTTCGCGCCTGTCGTGCCTGATAACGATGAGAAAGCCGTGCTGGCGTCGATAGCGACCGCGGTTGAACTGCTGCGCCGCGACCGGCTCGACCGGCTGGGCGGGCGGCTGGCGCCGCATTCGGGAGCGCTAAAGCGGGACTGGGTGGTGAAGATCGGTGATGACTATCTGTCGGCGTCGATCCTCGAGGGCATGATTTCCATCCCCATGGAAGTCGATCTGTCGATCGAGGGCGGCAAGGCACTGACCGTTGCATCCGACTGGCGGCCGGGCGACCTGATTTGGCGCGGCACGGTCGGTAAGCGCAAGGTTGCCGCTCAGATCAGGCCGGTTGCCAATGGCTTTCGCATCGCCTGGAAGGGCATGTCGGTGACCGCGCGCGCCATGCTGCCGCGCACCGCCGAGCTTGAAAGGCTGATGCCGGAGCAGGTGGCGCCGGACACGTCGAAACTGCTGCTTTGCCCGATGCCTGGCCTTGTCGTGTCGATTGCCGTTGCCGTAGGCCAAGAGGTGAAGACCGGCGAGACGCTGGCGGTGGTCGAGGCGATGAAGATGGAAAACGTGCTGCGCGCCGAACGCGACCTTGTCGTCTCCAAACTCAACGCCAAGCCGGGCGACAGCCTGGCCGTGGACGCGGTGATCATGGAATTCGCCTGAATCTCAACAGACCTTTTGGCAGGGGGCGGCAAGCCTGTTGTCAGCGGTGGTTTGTGCTGGACTGGTATCGTCCGGTCCCGGACAATACATCTCCACCGACTCAGGACCTTCACGCAGCACCATGGCCGACGAAAAACTTCCCCGCGATCCCCTGAAGCGCGAAGCCGCGATAGCGGCGGCGCGGCCGGAGGCGCCGGCACGGCCCTTCGTCCATCTGCGTGTGCATTCGGCCTATTCGCTGCTGGAAGGCGCCTTGCAGATCGGCACGGTGGTGGCTCACGCGGTCAAGGACGAAGCTCCCGCCATTGCCGTCACCGACACCAACAATCTGTTCGGCGCGCTGGAATTCGCGCAGAAGGCGGTGAAGGACGGCATCCAGCCGATCATCGGCTGCCAGACAGCGCTCGCATTCTCCGGCGAAAACAGCGATGGCCAGCGCGACCGCAGGCGGCAAGGCCCTGACATGCGGCCGGTGGTCCTGCTTGCCGCGACCGAGGCCGGCTATTCCAATCTGGTCAGGCTGGTCAGCCGCGTCTACCTCGAAACGCCGCCAGGCGAGGCCGTGCACCTGACCACCGAAATGATGCAAGGCTATTGTGACGGGTTGATCTGCCTCAGCGGCGGGCCGCGCGGACCGATCGGCATCGCGCTCAAGGAAGATCGCCGCGATCTGGCCGAGGCACGGCTTTTGACCCTCAAGTCGATGTTCGGCGACCGGCTTTATGTCGAGCTGGACCGGGTTTCGGGTTATGATCGGGTGATCGAGAAATCCTCGATCGATCTTGCCTATGCCCATGAATTGCCGCTGGTCGCCACCAACGAGGCGTTCTTCTCGGCGCGCGACGATTATGACGCGCATGACGCGCTGATCGCCATCGCCGAGGGCTCTGTCGTTGCCGCCGACAATCGCCGCCGGCTGTCGCCGGACAATTTCCTGCGCAGCCAGGCCGATATGGCGCGGCTGTTCGCCGATCTGCCGGAAGCGATCGACAACACCGTCGAGATCGCACTTCGCTGTTCCTACTATCCGAAGAACCGCAATCCGATCCTGCCGCGCTTCACCGGCGGCGATGTCGCCGACAATGACGCCGCCGTGCAGGCGGAAGCCGACGAGCTGGCCCGTCAGGCGCATGAGGGGCTCGATGCGCGGCTGGCCGCGCATGGCCCGACTGCGGGCTACACGGTCGAGCAATATCGCGAGCGGTTGAATTTCGAGCTCGACATCATCACCAAGATGAAGTTTCCCGGCTATTTCCTGATCGTTGCCGACTTCATCAAATGGGCCAAGGCACAGGGCATTCCGGTCGGACCCGGCCGTGGTTCGGGCGCAGGCTCTCTGGTTGCCTATTCGACGACCATCACCGACATCGATCCGTTGCGCTTCTCCCTTCTGTTCGAGCGCTTCCTCAATCCCGACCGCGTGTCGATGCCCGACTTCGACATCGACTTCTGCCAGGATCGCCGCGAGGAAGTCATCCGCTACGTCCAGCAGAAATACGGTCGCGACCAGGTCGGCCAGATCATCACCTTCGGTACCTTGCAGGCTCGCGCCGTGCTGCGCGACGTCGGCCGTGTGCTGCAGATGCCCTATGGCCAGGTCGACAAGCTCTCCAAGATGGTGCCGCAGAACCCGGCCAATCCGGTCAAGCTCGCCGACGCCATCGCCAACGAGCCGCGCTTCGCCGAAGAGGCCGAGAGGGAGCCGATCGTCCAGACGCTGCTCGACATGGCGCAGAAGCTGGAAGGCCTCTACCGGCATGCCTCCACGCACGCCGCCGGCATCGTCATCGGCGACCGGCCGTTGTCGGAGCTGGTGCCGATGTACCGCGATCCGCGCTCGGACATGCCGGTCACCCAGTTCAACATGAAATATGTCGAGCAGGCCGGGCTGGTGAAATTCGACTTTCTCGGCCTGAAGACGCTGACCGTGCTGGAGACGGCGGTGAAGCTGATCCGTCGGCGCGGCATCGAGATAGACCTGGCGACCATTCCGCTCGACGACCCCGAGACCTATGCCATGCTGTCGCGCGGCGAAGTGGTCGGCGTGTTCCAGGTGGAAAGTGCCGGCATGCGCAAGGCGCTGATCGGCATGCGGCCCGACTGCATCGAGGATATCATCGCTCTGGTCGCACTCTACCGGCCGGGGCCGATGGAGAACATCCCGACCTACAACGCCCGCAAGCATGGCGAGGAGGAGATGGCGTCGATCCATCCCAAGATCGATCATCTGGTGAAGGAGACGCAAGGCGTCATCGTCTACCAGGAACAGGTGATGCAGATCGCGCAGGAACTTGCCGGCTACTCGCTCGGCGAAGCCGACCTGCTGCGCCGCGCCATGGGCAAGAAGATCCGCGCCGAGATGGACAAGCAGCGCGAGCGCTTCGTCTCGGGCGCGGTCGAGCGCGGCGTCGGCAAGCCGCAAGCCGACTTCATTTTCGACCTGCTGGCGAAGTTCGCCGACTATGGTTTCAACAAGTCGCACGCCGCCGCCTACGCGGTCGTCTCGTATCAGACTGCCTATCTCAAGGCGCATTATCCGGTCGAGTTCCTGGCGGCGTCGATGACGCTCGACATGGGCAACACCGACAAGCTTGCCGATTTCCGTCAGGATGCGCTGCGCCTCGGCATCGAGGTTCTGGCGCCGTCGGTGATATCGAGTTTTCGCCCGTTCGAGGTCGGTGAGAACCGCATCTACTATTCGCTGGCCGCGCTCAAGGGCGTCGGCGACGCGGCGGTGGAGCACATCGTTGCCCAGCGTGGCGAAAAGCCGTTCAAGAACCTCGCCGATTTCTGCGAGCGGGTCGATCCGAAAATCGTCGGCAAGCGCGTCTTCGAAAGCCTGATCATGGCCGGCGCGCTCGACTGCTTCGGTCACGACCGCGCGTCGATGATGGCGGGCGTGGAACGCATGATGGGGCTGGCGTCGCTGGCGCAGCAGAACGCGGTTTCCGGACAGCATGACATTTTCGGCGCCTCACTCGGCGCCCAGTCGCAGGCACTTAATCTGCCGGCGACGGAGCCATGGCTCGCCGCCGACCGGCTGCACCGTGAATTCCAGGTGGTCGGCTTCTATCTCTCGGCGCACCCGCTCGACGAGTACAAGGCGGCCCTGCAGAAGATGCGGGTGCAGACGTGGGCCGAGTTTTCGGCGGCCGTCAAGCGCGGTGCCGCCGCCGGCCGTCTGGCCGGCACGGTAACATCCAAGCAGGAGCGCAAGACGCGTACCGGCAACAAGATGGGCGTTATCGCCTTTTCCGATACGTCCGGCCAGTATGAAGCCGTGCTGTTTTCGGAAGGGCTGGCGCAATATCGCGACCTGCTCGAAGCCGGCCGCTCCGTCGTTATCACCGTTGCGGCCGAGGACAGGCCGGAAGGCGTCAATTTGCGTATCAACTCGGTACAATCGCTGGAGGACGAGGCAAGCCGCGTCCAGAAGGCATTGCGCATTTTCGTGCGCAACGCCTCGCCGATCAACACGCTGGCTGGACAGCTTGCCGTCAGGGGCGAAGGCCAGGTGAGCTTCGTTTTGATCAAGGAAGAAGGCGAGGGGGAGATCGAGATCGAGCTGCCGAACCGCTACCGGATCTCCCCACAGATCGCCTCGGCGATGCGAGCGGTGCCGGGCGTGGTCGAAGTGGAGCTGGTGTGACCACCGTACTTTCGGGCTGGCAGTCCGCCGGTCGGTTCCCGCCGCGGACGCCATCACAATCGTCATGAGAGCGGCGGACAAGAATGGGTTGCAAGAGAGTCCGGCAATGACGCGCCTGCGCGACGGCTGCGCAAGCTCTATCACGGTCGCACGCCGGCCGCTTCCGGTTCCAAGAGGCCATCTTCTCAAACATACCGACGAGGGAAACTGACCAGCGGGGTGTTATGACGCCGCCACGTCGGCCGGCCTCATCGTCCTTCGCTGAAGATTGAGCAGATTGCCCATCAGGATCAGCAGCGCGCCGCCCGCGGTGAAGGCGTCGATCTGCTCGCTATAGAGCAGCCAGCCGATCAGCGCCGACAGCGGCACGCGCAGGAAATCCATCGGCGAAATGACGGTCGCGTCGGCATAGCCAAGCGCGCGGGCCATGCAGAAATGCGACGACATGCCGGTGAAGGCGATCAGCACTATCCAGGGCCACAGCTCCAGCGGCGGATTGCGCCACGTATAGAGCGCCGGAACGAGGCCGACCACCGACTGGATGATCAGCATCCAGAAGATGATGCGCACGACGCTGTCCGTCCGCGTCAGCGACTTGACCATGACCACGGAGATACCGAAGCAGACCGCGGCACCGAGCACGACGAGGTGTCCCGGATCGACCGAGGAGACACCAGGACGCACCATGATCACCACGCCGATCAGTCCCAGCACGATCGCCGCAAGCTTTGGTCGCGAGAGCCTTTCGCCGAGAAAAGCCACCGCCAGAATAGCCGTCCAGATCGGTGTGGTGAATTCGATCGAGATCAGCACGGCCAGCGGGATCAGCGTCAGCGCGTAGAGCCAGGCCGCCTGGCCGGTATAGTGGATGACGTTGCGGCCGATATGAGCGACGGGGCGCCGCGTGCGCATGGCTGGAAAGCCGCCGCTCATCATCACTAGCGGCAGGAGGATCAAAAAACCGATCACCGAGCGCAGCTCCAGCACCTGGAAGACGTTGAGCTCGGCCGTCGTGGCGCGGCCGGCGACCGACATCGCCAGGAACGAGGCGATCGACAGCCCCATCCAGAACGCGGCCTTTGGAATCGAGGGGGTAGGTACCATGCCGGCTGTGTCGCAGGCCAAGGCTTCTGCCGCAATCGCTAGCCGCTGCATTCTTCTGGGCCAGTCGCAACAGTCTGGATGTTGCAAAACAGTCATGTTGCGGGCGGAACCTCAAACGGCAAGGGGCGTTGAGCCCGGGTAGCCAGCCGTGCCTGCGTTGTGAACTGTCCCACCTTTTTCGAGATCGACAAGGAGAGTTTCGATGAGATTATTCGCGCAATTCGGCCTTGCTGGATGTCTGTTGGTTGCGGCAGGCGCCGCGCATGCCGACGAGGCCAAATTTCTCCAGTCGTTCAGGGGCGATTTCGCCGGCAAGGGTATCGTCAAGGTGACCACGGACGCGCCAACGGTGAATGTGTCTTGTAACTTCAAGTCGAACGCGACGTCGACCTCATTGTCGCTCGACGGCAAGTGCCGCGGACTGATTGTGGTGACGCGCGCCATCAGCGCGGATCTGAAAGCCAGCGGCGCCAAATATAGCGGCACCTATGTCGGTTCTCGTACCGGGCCGGCGCAACTCAACGGCAGCCGCTCCGGCAACGCGATCAATCTCGGCATCCGCTGGGCCAAGGAGGTCAATGGTGACCGAAGGGCACAGATGAGGGTCGAGAAACGCGGCGAGAACGGCATGCGGCTGACTGTCACCGACACCGATCCGAAAACCGGCAAGAGCGTGGTGACGAGCAGGATAGACCTGCAGCGCAGTTGAAACTCAACACAGCGATATGCGGCGTCACTCCTCAAGGGGTTCCGGCGGGTAGGCATCACGGCCCTTGCCGAATGTGTAGCCGGTTTCCACCGCCTTGCGGCCGAACTTGTCGCGCAGGGCATCGATGGCGCCTTCGGCCATGGCGCGCTTGCGCGACTGGACGTCGACCAGATCGGGCGGGTCGGCCTTGTCGTCGTCCGAGAGGTCGCTGACGCCGATGCCGAGCAGCCGGTATTTCGTGCCGTCGGTTTCCTTTCGCAGAAGCTCCACCCCGGTTTGAAAGATGCGGTCGGCGAGCCGGGTCGGGTCGCCGAGCTGGCGGTTACGGGTGCGCAGCTTGAAATCTTGGGTCTTCAGCTTCAGCACCACGGTGCGCCCGGCAATGCCGGATTTCTTCAGCCGTGCCGAGACCTTTTCCGAAAGGCCCCTCAGCACCGCGACCAGCTCTTTCAGCGAAGCGATGTCGGTGTCGAAGGTGGTTTCGGCCGATACGCTCTTGGCGTCCTGATCCGGATCGACGCGACGGACATCCTCGCCACGCGAAAGCCGGTAGAGCCGGTCGCCCATCGTGCCGTAGCGGCGCATCAGGTCGCCACGATCCATTTTCTGAAGCTGGCCGATGGTGCGGATGCCGTCGCGCTCCAGCGTGGCGTTGAACGCCTTGCCGACGCCCCAGATCATGGTCACCGGCTGCACCGCCAGGAAGCCGACCGCCTCGGCATCGCCGATAACCGAGAAGCCGCGCGGCTTGCGGAAGTCGGAGGCTATCTTGGCGAGGAACTTGCAATAGGACAGGCCGGCCGAAACGGTGATGCCGATCTCCTTCTCGACCGCCAACGCAAAGCGTGCCAGCACCACCGCCGGCGGCAGGCCGTGCAGCCGTTCGGTGCCGGCGAGGTCGAGAAATGCCTCGTCGATCGACAGCGGCTCGACCAGCGGCGTCAGGGCCTGCATCATGGCGCGCACCTCGCGGCCGACACGCACGTATTTTTCCATGTTGGGGCTGATGACGACCGCCTCGGGGCAGGCTTCGAGCGCCTTGAACATCGGCATGGCCGAGCGCACGCCCTGGATGCGGGCAATGTAGCAAGCGGTGGAGACAACGCCGCGCTTGCCGCCGCCGATGATCAACGGCTTGTCCTTGAGCGCCGGATTGTCGCGCTTCTCGATCGCCGCGTAGAAGGCATCGCAATCGATATGGGCCAGATGCAGCCGGTAAAGCTCGGGATGACGCGCAAGCCGGGGGCTGCCGCAGCGCTCGCAGCGGCGCGTCTCACTGCGCTGAAATGTCAGACAGTCGCGGCAAAAACCGTGGTGGGGATTGTTGACAGGAGCCGCCATTTGTGGGAACATAAAGAGAACAAACGCAATACTACGACAGCGCAAGACCAGCGACAAGGGTGGTCTGGGGAGAACGCATGAGCGCGACCATAGCGCCGTTGACGCCCGCGCTATGGGCGGATTTCGAGGACCTCTTCGGCAAGCAGGGCGCCTGCTATGGCTGTTGGTGCACGCATTTCCGGCTGGCCCCGGCGGTGCGCCGCGAAAGCAGCCGGGAACGCAACAAAGACCACATCAAGGCGCGCATCGAAGCCGGCCCGCCGCCGGGTCTGCTGGCATTCGAGGACGGTCAGGCGGTCGGCTGGATGCAGATCGGGCCACGCGCCGACGTACCCGAATGGAACAATCAGGGCAGGGGATCGGCGCCGGTCGATCCCGCCGACGCCGCGGATCCGGCCGTCTGGGCGATCTCCTGCTTCTTCATTCGCAGCAAGGCGCGCGGCAGGGGTATAACGCACCGCCTGGTCGAAGGCGGCATCGATTTCGCTCGCCAGAACGGCGCCCGGCTGGTCGAGGCCTGCCCGATAGACCTGTCTCGCGATTCGCGTTCGATCGGCCTGTTCGTCGGCTCGTCGCGAGTCTTCGAGAAGGCCGGTTTCGAGAGGCTTGTGGAACGCAAGGCGGGTCGGCCACTAATGCGACTGGTGCTTTGATGAGGCGTTCCGCGGGGTGGCTTGGTCGATCTCACCTTGCGGTTGCAGCGGTAATTTCATACCAGACGGACGTTCCTTCTAAAGCGCATGCGCTTTAGGTTGTTTGTTTATGCATGTCATTCTCCCAAAACCGGGGCCCACTTTTGGGTACATGCATTACGCCAAAACGGAGAATTCGCGTGAACCGTGCCCTGCCATTCGTTTTCCTCCTTGCGTTGAGTGCACCTGCTTTCGGTCAGACCGTTGACAGCCAGGGTGCGAAGCAATTGTCCGACGACTTGTCCCGCTATGTCGGCAAGGAGGCGATCGACAAAGGCATTGTGAAGGTTTCGCTCGAAGGCGATGCCTACAAGATCCTGTTTGATTTCAAGGCACTTGCCGGATCGTTTCCGGACCAGAAGCTGGTGAAATTCGACTTCGCGCCCTATGCGCTGATGGTCAAACCGCGCAGCGATGGGTCCTGGGATGTCTCGATGGACTTTTCGCAAAGCGCTTCCTTCGAGTTCAACGGGCCCGAGGGGCTGCAAAGCACGCGGTTTTCGATCAAGGACGGCAAGGGTTCGGGCGTCTACGATCCCAATCTGGCGGCTTTTACCAGCGGCACCAGCTCCTTCGCCGGCATGACGATGGCATCGAAGGATACCAAGCAGCATATGGAAGCCAGCACTGGGGCCGGCACCGCGACTATTGCCGCGAGCAAGTCCGCGACCGGCGGCGTCGATTTCACAAGCTCGCAAAAGGTGTCGAGTTTTGTCGAGGCGATCAATTTCGACGATCCCGAGAGCGGGCTGAAATTCCCGGTCACCACCAGGTCGCCGGAACTGTCGGTTGAAGCCAGCGGCAAGGGCGTGCGGACAAAGCCGTTGCTTGATCTCCTGGCATTTGCGGTGGCCAATGAGAACGAGGCAACGCTGAAGGCCAACCAGGCGCAACTCAAATCGCTTCTGCGGGCGGCATTGCCGCTTTGGGACCGTGTGGAGGGAACCTACGGCTTCAAGGATTTCGCGGTGGAAAGCCCGGTCGGCAATTTCGGCGCCACCCAGCTCTCCACCGTGTTCGGCACCGACGGTGTCGCCCAGAGCGGTAAAATCACCTATGGCATCAAGGCATCGGGGCTGACCGTGCCGCCGCAGCTTCTGCCGAGTTGGAGCGCCGCGCTGATGCCCACCGATATCGACCTGACCTTCGGCGGCGCCAATATCGATCTCGACAGCATGGCGAAGAAGGCAATCGAAGCCTTTGATCTTAATCAGGATCCGCCGCTGTCGCCTGAATTCGGCGAGCAGCTCAAAGCCGACTTCATGGCCAAGACGCCGAAGGTCGTGCTCGGCCACAGCACCGTGAAGAACAAGGACACGGAGATCGCGCTGGAGGGCGAGATGACGTTCCCCGGCGAAAAGCCCGAAGGAAACGTGACGGTCGATGTCACCGGCTTCGACAAGATGATCGAAGGCCTGCAGGAGGCGGCAAAGTCGGAACCGGAGGTGGCGCAATATGTGCCCGTTGCGCTCATGGCGAAAGGTTTTGGCAAGGCACTGCCCGATGGCCGGCTGGAATGGGTCGTCAACGCCAAGGCCGATGGTTCGGTTACCGTCAACGGCGTCATGCTGAAGCCCGCCGATCCGGCCGTCGACGACAGTGTGGATGATGGTGACGGCGGCGACGATGACAGCGGAGACGACAGCGGCGGGGCAGGCGCGAAACTGAAGCCATGAGGGCCGGGGCTTTAGAGCCCAAGCGCGTTCGTGATCTTCGGGGCGGCTTCACGCCAATCCTGGACGACGATGACGTCGTCCGGTACGGGCGGCAGGAATGCGCGCAGCGAATTGTCGGCCATCAAGTGGAACAGCTCGGCATCGGCGACCGCATCGTGTACCGACGCCAGATTGCGCGGCTGATCGTCGACGAAGACGACCGGCCGGCGGGCCTTGCCGCGAAGCTTGGCCACGGCCGGCCCCTTTGCCATTTCGGTGGTCAGAAGCGGGTAGCTCACCCCGAGGGCATCTAGGTGGGCGCGGCGCACGGCTCGGTGTCTATGCGGCATAGCCGTAAGCAAGATGATTTCCGCGCGGTCGCCAAGCCCTGCCAAGGCTTCCGCAGCACCTTCCGTGATGCTCTGCCAGTCGGCCTGCGCGTCGAAGAAATCACCCAGAAGTGCGGTGACTTCAGGCTGTTCGATCAGGCGGCCGCTCGCCGTTTCGGCGATGTTGCCGGTCAGCTGAAAGGAAGCCAGCGTGAGGTCATAGCCGCGCGCCCTGAGAAAATTCGGAAACGGGCGGATGAATTCGAGCAAGACGTCGTCGACGTCAAGCACCAGCAGCGGGCGGTCGTCAGCCACCAGTTCCTCGATCTGGCGCGCGGTTTCAGGATCATCGCTCATATGGAATGCTCGTGGTTGTCGCCACCTAGCGGCAGCGCCCGCAAGGCCTTGCCGACGGCAGCCGGCGGCGTGCCGGTTTCCTCGGCAAAGCGCATCAGCGTCGGCTCGTGGGCGAGAATGAACTGCAGGACACCGGCCAGGAAACCCGGCTCGCTGGCGGCTTTGCGGATCGAATGCGCCTCTATGCCGGTGATTGCCAGAAAGCGGGGCAACAACTCCGGATCGGAGGCGACGAAGCCCAGGGCCTTCACGGCAATGGTTTCCGCCTCTTCGCGCATTGACGCTGCGTTTGCCATCACTACCTTCGGTGTGTGGAATGAGTCTCTCCCGCAGTAATGGCAAGAGTTGGTTGCGGCAAGCCATTAGAGCGTGGCGCGCCCTTTGGACGCGCGGGGGACGGAGTGGAATTCGCGCTGTTTTCCAGCCGCGGATTTCCGTTTCGTCAATGATATTGCCGTAAAGTGAAGCAGGGTTTGGTGCGTCTGGACTTGGGTGCATGACGGTCGCCTTCGAGCGGAAGGACGACCGGGACGGGATATCGATGCCGAAGAAGGTCATGATCGTCGAGGACAATGAGCTCAACATGAAGCTCTTTCGGGACCTCATCGAGGCAAGCGGTTACGAGACCGTGCGCACCCGCAATGGTCTGGAAGCGCTCGATCTGGCGCGCCAGCACCGGCCGGATCTCATCCTGATGGATATCCAGCTGCCTGAAGTGTCGGGGCTGGAGGTGACCAAATGGCTGAAGGAGGACGACGAGTTGCACGTCATCCCGGTCATCGCGGTGACCGCCTTCGCGATGAAGGGCGACGAGGAGCGCATCCGCCAGGGTGGCTGCGAGGCCTATATTTCGAAGCCGATCTCGGTGCCGCGTTTTATCGAGACCATCAAATCCTATCTGGGTGATGCGTGATGTACCCTTCCAGCCGAGCCGGAGCCTTGTGAAATGACTGCGCGGATCCTCGTCGTCGACGACATCCCTGCCAATGTGCGGCTGCTGGAAGTCCGGCTGCTGGCCGAATATTTCGAGGTGCTGACCGCCACCAACGGGCCGGATGCGATCGAGACCTGCGAGAACGGCAAGGTCGATGTCGTGCTGCTCGACGTGATGATGCCCGACATGGACGGGTTCGAGGTCTGCCGGCGGCTTAAGAGCGATCCGGCGACATCGCACATTCCGGTGGTGATGATCACCGCGCTCGACCAGGTTTCCGACCGCGTGCGCGGGCTCGAGGCCGGGGCCGACGACTTCCTGACCAAGCCGGCCAACGATCTGCAACTGATGACGCGCGTCAAGAGCCTGGTCCGCCTGAAGTCGTTGACCGACGAGTTGCGGCTGCGCGCCTCGACGACACGCAATATCGGCATCGAAGAGTTGCTCAGCCGCAATTTCGCGTCCGAGGACACGATGCCGAAAGTGCTTTTGATCGACGAGCGCAAATCATCCGTCGAGCGCATCCAAAAGATGCTGCGCGACCGCGCCGATCTCGATATCTCCAGCGATCCGCACGCCGGCTTCTTCCAAGCCGCCGAGACGTCCTATGAATGCGTGATGATCTCGACGGCGTTCGCCGATTTCGATCCGCTCAGGCTCTGTTCGCAATTGCGCTCGCTGGATCGCACCCGCTTCGTGCCGATCATTCTTTTGGCGGAGGAGGGCGAGGAGGAACGCATTATCCGCGGCCTCGAACTCGGCATCAACGACTATCTGATGCGGCCGATCGACCAGCAGGAGCTGACGGCGCGGCTGCGTACCCAGGTGCGCCGCAAACGCTACAACGACCAGCTGCGTGCCAGCGTCACCCAGACCATCGAAATGGCGGTGACCGACGGCCTCACCGGGCTGCACAACCGCCGCTATCTCGACAGCCATCTGCAGACGCTGTTCGATCGCGCCGTGGCACGGCGCCGGCCACTGTCGGTGATGATCACCGACCTCGACCGTTTCAAGGCGATCAATGACGCGCACGGCCATGACGGCGGCGACGAGGTGTTGCGGGAATTTGCGCGACGGCTGCGCAAGAATGTCAGGGGTATCGACCTTGCCTGCCGTTTTGGCGGCGAGGAGTTCGTCGTGGTGATGCCGGACACCGAGGGTGCGGTGGCCGAGAAGGTGGCCGAACGCATTCGCGCCGAAATTGCCCAGGCGCCTTTTGCCGTCGGTCAGGACGGCAAGACGATCGAAGTCACCGTCAGCGTCGGCGTGTCGTCGGTGCTGAAGGGCGTGGATACGGTGGCGGCGCTGATGAAGCGTGCCGACCTCGCGCTCTACGAAGCCAAGAGCGGCGGCCGCAACCGCGTCGTTGCCAAGGCGGCGTAACCGGTTCAGCCCCAATTATCCAGTCAAGCCGACAGGGTTACCCGTTTACCTTAATCCAAGCGATTCGCGAGCCTTGGTTAAGAAACTGTTGATTTTCATAAGCTCTTGAGCAAGTGTGAAGGCCAAGACGAAGCCGGCACGAGGATAGACAACCGGCTCCGATCTCCAGAATACCCCATGATGCTCAGGTCCGCCGCATCTCCTGGGTCCGTGGGGTCGGCCGGCCGGCGCTGGCACATAGTGGCCTCCTCGTACCGCTGCCAAACGCCGACCGGCCCCCTTCTTTCCAAAAGAACAGCAGAGCTCCGTGCCAAAGCACGGAGCTCTGCGTTTTTGCGTGTGAAAATCCGGATATTGTTTCGAGACCGCACGGTGACAGCCGTTCCGCACGCGCTGCTGGACGCGCTGACCGCTTGGTTCGGACCGCCTGCTGCTGTGGGTTGGAAGGCCGGAGTTGGCTGACTCCTGAAACGGATTGTCGCAACCCGTCAACAGCCTGAAAAAGGAATGGGTCTCCTGACAAGCAATTGACAGGGTCTTTCATCTGTGCAGAAATTGGTTGGACCATTGGACCACTTGGAGTTGATGTGGACCAGAACAGCCTGCCACCCATTCAGACCACGGCGCGCGACGACGCCGTGCTGAAGGCGTTGGTGGGCTTCGTTCGCGCCGAAGCCTTGCAGCCCGGCGAGCGGCTTCCAACCGAGCGTATTCTGGCCGAGCGGCTGAAAGTCAGCCGCAACACTGTGCGCGAGGCGCTGACACGCTGGGAAGGGCTCGGCCTCGTCGAGCGTAGGCAAGGCAGCGGCACCTATCTCAAGGCGGCCGTCTCGCCCGACATGCTGCACATGCCGCTGACGCTGGCGGGCGGCAATGATTTCAGCAGCCTGATGCAGACGCTGGAGATCCGCCGCGCGCTGGAAGCGGAGGCCGCGGCCCTTTGCGCCGAACGCGCCAGCCAGACCGATATCGCCGAGATCGCGCGCAAGCTCGACATCATGGAGCAGGCGTTCCGTACGCGCGAAGGCATGTCGTCGGAAGAGGATTGGGAGTTCCACCAGGCGATCTATCGGGTCTCGGGCAATCCGCTGTTCGAGCAGATCATCGCCGCCATGCACGAATTGTTTCACCGCTTCTGGGAGCATCCGCTCGGCGTGCGCGATTTCGGCCATGCCAGCTTTCCCTATCACCGCACCATCTACGAACGCATCGCCGCCCGCGACCCGCAGGGCGCCCGCGCCGAGGCGCTCAAGCTGATCGCCACCGTCGAGGACGATTTGAAGCGCGGTGCCGCCAAACTCAAACTTTCGAGCCAGACATGAACGAGCATCCATCGGGCTTCGATCACGACTATCTTGCCGAGGCAGCGACAATGCTGGCGCATGACGAGCCGTTCCCCGGGGGTGCCGTGGTGCCGCCGATCTACCAGACCTCGCTGTTCACCTTCGCCAGCTATGCCGAAATGGCCGACACCTTTGCCGGCAAACGAAAGCAGCCGATCTATTCGCGCGGCGACAATCCGACGGTGATGGAGTTCGAGGCGCGTGTGGCTGCGCTCGAGGGTGCCGAGGCAGCGCGCGGCTTTTCCAGCGGCATGGCGGCGATCAGCGCCACGGTGCTTGCCTTTGTCGGTGCGGGTGAGCGCATCGTGGCGGTGCGCAACTGCTATGGCGACGCCTACCGGCTGTTCGAGCGGCTGTTGCCGCGGCTCAACATCAAGGTCGACTATGTCGATGGCTCCGACCCGGATGCGGTGGCGGCGGCACTTCCCGGTGCCAAGCTGCTTTATCTGGAGAGTCCGACCTCGATGATGTTCGAGCTGCAGGACATCGCGCATCTGACGCGGCTGGCCAAGGAGCAGGGCATCGTCACCACCATCGACAATTCCTGGGCGACGCCGGTGTTCCAGAAGCCGATCACGCATGGCGTCGACCTGGTGCTGCACTCGGCGTCGAAATATCTCTGCGGCCACAGCGATACCGTAGCTGGCGTCGTGGCGGGCTCGGCCGCCCATATCAAGCACATCAACGAGCAGACCTACTCCTATCTCGGCGGGAAGCTGTCGCCGTTCGAGGCCTGGCTGCTGCTGCGCGGCCTGCGAACGCTGCGGCTGCGCCTGCCGCATCACATGAAGAGCGGCCTGACCATCGCCGAACGACTGAAGGCGCATGGCAACGTCGAGCGGGTCAACCACCCCGTCTATTCGAACCATCCGGGCAAGGCGACGCTGGCGGGCTATGCCGGATTGTTCTCCTTCGAGGTGACGGACGACATCGACATCCCGGTCTTCGTCGACGCGCTGAAATATTTCCGCATCGGCGTCAGCTGGGGCGGGCATGAAAGCCTGGTCGTACCGGCCAAGGCGTCGCTCGAGCAAACGCCGGGCCTGAATTCGATGGCGCGCTTCGGCGTCAGCCCCCGAACCATCCGCTTCAATGTCGGATTGGAGAGTGTCGAAGACCTATGGGCGGATGTCGCCCAAGCCTTCGAAAAAGCCAGAAAATAACAAGCGGGTTCAAAATGGGAGTCTTGAACATGAAAAAACTGACCGTCATGCTTGCCACCGTTGCAGGGCTGGCGATTTCCGCCGGAGGCGCGCTGGCCGATTCGACCCTGAAAATGGTCGAAGTCATCACCAGCCCGCCGCGCACCGAATTCCTGAAAAAGCAGATCGCCGAGTTCGAAACGGCCAATCCGGGCGTCAAGGTCGAGCTGATCTCGCTGCCCTGGGGCCAGGCCTTTGAGAAATTCCTGACCATGGTGCAGGCCGGCGATACGCCCGACATCGTCGAGATGCCGGAACGCTGGATGGGCCTCTATGCCAACAACGCACAGCTCGAGGATCTCGGCCCCTATATGGCCAAATGGGACGACGCCAAGACGCTCGGCGACCGCGCCAAGCAGTTCGGCTCAACCGTCAACAACACCCAGTTCATGATCCCCTACGGTTACTATGTGAACGCGCTGTTCTGGAACAAGAAATTGTTCAAGGAGGCCGGTCTCGATGGCCCGCCGGCGACGCTTGATGATTTCGTTGCCGATGCCAAGAAGATTTCCGCGATCCCGGGCAAATACGGCTACTGCCTGCGCGGTGGGCCGGGCGCCTTCAACGGCATGCACATGTTCATGAACATCGCCGCCGGCAAGGGTGGCTACTTCAACGAGGACGGCACCTCGACCATCAACGAGGAAGGCTCGGTCAAGGGCCTGCAGATGCTGGCCGACATGTACAAGGACGGCCTGGCGCCGAAGGATGCGGTGAGCTGGGGTTTCAACGAAACGGTCACCGGCTTCTATTCCGGCACTTGCGCCATGCTCAACCAGGATCCGGACGCGCTGCTCGGCATCGCCGACAAGATGAGCGCCGACGACTTCGCCGTGGCGCCATTGCCGGTCGGGCCGAGCGGCAAGTCCTATCCGACGCTCGGCTATGCCGGCTGGGCGATGTTTGCCAACTCGCAGCACAAGGACGATGCTTGGAAGCTGATGGCGACGCTGCTCTCGCCGAAGGACAATCTGGAATGGGCCAAGGAAGTCGGCGTCGTCCCGATCCACAACGGTGCCGACCAGGATCCCCATTTCAAGACCGAGCAGTTCAAGGGCTGGTTCACGGAGCTGAGCGACAGCTCCAAATATGAAATGGTGACCCCGCCGACGCATCTGGAGAACCTCGGCAATTTCGTCGACCAGGTGGCGATCAAGAACTTCCAGGAAGTGCTGCTCGGCGAGAAGACGGCCAAGGAAGTCGCCGATCAATGGGCTGCCTTCCTGACCAAGGAACAGCAGGACTGGCTGGCGAAGAACAAGAAGTAAGCGCCTTTTCTTCCTTCTCCCCGTTCACGGGGAGAAGGTGGCCCGATAGGGCCGGATGAGGGGCGGCGCTACGCCTCGATAGGTTCGCGCTGCCCCTCATCTGCCTGCCGGCATCTTCTCCCCGTGAAACGGGGAGAAGGACGCTGTCCCGACGCCGCTCCAGGAGACGATCCGCAGCCAATGACCTATGCCGTGTCCGAAATACGATCCGCCGGCAAGCCGCGTCGCAAGCGGCTATCCCACGCCGCAATCGAGCCGTGGCTCTACCTCAGCCCGGCGATCATCCTGCTGGTCGTGGTGCTTCTGGTGCCGCTGGTCATCGGCATCAGCTACTCGTTCCGCAAATTCTCGGCTTTCAAGTCTGAATATGTCGGGCTTGGGCAGTATCAGGCGATGCTGTCGGATCAGGTGCTGGGGCAGGCGCTGGTCAACACCTTGTGGTGGACCGTCGCCAGCCTGTTCTTCCAGTTCTTCCTCGGGCTCGGCCTGGCGCTGCTGCTCGACAAGCCGTTTCGCGGCCGCAAGGTGGTACAGGCCCTGGTGTTCTTGCCCTGGGCGGTGCCGTCCTTCCTGTCGGGTCTGACCTGGGCCTGGCTGTTCAATCCGATCATTGGGCCGTTGCCGCACTGGCTGTTTGCATTGGGGCTGAAGGCCGAGCCGACCAATGTGCTGTCCGATCCTTCGACGGCCATGTGGGGGCCGATCATCGCCAATGTCTGGTTCGGCATTCCGTTCTTCGCCATCACGCTCCTGGCGGCGCTGAAGTCGATCCCGTCGGAACTGCATGAGGCGGCGGCCATCGATGGCGCTTCGCCCTGGCAGCGCTTCACCAAGGTGACGCTGCCGTTCCTGGCGCCGACCATCGCCATCACTGTCATGTTGCGCACCATCTGGATCGCCACCTTCGCCGACCTGATCTTCGTCATGACCGAGGGCGGACCAGCCGGCTCGACCAACACGGTACCTGTCTACATCTATGTCAGCGCCTTCAAGTCGCTGGACAAGGGCTATGCCTCGGCGGTGGCCGTGCTGCTGCTCGTCCTGCTCATCGCCTATGCGATCGCGCTGATCGGCATCCGCCGCACGCTGGTGAGGCACGTCTGATGATCGCAGGACGTTCAACCTCGCAGCGCATCTTCGGCGGCATCGGCCTCTACGCGGCGATCGCGGCATACGTGCTCTTTGCCCTGTTCCCGATCTACTGGACGCTGAAGATCTCGATCACGCCGGAGCGGCTTCTCTATTCCGAAGGCATCACCTTCTGGCCGTCGCACATGACGCTGCAGAATTTCGTCACCGTGCTCGAGGCCACCGATTTCCCGCGCTATTTCCTCAACAGCGTCATCGTCTCGGTCTCAACGGCCGCACTGGTGACAATCATCGCCACGCTTGCCGGTTATGCCATGTCGCGCTTCACCTTTCGCGGCAAGGCAGCACTGGCGCTGATGTTGCTTTTGACCCAGACTTTTCCGCTGGTGATGGTCATTCCACCGATCTACCGCGTGATGGGGCAAATCGGGCTGATCAACAGCCTGACCGGGTTGATCATCATCTACACCGCCTTCAACACGGCCTTTGCCACCTTCCTGATGCAGTCCTTCTTCGACGGCATTCCAAAGGACCTGGAAGAGGCAGCGATGATCGATGGCTGCACCCGTGCGCAGGCTATGCGCAAGGTGATCGTGCCGCTGACGCTGCCCGGCATGGGCGCGACGCTCGGCTTCGTCTTCACAGCCGCGTGGAGCGAGCTTCTGTTCGCGCTGATGCTGATTTCCAGTGATGACCAGAAGACCTTCGCGGTCGGCCTGCTTACCTTCATCGGCAAGTTCGCCGTCGACTGGGGACAGATGATGGCGGCATCCATCCTGGCACTGATCCCGGTCTGCATCTTCTTCGCCTTCCTGCAACGCTATCTCGTCACCGGCCTGACTGCCGGCGCCGTCAAAGGATAGATCGATGGCCTCTGTTACGCTCGAAAAGGTTCGCAAGGATTATGGCGCCGTCCGTGTCCTGCACGCGGTCGACCTTGAAATCGCCGATGGCGAATTCGTCGTCCTGGTCGGGCCGTCAGGCTGCGGCAAGTCCACGCTTTTGCGCATGATCGCCGGGCTGGAAGAGGCTTCCGGCGGCGAAATACGCATCGGCGAGCGACTGGTCAATGACGTCGCGCCGAAGGACCGCGACATCGCCATGGTGTTCCAGTCCTATGCGCTCTATCCGCATATGGACGTGTCGAAGAACATGGGTTTCAGCCTGCTGCTGAAGAAGGCGGAGAAGGCGACGATCGACGCGAGGGTGGACGGCGCGGCCAAGCGGCTCGGGCTCGACACTTTCCTGCAGCGCCTGCCGCGGCAGCTCTCCGGCGGCCAGCGCCAGCGCGTCGCCATGGGCCGCGCCATCGTGCGCGATCCTAAGGTCTTCCTGTTCGACGAGCCATTGTCGAACCTCGACGCCAAGCTGCGCGTCCATATGCGCGCCGAGATCAAGGCGCAGCACCAGCAGTTGAAGACCACCTCCGTCTACGTCACGCACGACCAGATCGAGGCGATGACCATGGCCGACCGGATCGTCGTCATGCATGACGGGCTGATCCAGCAGGTCGGCGCGCCGCTCGATCTCTATGACCGGCCGGCCAACATGTTCGTCGCCGGTTTCATCGGTTCACCCGGCATGAATTTTCTGCCGGCGACGGTTCGCAATGGCGGTGCCTCGGAGGCCGTGCTGGCCGACGGGCAGGCACTGCGCCTGCCGGAAGGCCTGCCGCTGAAGGACGGTGACACCGTCACCATCGGCCTGCGGCCCGAGCATATCCGGCTGGCGGATGACGGTGCGCTGAAGGGCGAGGTGGGGGTGGTGGAGCCGCTTGGGCTTTCGACCCAGTTTTACGTCAAGCTGGCCAGCCAGCAGCTTTGCGTCTTTGCCATGGGTCGTGCCGGCGTGAAGCCCGGCGACCTGGTACGGCTGGCGGCCGATCCG
Source organism: Mesorhizobium sp. M1409 (assembly GCF_040317535.1). NCBI lineage: Bacteria > Pseudomonadati > Pseudomonadota > Alphaproteobacteria > Hyphomicrobiales > Phyllobacteriaceae > Mesorhizobium > Mesorhizobium sp. M1409. The sequence goes on from NZ_JAMYKV010000074.1 coordinate 21,266, forward strand.
GCGTCGCTGCATCTGTTCGATCCGAAAAGCGGTGATCGCATCGGCTGAGGGACCTCAGCCCGGGCTGAGGGCACCTGGGAAGCGATCGACCGGTTGCACAGCGATCTATACAGGCAATGAGCCTGCTGAACGGCAAGCCCGCGGATTATGAACGGCCGCGGCCAGGCACAGATGCCGGTTGGGAAATATAAGGGAGCACTACATCTCAATTACCTAAAGTAACGGAACGTCCAACGGACATTTCCGGAACCTAACAGGACCCCTCAGACCTTTGCGCGTAGAGCGCAAGACTTTAGTCCTGCCGTCTTCTAAAAAGAACGGAAGCCATTTCGTCACGAATTAGAGCCGCCGCGCGAGAGGTCAATACCGCCGGCTGCGTCTGCAAGTGAGCGAGTCGATGATGTGTGGTTATGGTGCGATCGCGGAGGGCGGCAGTGGCGTCTAACCGCGAGGGCTTCTTTTGGGCAGCGGTGAACTGTCCATTGGATTCTCGGCAGACTTGGCTGATCGCCGCTCTTTTAGCCACAGGGACTTCTTTCTTCTTGCCAGAATCTCGGCTCGAACGCTGTCTTCGGCGGTCACTCCGCCATGCGTCGCGGCAATCGCGTAGTCGGCTCTGTTGGTTCGATAGTCACCTTTTTGAATGGACATCGTTTCTCTCCCAGTTCGAGGCATTTCCCCCCTTTTAGCATGACGCTGAAACTAACTGCCTATCCATCGTGCGAGTCTACCAATTTGCGATTGTGTTAGAACGATACAGTCCGCAGGCTTGGTGATGGTGCGAGGTGTATGGCGCGCGGCACGTGGAAACGTGCGCGGTGCGCAACCCATGATTTTAGGCGAAGCGCTCCTTCCGGCCTGACCACTTCATCGCACGCACGCACGACAGAAGCCCGCCTTGCGCGGCTTTTCATTGACCCTGTTGAGACCCTTGCCGCAGTCCCGCGGCAGGCGGACTCGAAGCTGGCGCAGGTCCCGTGGAAGGTGCCGAGGGACTATCCGGTTCAGGTTGCGGAGCAGGCTGGGCTGCCTCCTCAGTCAAAGCGTCGTCAGTCCTGGCCTTGATCTCATCGGCCGTCTGCTGGCTTATCAGCCCGTTGCTGGCGGCAATGCCCGCAACCAGGGCAACAAGGGCTGCAATGATTGCAGCTTTCAACTTCTTCGACATCCGTAGGGGCCTTGTTCATGACACCCCTGCCAGCCCACGACCAAGGGTGCCGCAACCATGGTGAACGGTCAATCCTTTTGGCTGGACTCTGTGTGCGGATTTAATGAAATCAATTGGTTACAAACAAAAACGCCGCCCATTGGGCGGCGTTTCGGCATTGCAGAAGGAAACCCAGATTACTTGATCTTGGTTTCCTTGAATTCGACGTGCTTCTTGGCGACCGGGTCGTACTTGCGGAACGACAGCTTGTCCGTCTTGGTGCGGCTGTTCTTGCTGGTCACATAGAAGAAACCGGTATCGGCGGTCGACAGAAGCTTGATCTTGATGTTTGCGGCTTTGGCCATGATATCAGTCCGTTTGTTCGTGGAGTTTTGGCCGCTGGAGCACGGGGAAACACCCGGACGCGGGAAACTTGGCGCGACACATAAAGAACGCGCCTGGAAAGTCAAGCCCGGCAGGCCCTGTGCGCAGGGCAATCGGGTGAGTTAACGCGTGACAAGGGGTTTAGGAGCTGAATCTGTCGAGAGCATCTGATTCTTTGAAGGATGCTTTG